>NZ_JAAKPX010000010.1:0-163750 GCF_049172135.1 Aeromonas sp. 603079 | reverse complement strand
TGTCCGTTTCACACCTTGTCCCATCGGGCTCTCCATTTATTGGGGGGAAAGGTGTAAACCATATTCAGGACGGGACAAGAGAAATAAAAAAGCCGCTCACTCGAGCGGCTTTTTGCTGGCACTTGGGTCGGAACGAACCCGCCTTCAGGCCGTGGTGGTACTGGTACCGAAGTAGTCGGCCAGGAAGTCATCGAATGACAGGCTGTCGCTGCGCTCGCGCTCCCGTTGTTTGGCCAGGGAATCCTTCGCCTCACCGGCAAAGTAGGCCTCATCCCAGTATTGCAGCTCCCCTGCCAGCAGCTCCTCGCGATAGCGGGTCGCCAGCTTGTCGCCGTAACAGCCGTTATCCTTGCCACTCTCCAGCAGCTCCTTGAGCATGCGGGCGGAGTAGGTCAAATCCGGATTGAGCAGCTTCTCACGGTGCATTGCCAGCGTTTTGCGATAGTGGTTACGGCCGCAGCAGCGATCCAGCAATTCGGCCACCTGAGCCAGCTCGTCGAACAGCTTGAGGCCGTACTCTTTGAGGCCAATGGCATGACCCTGCTCGTCCTCCAGCTCGAGGCCGGGACGACGTCCCTCCAGCACCACCTTGTTCTGGTTGCGGCGGTTGCGGGCAATCTCCTCGTCACTCAGCACCGGAGAGGGGCGCAACAAGCACCAGACCAGGAACAGATCGAAGAAGCGGATCTGGTCGGCATCGATACCGAGCGGGGTGAAGGGGTTGACGTCCACGGTGCGCAGCTCGATGTATTCGATGCCGCGCTGATCCAGCGCATCCGAGGGCTTCTCGCCGCTGCGCGGGGTGCGCTTGGGACGGATTGGAGCGTAGAGCTCGTTCTCCAGCTGCAACACGTTGTCATTGAGCTGACGATACTCCCCATCCACCTTGACCCCGATCTTGGCAAAGTCGGGATTGTGGGTGTTGATGGCGCGGCGCAGGCTGCTGACATAGGCTGGCAGGCTGTCGTGGCTGATCTTGAGCCCAGCCTGGGCGCTGTTGGTGTAACCGAGATCGGAGAGACGCAGCGCGGTGGCGTAAGGCAGATAGAGGGTGCCCTTGCCGGTCTTCTCGAACGGCAGGTTGCTCTTGCGCCCTTTGAGGAAGGATTCGCAGATGGCCGGGGAGGCGCCGAACAGATAGGGCACCAGCCAGCCGAAGCGGTAGACGTTGCGAATAAGCCCCATGTACTTGTCGGAGATAAAGCGCTGGCTGCAGCACCCTTCGCACACCAGATCCTGCCACTCGCTCCAGAAGCTGTCGGGCATGGAGAAGTTGAAGTGCACCCCGGCGATCACCTGCATCAGGCTGCCGTAGCGGTTCTTCAATCCCTGACGGTAGAGGGTCTTCATCTTGCCGATATTGGAGCTGCCGTACTGGGCCAGCCGGATGCTCTCTTCCCCACCGACGAAGCATGGCATGGAGAGCGGCCAAATCCGCTCGTCACCCAGATGCTGAATCACATGGTGATGGATGTCGCCGAGCTGCTCCATCAGGCTGTCGATGGAGTCGGTGGCCGGGGTGATGAACTCCAGCAGGCTCTCCGAGTAGTCGGTGGTGATATTGGGATGGGTCAGGGCCGAGCCCAGCGCCCGTGGATGGTCACTCTGGGCGAGTCGGCCATCCGGCGTGATGCGCAGGCATTCACGTTCGATCCCGCGCCGGATCCCCTTGAGCGCGGTGAGGCGCTCCGGTGATCCCAACGCATTCAGCAACTCGGTGAGCGACAAGCTTGTTGTAGTCATATTCACGGCTCATGTGAGGCCGCCCCATCCGGGGCGGCTCTTGATTTTTATAAAGCGTCAGTTACGGCAACTGCAGCGGATAGATGGGAAGATGAAGCTCCTTCAGGGGTTTTTCAAGCTTTTGCTTGTCTCCCACCACCACGATCACCATGTCGGCCGGATTGAGCCAACGGGCGGCACTGGCCTTGAGCGCCTCGGGCGACACCGTTTTGATCAGGTTGTTCTGGGCCTGCACATAGTCCGGTTTCAGGTCATACATCACCATCTGCAGCAGGAAGCCCGCCTTCTGGCCCAAGGTCTCGTAAGAGAGGGCATCCTGCTGGGAAACCGCGCTGCGCATATAGGCCAGCTCGACCGGGGTCGGGCCGCTCTTGCGGTAGTTGTCCATCTCCTTGAGGAACTGGCGGATGGCATCCACAGTCGCATCGGCCCGCACATTGGCGCCTGTGGCGAAGGTGCCCACCTCGCGGTTGGCGGAGAAACCCGAGCTGGCACCATAGGTGTAACCCTTGTCTTCCCGCAGGTTGAGGTTGATGCGGCTGTTGAAGTTGCCACCCAGGTTGAAGTTCATCAGCCCGGCGGTGAAGTAATCCCCCGTGGTATCGAACGGCATGGCGCGACGGCCGATGCGGATCACCGACTGGGGCGCCCCCGGCTTGTCGACCAGATAGATGCCCGGCTTGGCCTGCTCACCCTTGAGCTTGAGATCCCCCAGAGTCGGCGTGGCCCCCTTCCACTCGGTCAGAAAGCCAAGTTGCTCCTCGATCTGCTTCTGGCCCACATCACCGACCACCACCACTTTGGCATTGGTGGGGTTGTAGTAGGCCTGATAGAAGTGCTTCACGTCCGCCAGGGTCAGCTTGGCCACATCAGCCGCTACCCCGTCGGTAGGTTGACCGAGGCGGTTCTGCTTGCCGTAGACCAGCTCGCGGAACGCCTGCCCGGCCAGCCACTCGGGCTGCTGCTGGGCCTGTTGCATTCCTTGCAGCAGCTGCGCCTTGACCCGCTCGAAGTCCGCCTCCCGCATGCCCGGGCGCTCCAGCACCTCGCGCACCAGCGCCAGGGTCTGGGGCAACTTGTCCGCCAGCGAGCTGACGGTGATGAGGTTGTTGTACTGGGCGCTGGAGACATCAATGCTTGAGCCCAGCTTTTGCAGCTCGTCGCTGAGCTGAGCCTCGGTCAGGCGCACCGTGCCCTGCCCCATCATGGCGGCGGTCAGATTGGCCAGTCCAAGCTGCCCCTTATCTTCGGCACGAATGCCGCCCGGCAGGGCGATCATGATGGAGACCGCGGGGATCTCGTCACTCTTGGTGCCGATGATCTCGATGTTCTTGTCGAGCTTGCCGTGCCAGATGGCGGGCACCTTGACGCTCACCGCCTCGCTCGCCTTGGGCTGCACGCTGCGATCGAAATTGTCTTTTACCGGTCGTTCGGCCAGCGCCTCGTCATGCTTGCTGTAATCCGGCAGTTCGCGCTTGGCGGGGGTAAAGTTCGGGGTGGCAACCTGCCACTCAGTCTTGCCCTTGGGCACCACGCTCAGCACCACCGCAGGCTTGCCCGCGATGAACTTGTCGTAGGCGGCCTTCACCTGCTCAGGTGTCACCTTGCCGATGGCATCCAGTGTCTTGAACACATAGTTGGGATCCTGGGCAAACACCTGACCCATGGCGAGCTGGCTCACCTTGCCGGAGACGCTATCCAGACCCCAGATGGCGGAGGCACGGTACTTGGCGATCGCCTTCTCCAGATCTTCCGGTTTGAGGCCGCGCTGGGCGAACTCGCCGATCACCTTGTCCACCTCCCCCTTGAGGGTCTTGAGGCTGCCATCCTGTGACGGATTGGGATAGGCGTAGACGGTCAGGGTACAGGCCAGTTCTTCACAGTAGTGGGACGCCCCCACATCGATCGCCTTGCCGGTTTTCACCAGCGACTGGTAGAGCATGGAGCTGGCGGAACCACCCAGCACGTCGGCAAACATGTCGAGTGCAGGCTCCTGCGGATCGCCAAGAGATACGGTGGGGTAGCTGATATAGAGCAGCGGCAGGTGTACCTTGTCCTGCAACGTCACGTAGCGGGTCTCGGGCAGAGTCACCGGCTTTGGCGTCGGCTCGGCCACGTCCGGGCCGCGCGGGATGGAGCCGAAGTACTTCTCGATCCACTCGAGGGCCTGCTTGCTGTCAAAGTCGCCGCCCAGAGTCAGGGTAGCGTTGTTGGGGCCATACCAGCGCAGGAAGAACTGCTTGAGGTCGTTCACATCGACCCGGTCGAGATCTTCCACGTAACCGATAGGCTGCCAGGAGTAGGGGTGAGTACGCGGATAGAGCGCCTCCCCCACCTTCTCGCTCACCAGCCCGTACGGCTGGTTATCGACCCGCTGGGCCCGCTCGTTCTTGACGGTGGCGCGCTGGATCTCGAACTTCTTCTGGCTCACCGCATCGAGTAGGAAGCCCATCCGATCCGCCTCCAGCCAGAGCACTTTTTCCAGCTGGTTGGCCGGCACTGTTTCGTAGTAGTTGGTGCGGTCCTTGTTGGTGGTGCCATTCATGTCGCCACCGGCTTCGTTGATGATCCGCATATGCTCCTGATCACCGACGTGTTTCGAGCCTTGGAACATCATGTGCTCGAAGAAGTGAGCGAAACCGGACTTACCGACCGTCTCGCGGGATGAACCGACGTGATAGGTCACATCGAGGTGCACCAGCGGATCGGAGCGGTCGGGAGCCAGGATCACGGTCAGGCCATTGTCCAGCTTGTACATCTGGTAGGGGATGGCGAGCTTGCCCTCCTCCTTGCCCTGTTCGGCGATCAGGGTCGGTGCCGCCAGCACCGGCAGGGTGAAGCCCAGCAGAATCGTTAAAGGTATGACTTTGTTCACGGTAACCTCGTGAGTGACAAAAACAGGCTAGAAAATGTGACTGGCCAGCAGAAAAACCAGGGCATAACGGAACAATTTGCCGAGCCCGATCAAAATGAGAGAGCGCCAGAAGGAGAGGCGCAGCCAACCGGCCAACAGACAGAGACCATCACCGACCACCGGCGTCCAGGCAAGCAGCAGACACCAGTGACCATGTTGTTTGAGCCAGCCTAAGGCTTTTTGTTCCCCACGGCCTTGAAAATCTTCCGGTTTTTTCTTGAAGGTGGCGAGCCAGCCGAGCCACCAGGTAGTCATGGAACCGAGGGTATTGCCCAGCGTCGCCCACAGCAGCAGGCTAGCCATGCTCCACTCCCCCTTGGCCGCCATGGCCCCCAGCAGCACTTCCGAGCTGCCGGGCAGCAGGGTGGCGGAGGTGAATGCACTTAAAAAGAGCCACCCCAGCCCCATCTCCATCATCTCGCTCATCCGGGATAGCCATCGGCCGCAGGCATGCGCAGCAGCAGCTTGCCGCGTACATGGCCCCCTTCGATGGCCTGATGGGCCAGCGCCCCCTCAGCCAGAGCGAACTCACCGGCGAGGGTGACCTTCACCTCCCCCTGACGCAGCAGCATCAACATCTGACCCAGCTGCTTCTGGTCGGGGTGAACCAGCATGCCGACCACCTCGATACCCGCCGCAGCCCCAGCATCCTTGATCTGCTGGGCGGTAATGGTAGGCACAGTCACCAGGCGGCCACCCGGTTTGACACAGGCGAGCGCCGCCTTGCCGCTCTCGCCGCCTACCAGATCCAGCACCAGATCGACCTGACCGGCCTCTGCCACCACCTGTGCGGGCCAGTTCGCATCATGGTAATCCACCATCCAGCGCGCCCCCAAAGCATGGAGGAAGCCATGGTTGTCGGGGCTGGCGGTAGCCACCACCTCGGCGCCATAGGCGCTGGCAAACTGCACCGCCAGATGGCCAACCCCACCGGCACCGGCGAGGATCAATACCCGCTGACCGCTCTTGAGGCCGCCGTGCTCAAGCAGCCCCTGCCAGGCGGTGAGACCGGCCAGTGGCAGCGCCGCTCCCTGCTGCAGGCTCACTCCGTCGAGCTTGACCAGCTCGCCTTCGCTTGCCACCACAGACTCCCCGTAGCCACCAGCGGTAAGAGGAAAACCGACCATGCCGCACACCCGATCCCCCTCGACCAGCGAGGTTACGCCGGGGCCTACCTTCTCCACCACGCCGGAGATGTCATAACCCGGCGTCCAGGGCAGCTTGTCCTTGTTCTGGGCCGCCGCCCAGCCAAGACCGGCGCGGGTTTTGGCATCGATGGGGTTAACCCCCGCAAAGCAGATGCTCACCCGCACTTCGCCATCGGCTGGCACCTTATCGAGGGAAGGGTTGAGCTTGAGTACCGAGGGGTCACCGAATGCGGTAATCTGTAGTTGCGTCATTGCACAATCCATCCTGTTGATTGATCAAGGGTCAACAGAATAACAGCGAGGACACCATGGCTCGAATGTTTCTTATTCCTCTGTTGCTGGCACTGGGGTGGTGGGCGTTTCTGCTCTACTTCCACATCCCGCTCAAACAGGGGGCCAAGGGGTTTTACTGGATCATCGGCATCGGTGGCGGACTGGCCGCCTTCCTCAGCCTGATGATGGTGCTGACTCACTGAGTGCCACAGCCACTCGATAACGAAAAAGGCCACCGAGTTCCGGTGGCCTTCTCACTATCCGGGTTGCTGCTCCAGCGCCGGATTGAGGTAGTAGTGGCGATTGCTCCCCTGCCCCAGCACCCCTTGCGACAGCAGATGGTGGAACACCCGATCCACCTCCTCCAGCGAGAGTGACAACGCCTGTGCCACCGAGCGCTTGCTGCACTTGAGCTCACCGCTCACCAGCGCACCGCGCACCTGTGCCAGCACTTCGGGGGCTGGCTCGGGGGGCATGATGGGCTCGGGCTGGGCTGCCATCGCCAACTCTGCCTGCGCCTCTCTGCGAGCTTGCTCCTGCTGCCAGCGCCACATCCGGCGAAAGCGGTTCTCCTCGCCGATCAGGCTGACGAAGAAGGCGCCGAACACGTCGAGCAGCACCGAGAGGAAGCAGACCAGCAGGAACTGCACCTGGCTGATGCTCATCCCGACCCCGTCCGCCAGACTGCTCATCAGCCCCAACATAGAGGATTGTTCGTTGACCGGCTTGGCATCGCGCTGCTGGCGCAGCTCATCCTGCTGCAAGCGCAGCTTGGTGTTGGCATGCTGCAACGAGGAGACGCCACTGGAGATGCGCTCCAGCTCGATGTATTTGCGGGCCGCCTCTTCGTTGAGCTGGATCTGCCGCTCGATGCTGGCGATCTGCTCGTCGAAACGGGCCAGCTCCCGCTCGTGGCGCGCCTGCTGGCTCAACACCGTATTGGTGGCGCTGTTGATGCCACCGATACTGCCGCCGATGGAGATGGCCGCCAGCACGCTGTAAAACAGCAGCGACCAGAGAGCACCACTCAGATCCCGCCGCGCCTTGCGCTCGCCGTACTCGTACCAGACGTAAAACTTGCCCAGCTCGAAGATGATGGCCAAGCCGCCGAACAGCCACTTCATCAGCGGGTTGTCATCGATGGAGAGGAACAGCAGCAGGGAGAAGATAATGGAGGCCAGAATGGCCAATCCGGTGAAACTGTATACCGTCGTCAGAGCGAACCACCCCTTGGGGTAGCGCTGTGTGGAGGAGTCCTGTGTGGTCATGATGAAGGGGTGTGCTGTGCAGGAAAAGTTAGCTGCCGATTATAGTCGCCAGACTCGCACAGAGAAGGGCAAATGACTGAATTCCTTCAGATTGGCAACCAGCTGCCCAGAGTGCGACCAAAACGGACAAATCGGCAGCAGAAAAGCGATACAATTCCTCCCTGACTTGATCATGTGGTGAGATGAGGTGCGATTCCGCCCGGGTTCAGCCCAGATCCGTACACTCATCCACCGTTGCAATTATCCGAGGCCATCATGAACAGTACGACCACCTTGCTACTCTCCCTTCTTCTGGTTACCGGCGGCGCCGCTGCGACACAGCAATATCCAGAGAGCGGTGGCACCGAATTTTCCGTCGATGAGCTTAAATTCAATCTGGACTGGGATGACAAACAGTTCGGCTGGACCCAGAACGACTGCCTCACTCTGGATATCAGGGAGACCTCCTCCGTCGACTGCAAGGCGGTCAAATTCAATCTGGAAGATGAAGAGAATCGCAACCAGCCACCGAAAACCAACCAGGTCCCTGCCAACTCGCAGAGCGACCAGTAACAACAGGAGTACCCTTGCGATGACCCAAGCTAAACACAACCCCGTTATCCGGCGCGGCGCCCTGCTGCTTTCCCTGCTGATGGCGCACGGCATCGCGGTTGCGGCACCGCCAAGCAAAAATAGCGATGGCATCAAGATCTCCGGTGATGACATCAAGATCAATCTCGACTGGGATGACAAGGAGTACGACTGGTGGCAGGACAACTGTCTGGATCTTGGCATTGGCGACAGCCGGATCAAACTCAACTGCGACAAGATGGATGGCAAGTACCGGGATCACTACAACCGCAGCATCCACGGCGGCAATAACCCGGGACAGGGTCACGACAAACAGAAGGATAAAAACAAGGGTAACGGCAAGAAAAACTGACCCCCCCTTTCCTTATCCAGCAGGGGCCTGGCGCCCCTGTGCTGATTGTTTTACCAATAATTCTCCGCACTGATATTGCCCGGTGCCCGCCGCAGATTCTTGACCAACCCCAGCGCCAGCAAGGTTTGCTGGGTCTCTTTCACCATCTCCGGATTGCCGCAGATCAGCACTTGGCTCAGCTCGGGTGAGAACTCCAACCCCACTCTAGCCTGCAGCTGACCATTGGCAATCGCCGCCGGGATCCGCCCTGCCATTGCATCGGGCCAAGGCTCGCGGCTGACAAAGGGGACATAGCAAAAACGCGCGCCATATTGCTCGGCAAAGCTGGCGATCAAATCCTGATAGCTCAGCTCTTCGCCTTTGCGCACCCCGTGCACCAGCACCAGATTCTCGAAACGGTTGAAGGCTTCCCCATCTGCCAGCATGGAGAGGAAGGGGCCGATGGCAGTGCCGGTCGAGAGCAGCCAGAGATCGCGCCCGGCGGGCACCTCATCCAGCGTCAGGAAGCCGGTGGCCTGGGATTGCACCAGCAATGTATCGCCCGCTTGCAGCAAGCCAAGGGACGGAGTCAGCTCACCGCTCGGGATCTCGACCAGATAGAACTCGTGGTATGGCGCAGAGGGGGGATTGACGAAGGAGTAGGCGCGCTGAATGCGGCGATCGCCCTGCTCGAGGGCCAGCTTGGTGAATTGGCCTGCCTTGTAGGGGACCAGCTCGGCCGCTACCCGCAGGGAGAACAGGGTGGGTGTCCATTCGATGCGTTCGATGACGCGACCTTCTACCCAAGCCATAAGGATCTCCTCCAGTGGAACAGACCTTCACTCTACCCCCGGGCCGGAAAATAAAAAACCCGCGCAAGAGCGCGGGTTTTTTCTGCAAAAGCGAATCGCTATTACAGGGCAACAACCTGGATCTGTACGGT
Source organism: Aeromonas sp. 603079 (assembly GCF_049172135.1). Lineage (NCBI taxonomy): Bacteria > Pseudomonadati > Pseudomonadota > Gammaproteobacteria > Aeromonadales > Aeromonadaceae > Aeromonas > Aeromonas sp. 603079. The sequence goes on along the minus strand of NZ_JAAKPX010000010.1, from coordinate 154,560 downwards.
TGCTTTAACGTCAGCGTGCAGCTGAACAGCAACTTCGTAGTCACCGGTGTTACGCAGAACGTTGCCCATGCGGACTTCGCTCTTGGCAACGGCTACGCCGGCAGCAGTGATGGCTTCAGCCACGTCACGGGTACCGATGGAACCGAACAGCTTGCCTTCGTCGCCAGACTTGGAAGCGATAACCACGGTAGCCAGTTCGGCCAGCTTGGCAGCACGCTCTTCAGCAGCAGCTTTGTTGGCAGCCAGTTTGGCTTCCAGCTCAGCGCGACGAGCACCGAAAGCTTCGATGTTGGCTTTGGTGGCCATAACAGCTTTGCCTTGCGGGATCAGGTAGTTACGGGCATAACCAGATTTCACGGAAACTTGGTCACCCAGACCGCCCAGTTTGGCGATTTTGTCGAGCAGGATAACTTGCATTACCTTTCCTCTATAAATTTCGTTGAGTTAGGCTTAAGTGCCGGGCCGATTCTTACTTGTTGTGCAGATCGGTGTACGGCAGCAGAGCCAGGTAACGAGCACGCTTGATGGCGCGTGCCAGCTGACGCTGATACTTGGCGCGGGTACCGGTGATACGGCTCGGTACGATCTTGCCAGATTCAGTGATGTAGTTTTTCAGAGTAACGATATCTTTGTAGTCGATCTCGGTAACGTTCTCGGCGGTGAAGCGGCAGAACTTACGACGACGGAAATAACGTGCCATGGCCTTTATCCTCTAGTCAGTGATCCAGAATTACTCTTCGGAAGCAGCTTCAGTAGCTTCTTCGCGGCGCTCGTCGTCACGACGGGTGAAGCGCTCTTCTTTGGCCTTGGCCATCGGAGAAACTTCAGTCACGGCGTGCTTGGTGCGCATGATCATGTTGCGGATAACGGCATCGTTGAAGCGGAAGTTGGTTTCCAGCTCATCGATAACGGCTTGCTCTGCTTCTACGTTCATCAGAACGTAGTGGGCTTTGTGCAGTTTGTCGATCGGGTAAGCCAGCTGACGACGGCCCCAATCTTCCAGGCGATGAATGGTACCACCGGAGGTGGTGATGGCGCCGGTGTAACGCTCGATCATGCCGGGAACTTGCTCGCTCTGGTCCGGATGAACCATGAAGACGATTTCGTAATGACGCATTTTAGCTCCTTACGGATTAATTCAGCCTCCGCCCAGGTGCAGCCAGACCTCGGAGGCAAGGAACATAAAGGTGTTTAGTCGCTGCTTTTCTAGGGCGGCGTATTGTACGAAATCACATCCCTCACTGCAACTGACCGCCTTAAATGTTTTTCCCGATGGAAATCATCAGAAACAACAATTGATAACGATTATCATTTAGATCTATTCTCTCTCCATATCCTTATGGAGGGTGATGCCATGCAACCCGCACTGACGACTACGATTCCAGCCCGCAAATTCAAACTGACCCTGCTCGGGCCTGCCTTTATCGCCGCCATCGGCTATATCGACCCGGGCAACTTCGCCACCAATATTCAGGCGGGCTCTACCTTTGGCTACCAGTTGCTCTGGGTAGTGGTATGGGCCAACTTGATGGCCATGCTGGTGCAAACCCTCTCGGCCAAACTCGGCATCGTCACCGGCAAAAATCTGGCGGAGCACATCCGCGACCGACTGCCGAAACCGGCGGTCTGGGCCTACTGGGTGCAGGCAGAGATCATCGCCATGGCCACCGATCTCGCCGAATTTATCGGCGCCGCCGTCGGCTTCAAGCTGCTGCTTGGCGTGACCTTGCTTGAAGGGGCCTGCATCACCGCCGTGGTGACCTGGGGGATCCTGATGCTGCAATCCCGCGGCCAGAAACCGCTGGAGTTCGTGGTGGGCGGCCTGCTGCTGTTCGTGGCGGCGGCCTACATCGTCGAGCTGGTGTTCTCCCGCCCCCATCTGCCTAGCCTGCTGGAGGGCGCCCTCTTCCCCGGCCTGCCCAACAGTGACGCCGTCTATCTGGCGGCCGGCGTGCTCGGCGCCACCGTGATGCCCCACGTTATCTACCTGCACTCGGCACTGACCCAGCACACCCAGGATCAGGGCTCGGTCCCCCAGCGGCTGCACACCACCCGGGTCGATGTGGCGATTGCCATGACCATCGCCGGCTTCGTCAATCTGGCCATGATGGCCATGGCGGCGGCCGCCTTCCACAGCTCCGGCAACCAGCAAGTAGCCGAGCTGGAGTCGGCCTACCAGACCCTCACCCCGCTGCTGGGTCAGGCGGCCGCGACTCTGTTCGGCCTCTCGCTGGTCGCCTCCGGCATCAGCTCTACCGTGGTGGGCACGCTGGCCGGCCAAGTGGTGATGCAGGGCTTCGTGCGCTTCACCATCCCGCTCTGGCTGCGCCGCGCCATCACCATGGCCCCTGCCTTCGTGGTAATCGCCATGGGCCTCAACACCACCGAGATCCTGGTGCTGAGCCAGGTGGTGCTGAGCTTCGGCATCGCGCTGGCGCTCATCCCGCTGCTGATATTGACCGGCGATCGCGCCCTGATGGGGGAGTATCGCAACCACCCGGTGACCCAGGCGGTCGGCCGCCTCATCGTCGCCCTGGTGATCGGGCTCAACGCCTACCTGCTGGTCGCCATGATCTAGCGAACCGTCAAACCGAGAAGAGGGGCTCATTAACTCTGGTTAATGAGCCTCTTCGCACTTTGGCGTATGCTGCCGCTTTCTTTTCTCATTTATCGTTGCGGGAGCCTTGCCATGGAACATACCCGAGTCAGCTTCGTGCTGGGCCATCATCAGGAGCAAGCCAGCGTGGTCTGCTGTCAGCGTGGCGACACCACACTGCTGGTCACCGACCTCACCCCCTTTCATCCCCAGAGCCACCTCTGGCCCGATCAGCCGGGGGATGTGGGCCATGCTCGCTGGGAAGGGGGCGAAGCCGCCATTGGCCCTTGCCGGATGGGGGCTATCAGCCCGGATGGCAAGCTGTTTGTCGATACTGCGATTCCGGTAAAACGGGGGGCTGAAGGGTGGCGTTTCGTGGTGGTCCATCCAATGACCGGTGACCACGCGCTAGCCGTTGGCAGCCAGGTCGAATTGCAAGTAGATAGCGCTGCCCGCCACGCCCTGAGTCTGGGCCATAGCGGCTGCCATCTGGCCGCGCTGGCGCTCAATCGAGTACTGACTCCCTACTGGCGCAAGGAGGTAAGCGAGCGCGATGCACTGGGCCAGCCCGACTTCGATCGTCTTGCTATTCAAAGCTCGCGGGTCGAGCCTTGCGGATCGTGGGAGCAGTACCGAATCGGCAAGAGCCTGCGCAAGAAAGGAGTCAACAGCGAGGCGCTGCTGGCAGATCTGGCGCTGATTGAAGAGAAAGTCAACCAACAACTGGCCGACTGGGTAGCAAGCGGAGCTGACATTCGCCGAAGCCGGGCCGGCGAGGCGATCATCGACTCCCGTTACTGGCACTGCTCGCTGGAAGGCCAGGAGGTCACCATCCCCTGTGGCGGCACCCATGTTGCCTCGCTCGCCGAGTTGGGAGAGGTCAAGGTAGAGCTCACTCAAGTGGAAGAGGGCTTTGCCATGCTGACCCGGGTCACGCCAACCGGCGCCTGAGTCGCAGACTTGACCACTCAGGGCTAACGCCCAAGTTGGCAATAGAGACGTATCGCAAATGAGGGGGCATCATCATGCCCCTCAACGCCCGTCATGACGGGCCGATGCTTCTCTTTTAACCACTCCCTGATTAGAATGCGCCTCCCACAGGAGGCACATCCCCATGAGTAGTACCCAACTACGCACCACCCCCGATCGACTTCGTTATCTGGTTCTCTACGAAGGCATCGGGCTGGCACTGGTCGCACCGCTGATCAGCCAGCTGTTCGGTCAGGGCGTCGCCGAGGTCGGTTCACTGGCCATCTTCTTCTCCATCGTCGCCACCGCCTGGACCTACGGCTGGAACCTGTTGTTCGACAAGGGGTTGCTCAAACTTTGCGGACGCACTAACAAGCGACCACTGGACCGCTTCCTGCACGCGTTTGGCTATGAGGCGAGCTTTATGATGCTCTCCCTCCCCTGCGTCATGTTCTGGCTCGATTTGGAAGTGTGGGACGCCCTGATGCTGGATCTCGGCTTCGTCGCCTTCTACCTCGTCTACATCATGGTCTTTACCTGGGCCTATGAGCGGATCTGGCCGCTGCCATCCAACCCGCAAACGGCATAAGGCCTCAGCCGCAACGAGGCCGACAAAAGGAAAAGTCAGGAAGGATGGGAGAATCCCATAAAAACAATGCCAGTCAGCAAGCTGACTGGCATTGGACAAAACAGACTTTCGGACTTACTTGACGGCGTCTTTCAGAGCCTTGCCAGCCACGAATGAAGGCACGTTGGCAGCAGCAATCTGGATCTCTTTACCAGTTTGCGGGTTACGACCGGTGCGGCCTGCGCGGTGGGTGACCTTGAAGGTGCCAAAACCGACCAGTTGCACAGCATCGCCTTCTTTCAAGCTCTGGGTAATACCATTGATGATCTCTTCCAGAGCCACTTTGGCCTGAGCTTTGCTCAGATCTGCTTTGGCGGCAATCGCATCGACAAGTTGAGCTTTGTTCATAACATTTCCTTTATGATCGGGCATTTAGCGCTGGGTCACTCTATGCAAAAAAAAACGCACAGGCAAAGCCTTTATCGAGCCGAACGCGTCAAACGCTGGGGTTTTCATCAAGATCTGCGGAAATAGTCACATTCCACACGCGAAAAACCGTGAGCAGGCCTGAAACCTGCTAGCACGCAGACACAATCCGCTGACTATTTCTTCGCCACTTAACATTATCCCCCCATGGCTATTGACGCTTGCCCAGATTTTCCCTAGTTATAGGTTGTGTCACTGCTCAAACGGCTCGGAATACCGAACAATCGGCCAGCCTTTGCCCCACGGAGGGATAGGGATTATGTTGACGAAACTGGAACAGACCAAGCAGGCGCTGGCAGGCAAGCATAAAGCTATCGACGACTGGCTGGATGCAAGGCAAGCGTTGCTGGTTGGATACATGCAGCTGGCAGGCCTTACTCCGGCGCGGACCAAGCAACGCAGCCTGCCCAAAACAGAAGAGCTGCATCAGTTTTGCGACCGCCTAGTCGACTATGTCAGCGCGGGCCATTTCGAGATCTACCACCACGTCGTCACCGCCTTCGAGCAAGCCAGCGGCGAAACACTGGAGCTGGCCAAGCGCATTTATCCCCATATTCGTGCCACTACCGAGTTTGCCCTCGAATTCAACGACAAATACAGTGATGCCGACGAGGCCCAACTGCTACTGCTCGATGATGACCTCAACGAATTGGGTCCGGTACTGGAGGATCGCTTCAAACAGGAAGATCGTCTGGTCAAGGCACTCCATGTGGTGGAGTTCCTCAGTGCCCAGCAAGCCTGATTGCTATTTTCGGAGCAAGTTCAAGATACTGGCAGCCAAGGTGCATTACACTCAGAGCAATGATTCCCTGTGTCCAGCTGATTCCAAACTAGGAGATGAGCATGTCTGAGCGCCGCCGTTTTGCACGGATCCTCTATTTGACCACGGCCGAACTCACCCAGGGGGAGCACAAGTGGCAGACTCAGCTTGTCGACATATCCCTGCAGGGCGCCCTGTTAATCCGACCGGATGATTGGGAGAGCCGTGACAACAAGGAGTACCAGCTCAGTTTTGTCCTGAGTGGCAGCGACATCGAGATCAAGATGCAGGTCGAGCTAACCCATGAAGCCAGCAAGAAGCTGGGGTTCTACTGCCACCACATCGACATCGACAGTGCCACCCACCTCAAGCGGATGATAGAGCTCAACGTAGGTGACGAAGAGCTGCTGCATCGGGAGCTGGAACAGCTGTTGAACGAGCATCAGGAGCACAACCAGTCGTAACGACGCCCGGCCAGACATGGTGCTCTTTTCTGTTCATTCAGCCTCTATTGCTACGGTTATAACGCCTCGAGCGCCTCTGATAACTTCTTGACCGGCACCACTTCCATCCCCTCGATAGGATGCTTGGGGGCATTGGCGTGCGGCACGATGGCACGACGAAAACCGTGTTTGGCCGCTTCCTGCAGCCGCTCCTGACCAGAGGGGACAGGACGGATCTCCCCTGAGAGCCCCACTTCGCCAAACACCACCAGATCCTTGGGCAGCGCCTGATCCCGGAAACTGGAGACCATCGCCAGTAGCAGCGCCAGATCCGCACTGGTCTCCTCGACCTTGACCCCGCCAACCACGTTGATGAAGACATCCTGATCCGCCATCTGCAGCCCACCGTGACGGTGCAGCACCGCCAGCAACATGGCGAGCCGGTTGTGATCCATCCCCACCGCTACCCGACGTGGGTTGGAGAGCTGGGAGTAATCCACCAGCGCCTGCAACTCCACCAGCAGCGGCCGGGTGCCCTCCCAGATCACCATGACGATGGAACCGGGCGCCTGCTCCTGCCCCCGACTGAGGAAGATGGCGGAGGGATTGCTCACCTCGCGCATCCCCTGTTCAGTCATGGCAAAGACCCCCAGCTCGTTGACCGCACCGAAGCGGTTCTTGTGAGAGCGCAGAGTCCGAAAACGGGAGTCATGGCCACCGTCAAGCAGCACAGAGCAGTCGATGCAGTGTTCCAGTACCTTGGGGCCAGCCAGACTGCCATCCTTGGTCACATGACCCACCATGAAGATGGCCACATGGTTCTGCTTGGCGTAACGGGTCAGTAACGCTGCTGCCTCACGCACCTGTGCGACCGAACCGGGAGAAGATTGGACATCCGCCACATGCATCACCTGAATGGAGTCGATCACCATGATCTGCGGCTGCTCCTGCTGGGCAATCAGGCAGATCTGCTCAACGCTGGTCTCGGAGAGCATCCGTAGCTTGTCGGTAGGCAAACCAAGGCGGTTGGCCCGCATTGCCACCTGCTGGAGCGACTCCTCACCGGTGACATAGAGAGTTTTCATCCGCTCTGCCAGACCACACATGGTCTGCAGCAGCAGGGTCGATTTACCCGCCCCCGGGTTACCACCGATCAGAATCGCCGAGCCGGGCACCACACCGCCACCAAGCACCCGATCCAACTCCTTGAAACCGGAAGTAAAACGGGGGATTTCGGTGGTAGCGATCTCTGCCAGTGTCTGTACCTGACTGCCAACCGCGCCGGCATAACCGGTGTAACGGGCACTCTTGCCAGCGGGAGTGACGGAGCCAAGGCGTACCTCGGTGATGGTATTCCACTCCTTGCACTCGCTGCATTGACCTTGCCAGCGTGTGAAGTCGGCACCACATTCGGAACAAACATAAGCAGTTTTATTTTTAGCCATTGATAACTCGGGGACAGGATGAATTCCTGCTTGATATACTTGTTTGCGACCGACAGATCAAACCCAGAATCGGAAAAGTGACTTTCCGTGGCAGGAACACATGGATTCAGTACACCAACAACATCTGATTGAACAACTTGTACCCCTGCTGCGGGAGAAAGATTTCGAAGAGATCTTCAACCGTCTGACCCAGGACGAAAACAGTAACGGCCGTTTTCTGATCAAGATGGAGCTCAATCGCAAATGCTCCCCTTGCCGCAGGGTTATCGACATGCGCGATGAACTGGAGGACGAGTGCCTGGTGCACGAGTTCGACGGTATCACCCACTTTATGCCGGCCGAGGCCATCGGACTGTTTCAGTCCCAGTGCTATCTCTACCGTGACGCCTATACCCTTGGCGTTTACGAAGCACTGCAACAATGGCAAAAGAACCATCACCACGCCCGGGTGGATGGCCTGCTGCAACCCCCTGTCAGCCCCTTCCGGCAATACGACGTCAACACCATCGTCTTTGCCAGTTACTACGGGCGACGACAAGAGCGGATGCACTTTAGCTCGCCCTTGCTCATCAAACTTCATGACGGGGAGAAGTTGTTCGCCAAAAGTTCCGATCTTTCCCTCGGCGGCATGAGAGTCTCGGTCCCCTATTTGCCCAATTACCAGACCGGCGCTCAGGTCGAGGTCTTCTTTACCGGGCTGGAGCGGGATCACCCCAATCCGGTGCTGCATCAGCCGGTCGGTTACCAGATCCTCGGTGAAGAGAGCAAGGAAGGGAAGTATTGGCTGAGGCTGGTACGCTCCGGTGAGCAGCCCGCCTTCGATGCCTTCCTCAGCGACTTTATCGAAGCCAACAAGATCCGCTATCGGGTCAGCGTCGACTATCTGCTCTCCGCCGCCATCATCAAGGGATATGAGCAGTTCTACCTGCCACGGATGACCGGCATGCCGCTCTTCTTCAGCACAGGAGATTGTCCCTCACTCGAGATAGCACTGCGCACCGAGAACAACCAGCACCTGCTGGAGTATTGGCGCGACGAGAAAAACCGCGATGCCCTGGCGGGACTCTTCTCAGCAAAACGGATGAAACGCCTCTGCCCTGCTCCCGGCACCACGACCGAAACCCTCATCTACTGCTTCACCCACACGGTACGCAGCCATATCTATTTCTTCTCTGCCACTGCTGAAGAGCTGCGCCAGAGTGGTCTCACCGCCCTCTTCTTCCAGGTGGGCTCCCGACGTCCCAGCTGGCGTGTCTACAAGTTTTCACTGGAGGCGTGTGAATCGCTGGAGGCAGATGTAGGGCAGTTGCAGGGGGTCGAAAATTCGCAACTGCAGGATATTCTGTTACTCGAACGTCTCAAACTGATTGGGTATTGCGGCCTGCTGCAGGAGATCAGTCTGGAGTCCCAACGGGAGGAGTTCCGCCCGGAGGGCGAGCTGGGCAATAATGCCAATGAATTGCAACGTTTTGGTCACGAGCTGGGCGTTGCCCCCTTCGAGATTGAATCCCTGCACTATGTCCAGTTGCGCAAGGAGCTGCGCTATATCCACAAAACAGCCGTTGCCATCCATCACAATGGCAAGTCATGGCTTGGCTGGACCCGAGATATTTCTGCCCATGGCCTGCAGGTCGAGCTGGAAGAGGCGTTTGCTGGTGATAAAAACGATGTGGTGACCATCGCCCTGCCCCGTCTGCAGGAGTTATCCAAGAGCATGGATCTGCAGCATCTCTCCTACCGGCTGGTTAGTCTCAACATGACTCGCACCGTGCTGCACCTCTGTATCGACGGGGATTCCGATCGTCATACCGGTCGTCAGTTCTTCAGCCTGCTGATCGAGAGCAACCAGAACAAGCTCAAGGCGGCGCAGGAGCAGCGCCGTTATCGCGGACTGGCGCGAGCCCTGCGCAATATTTACACCCACCACCTGTTCAACTCACCGGTCTATATCAACAAACTGAAGGGTGCCCCCAAGCCAGCCGCCATCGGCAAGTCACTCACTCCGCGCAGCCTGCAACAACTGTTAACCGCCTGTGCCGAGCAACCTGAGCAGGAGAACCTCTATCCGCTGTTTCAGGGGGAGTTGTTCAAGGAGCTGCTGATGAATCCGTTGCGAGCCATCGAGCGGGAGGACAAACCGCGTGAAGATGAGGTCTATATTGCCAGCATCCAGACCAAGGCGGGCCTCCCCATCTTCACCAGCCGCCTCGCCAGCAGCTTTAGCAACCTAAAAGAGAAGCGCCAGTTCATCGAGCTGGCACTGCAGCAGGGAGAATTCTACTCGGTGCTGGTCGGCATCTCCCGCACCGGACGCCCCGACACCAACTTCATTGCCAATGAGCTGGACTACATCGCCAAGTTCGCCATTCACAAGGCAAAGCGGCTGGAAGAGGAGTTGTGGAGTGTCGTGGGGGTTGGCGAGCTGACCGACACCACCCAGGCAACTCTGTTCCGGTTCGGCATCACGCAGCCGCCCCGCTGATCCCATCGACACGGGCGCACTATGTGCCCTGTTTTTTGTCATGCTGCCTGCGGATTGAGCAGCCATTCCAGGATCCGGGGAAAGTGATCCTCCTGCGCCTGCGGGGCGGTCAGCATATTGATGTGGTCATAGTCAAGCCGGTTGCCATTATCACGCCCCAGGCGGGTGTGACGAGCAGCCGAGCCTATCTCGTCGCTGAAACGGCGCACATCGGTCGGATGGCCCAATACCTTGTCGGCTCTGGCAGAGATCATCCAGAGTGGCGGCCAGTTGACCCGTGCCGCCCCCTCGTCATAGGCAAAACCGTCGTGAGGATCCCGCCAGGGGCCACACTTGACCCAGGGGATGGTCTCCTGCAGATAGCGCAGCGGCTCGTCGTCAGCACCTATCTTCAGAGTGCGAGCAGCCAGAAAACCACGGCGGCGAGCCAGCCAGGGGGCCAGCCGATTCCAGATCAGATCCACCTTCAGCCAGCGCTCGGGATTGTGCACCGACACGCCGCGTTTGGTACCAAAAAACAGCAGACTGGCCACCTGCTCCGCCAGCTCGGGAAAGCGCACCAGGGTCGAGGCCATGATGACGCCACCCCAGGAGTGGGCCACCCAGTGCACCTTGAAGCCATGATGGCGCTCGGCAATCCAGCGATGCAGGGCGGGCAAGTCCTCGGTGATTAGCTCGTGCTGGCCGTGCTCCGCCTGCTCGGCGATGGCCGGAGTGCTGAGCCCCCGTCCCCGCAAATCAGCCACATAGACCTGATAGCCGTGGCGGGCCAAAAAACAGGCCAGCCCCTTGCCCGATTCGGTGTAAAAGATGCGGCCGTTCTCGATGGCGCCGTGCACCATCAGGATCGGCTCGCCATGCACGGCGACCCGGGGTTTGATGTGGCGAACATGCAGTTGATGGGCGCCACAGGGGATAAACAGAGACTGCTGCAACAATTCCATTTTTATTGGTTTCCTCCTTGAAACACAGTCAGCGCTTGTCCCAGCGTTGTTCGCTGCAGGCCCGCGCCGCCAGCAGGCAGATCACCCCCTCCAGATCGTGATGATTGAGGGTGGCCGCAGCCTGCGCCCGCACCAGCGGCTTGGCATGAATAGCAATCCCAAGACCTGCCACGCCCATCATCTTGAGATCGTTGGCACCATCGCCGATGGCCACGGTCTGGGCGGCAGCAATGCCGTACTCCTGAGCAAGCTGCTGTAACACCTCGGCCTTGACGCTGGCATCAACGATGCGCCCGCTCACCTTGCCAGTCAGCTGACCCCCTTCCACCGCCAGCTCGTTGGCGAAGATGGCATCGAGCCCCAGCGCCTGCTGCAACTCGCCGGCAAAACGGGTAAAACCGCCGGAGGCGATGGCCACCTTCCAGCCAGCCTCTTTGAGGGTATCGACCATCAGTTGCAAGCCGGGCATCCACGGCATGTTGGCGGCCACCTCGTCGAGAATGGTGACCGGCGCTCCAGCCAGCAGGGCCACCCGGTTGCGCAGACTGTCGGAGAACTCCAGTTTGCCCTGCATGGCAGCAGCTGTTACCGCCGCCACCTGATCGCCGACCCCCGCCAGCCGCGCGATCTCGTCGATGCACTCGATACGGATCGCGGTGGAATCCATGTCCATCACCAACAGGCCGGGTTCGCTCAGGGTGGGGAGTGCCGGCAGGTGGCAGAGATCGATCTCCCACTCACCGCTCTTGAGCTCGGCCACCAACTCGGAAGAGAAGCGATCGCAGCCAAGCAGCAGCAGCGGCACCTCCGTCACCTCGGTGGGAGGATAGAGGGTGGCCACCAGCCCCTGCGCAGCCAACAGTGGTGACAGATGCGTCAGATGGGAGGCGCCCAGCCCCTTGCCAAACAGTACCAACCAGCCGCCCGCCTGCGGGGTCTCTGTCGGTTGCAACGCATCGGCGTTGAGCTGCCAACAGGGTGAGCCGGACAACAACGCAGGCCAATCGGATAACAGAGGGGGGAGCCGGGACAACAACATAAGAGATACGCCTTCCTTGGTGATCAGGGGGTTAACAATGCTGACCCAGAGTAGCGTATTGCTTTTTGCGCAGGCAAGCGCCAAGATCCGGCACTCATTGTCAGCATGAGGTCTCGCGCTTGCAGCGTCATCTTCCCATCAAACGTGTACTCAGTCTGGTAGCCGGCCTGCTGCTCGGCTGCTGGGTACTGGTTGTTCTCCTTCATATGCAGGGAGAGAGCCAGGCTGCGCTGCACACCGAAGCACGCAACCGCGCCCAGGCACTGGTCGCCTATGCTGCCCGCGACATGAAGCGCTGGCTCAAGGAGGAGAACAGCAGTGAGCTGGAACGGCTGGCCCGGGATCTGGCGACCGAGCCGGAGATCCTCGATGTCACACTCTATGATGGACGCGGCATTCCCCTCGCCCAGTCGGAACAGGCCGTACCGCTGGAGAGCCTGCTACCCATCGGTGACAATAACAAATCGATGCCGGAACAAGGCAAGGGGCGGATCCAGTTCGTACAGGAGGTCCTGGATGGCGATCAGACACTGGGCTACCTGCGCATCACCCTGGAAGAGCAGCAGATGCTGGCGGACAAGGACACCAGACTCAAAACGATTCAGGAGAAACAGCGGCTGATATTGCTGATTGCGCTGCTGGCAGGTCTGCTTATCTCCTATGGCATTCGTCGCAACTATATGCGAGTGCGCAAGCACAAAAAACGAAGTCCTCCCCCCTCCCCGCCGCCAACCAACAATGATCCGGCGCAGTAAACGGATAAAGAAACGGCGACCAGAGGTCGCCGTTTTTGCATGGTTCCAGAGGCTGCGGGATTAGTTGTCGCCCAACAGGACGGAATCCAGTGCGATTTCGATCATGTCGTTGAAGGTCAGCTGACGCTCTTCAGAGGTGGTCTGCTCACCGGTACGGATATGGTCGGAGACGGTGCAGATGGTCAGCGCCTTGGCACCGTACTCTGCGGCCACGCCGTAGATACCGGCGGCTTCCATCTCGACACCCAGGATGCCGTATTTTTCCATGACGTCGAACATGGAGGGGTCCGGGGTGTAGAACAGGTCGGCGGAGAAGATGTTACCCACACGCACGGCAACGCCCTTGTTCTTGGCGGCCTGCACGGCATTGGCAACCAGGTCGAAGTCGGCGATGGCAGCGAAGTCGTGATCTTTGAAGCGCAGACGGTTTACTTTGGAATCGGTGCAGGCACCCATACCGATCACCACGTCACGCAGTTTCACGTCTTCACGCACAGCGCCACAGGAGCCCACGCGGATCAGGGTCTTCACACCGTAATCGGTGATCAGCTCTTTTGCGTAGATGGAGCAGGAGGGGATACCCATGCCGTGGCCCATGACGGAGATACGACGGCCCTTGTAGGTACCGGTGAAACCGAACATGTTGCGCACGTCGCAGATCTGCTCGACGTTCTCCAGGAAAGTTTCAGCGATGTACTTGGCGCGCAGGGGGTCGCCCGGCATCAGCACGGTATCAGCAAAGGCGCCATCTTTCGCATTGATATGAGGAGTTGCCATTCTCTTGATTCCTTCACACTAGGTTGAGTTTTATTGTTTTATAAATTGCCCGCCGCCGAAGTGGCGGGCGGGTAAATTACAGGAAGCTGGTACCGTACGCCAGTTTCGGCAGGCCGTGGTAAGCCGCGATGCTCTGGCCGATATCGGCAAAGGTCTCGCGACGACCGACGGAGCCGGCCTTGACCGGCTTGCCGAAGAACAGCACCGGAATGTATTCGCGGGTGTGGTCGGTCCCACCCCAGGTCGGGTCACAGCCGTGATCGGCAGTCAGCACCACCACGTCGCCATCTTGCAGCAGCTCAAACAGCTCCGGCAGGCGGGAATCGAAATACTCCAGCGCACCGGCATAACCGGCAACATCACGGCGGTGGCCGTAGGAGGAGTCGAAGTCCACAAAGTTGGTGAAGACGATGGTGTTGTCACCGGCCGCTTTCACCTCTTCCAGCGTGCGATCCCACAGCTCGGTCAGACCGGTCCCTTTCACCTGCTTGGTGATGCCCTGCTGGGCATAGATGTCGGCAATCTTGCCGATGGAGACCACCTGACCGCCCGCATCTTTCATGTAATCCAGCACGGTCGGCGCCGGTGGCAGCACTGAGTAGTCGTGACGGTTGCCGGTACGCTTGAAGTTGCCCTTGCCACTGCCCACGAACGGACGCGCAATCACGCGGCCGATGTTGTAGGGCTCCAGCAGCTCGCGCACGATGTGGCACAGCTCATAGAGATTCTCGAGGCCGTAGGTCTCTTCGTGGCAGGCAATCTGGAACACGGAGTCGGCAGAGGTGTAGAGGATCGGCTTGCCGGTCTTCATGTGCTCTTCGCCCAGATCGTCCAGCACCTGGGTACCGGAGGCGTGGCAGTTGCCGAGATAACCCGGCAGACCAGCCTTCTCGACGATGGCGTCCAGCAGCTCCTGCGGGAAGCTGTTGTGGTGATCCTTGAAGTAGCCCCACTCGAACAGCACGGGCACACCAGCGATCTCCCAGTGACCGGACGGGGTATCCTTGCCGGAGGAGAGCTCCTGCGCAAAGCCGTAGGCACCGACTACCTCGATATCTTTTTTCAGCCCTTCCGGGAAGTAGCCGGAAGCCTGCTCGCAGGCGTGGCCCAGACCCAGCTTGTTGAGGTTGGGCAGATTGAGGGCGCCACGGCCTTCAATTTCACCTGCCGCACACGCCTTGGCGATATGGCCAAGGGTGTTGGCGCCCACATCTCCGAACTTGTCGGCGTCAGCAGCAGCGCCAATACCGAAAGAGTCCATCATCAGAATAAAGGTACGTTTCATGGGTCTTCCCCTTGTTACAAATCGGCCAGGGTGATACGGCGGTACACTTCAGGCAGTGCCTCCGGCCGTTCGCCACCAATCCGGACAGCCGCCTGCACCATGCTGGCAGCCTGAGCATATTGCTCTTCAGTCTGAGCGTGGATCATCGCGATCGGCTTGTCAGCATCAACGCTTTGACCCAGGCGGATAAAGTCGGTCAGACCGACCGCATAATCAAGTTTGTCACCGGCAGCGCGGCGACCACCGCCCATGGCGACCACCGCCAGACCCAGCTCGCGGGTATCCATGGCGGTCACGAAGCCGCTGTTGGCCGCGAAGACCGGGCGTACGATGGCTGCCTTGGGCAGGTAAGCGTCGTAACGCTCCATGAAATCGGCCGGGCCACCGAGACCTGTCACCATGCGACCGAAGATCTCGGCCGCCTTGCCGTTATCCAGCACCGCCTGCAGCTTGGTGCGGGCATCGCGCTCGTCGCTGGCCAGACCGGCGGAGATCAGCATCTCGGCGCACAGCGCCATGGTCACTTCGTGGATGCGCGGGTTGCGGTATTCACCGGTCAGGTAGCGCACCGCTTCACGTACTTCCACCGCGTTACCGGCGCTGGAGGCCAGCACCTGGTTCATGTCGGTCAAGAGCGCAGAGGTGCGGCAACCGGCACCGTTGGCCACGGCCACAATGCTCTTGGCCAGCTCTTCGGAGGCTTCGAAGGTTGGCATAAAGGCGCCGGAGCCCACTTTCACATCCATCACCAGCGCTTCGAGCCCGGAGGCGAGCTTCTTGGAGAGGATGGAGCCGGTGATCATCGCGATGGATTCGACGGTGGCAGTAATGTCACGTACTGCATAGATACGCTTGTCAGCGGGGGCAAGATCGCCGGTCTGGCCGATGATGGCCACGCCCGCCTCTTTCACCACTTTCAGGAAACGGTCGTTGTCGACCGAGGTCTGGTAGCCGGGAATGGCGTCCAGCTTGTCGAGGGTGCCGCCGGTGTGGCCCAGACCACGGCCGGAGATCATCGGCACGAAACCGCCGCAGGCAGCGACCATCGGGCCAAGCATCAGGGAGACAACGTCACCCACCCCGCCGGTGGAGTGCTTGTCGACAATCGGGCCACCCAGATTGAGGTGATCCCAGGCCAATACCATGCCGGAGTCGCGCATGGCGCAGGTCAGGGCAACCCGCTCATCCATGGTCATGTCTTTGAAGTAGACCGCCATCGCCAGCGCGGCAATCTGCCCCTCACCGATGGTGTTGTTGGTAATGCCCTGAACGAAGAATTGAATTTCTTGGGTACTGAGCGCTTCACCGTTGCGCTTCTTGCGAATAATTTCTTGAGGCAAAAACATCTTTCATTCCCTCCGCCATTGCTGGCGTTACACAAGCCTGAATCTTTGCCCGCACACCGCATGGTGGGGGCTAACAGGGCGGACAGCTGTCCGCCCTCTCATCGACCTATTAGTAACCGCTGGTGTTGGCCGGCTTGTCGCCATGCCCCAGAGTGGCCAGCAGACTGGCCAGCAGGCTGGATGCACCAAAGCGGAAGGTACGGGCGGATACCCAGTCGTTGCCGAGGATCTCTTCGGCCATGGCCAGGTACTGACCGGCAACGGCGGCATCTTTCACGCCACCAGCTGGCTTGAAGCCGACTTTCGGATTCTTGGCCTTGATCACTTCCATCATGATGCGGGCCGCTTCTGGGGTCGCATTGACCGGCACCTTGCCGGTGGAGGTCTTGATGAAGTCGGCACCAGCATCGATACAGATCTCGGAAGCGCGACGGATCAGCGCCTCTTCTTTCAGCTCGCCGGTTTCGATGATCACTTTCAGCAGCACGTTGGCACCGCAGGCCTCTTTACAGGCTTTGACCAGATCAAAACCGATCTGTTCATTACCGGCCATGAAGGCGCGATACGGGAACACTACGTCCACTTCATCAGCACCGTAGGCGACAGCGGCACGGGTCTCGGCCACGGCGATCTCGATATCGTCGTTGCCGTGCGGGAAGTTGGTCACGGTCGCAATGCGTACGTCGGCAGCGCCGATCTCACGCAGGGTCTTGCGAGCGATAGGGATAAAACGGGGGTAGATGCAGACGGCGGCGGTCAGGCCAGCCGGTGACTTGGCCTTATGGCACAGGTCGATCACCTTCTGATCGGTGTCGTCATCGTTCAGGGTGGTCAGGTCCATCAGGTTCAGGGCGCGCTGAGCGGCCACTTTCAGATCAGTCATTCTGTTCTCCAAAGTCTCGATTTAATCCAGATAACCGGGCACCACCATACCATCCAGCGATGGATGCACAGGCAGTAATCCCCAGCTATACGGGAATGGAATTACAGTGCGAAGGCACCGGCACTATCGGGATGCTATTCAAAACACCCTGCAGGCACTGCGACTGTAAATAAGGCAAGAGCCCTGTCACTTTCTTACAAAAGTGCGGACTTGGTTCCATGAAGACTTGAGAATGGCCGACAACATCTGACCCGACTTCCCAATCAATTCCATTTGACCGCCAACACCCGATTTCATCGAGTATTAGTCATTGCCAGCACCCTGCTGGCAACGCCTATTTCAGCCGAGATACCCCCTGTTTGCAAGCCAGATTTGCCAATTTCAGAGGTACCTCACATCTGGCAAATCCAGGTCTATAAAAGCCTTACGAAAAGAAACGAGTCAGGATCCAGGAGTAGGCCAATCCCCCCAGATAGACCCCGACGATCCCCATTACCCCGGATAAAACGGGAGGCGCCGGGATCGGCAATTTGAGGAAAGAAAACAACAAACCAACTATAAAGCCGGCCACCATCGCCAGTAGCACTTCATTCATATAACCTCCGATTTGACTCATTTTATTATTAGTTTAGATAGGAAAACGGTTGTCACCGCTCCATACACGAACGCCACGGCAGATGCCGTGGCGTTCGTGTTTATACCCTGTCAGTCAGGCGGCGATTACATGCCGGACAGTGCCAGGAAGAAGCCTGCGATAGTGGCAGACATCAGGTTGGACAGAGAGCCAGCCAGTACGGCTTTCAGACCAAAGCGTGCAATGGTGCCGCGGCGGTTCGGCGCCATGGACCCCAGACCACCCAGCAGGATGGCAACAGAGGAGAGGTTGGCAAAACCACACAGCGCGAAGGAGATGATCGCCTTGGTGTGATCGGACATGGCCACACCGTTGATCAGCACTTCGTCTTTCAGGTACGGAGCAAAGTTCAGGTAAGCCACGAACTCGTTCACTACCAGCTTCTGACCGATGAAGGAACCGGCAACCACTGCTTCATTCCAGGGCACACCGATCAGGAAGGCCAGCGGGGAGAAGATCCAGCCCAGCAGCAGTTCCAGAGAGAGTTGCGGATAACCGAACCAGCCACCCACACCGGAGAAGATGCCGTTGATCATGGCGATCAGACCGATGAAGGCCAGCAGCATGGCGCCGACGTTCAGGGCCAGTTGCATACCGGCAGAAGCGCCAGCAGCAGCAGCGTCAATGACGTTGGCAGGCTTGTCATCCAGCTCGGCATCGGCAGAGCTTTCATCGTAGTTCGGGGTCTCGGTCTCGGGAACCAGCAGCTTGGCGAACAGCAGACCACCCGGTGCAGCCATGAAGGAGGCAGCAATCAGGTACTCCATCTTCACGCCCATGGAGGCGTAACCGGCCAGTACGGAACCGGCAACGGAAGCCAGACCACCACACATGACGGCGAACAGCTCGGAGTCAGTCATCTTGGAGATGTAGGGACGAACCACCAGCGGCGCTTCGGTCTGACCGACGAAGATGTTGGCAGTTGCAGAGAGGGATTCGGTGCGGGAAGTACCCAGTACTTTCTGCAGACCGCCGCCCAGCAACTTGATGACCATCTGCATGATGCCCAGGTAGTAGAGCACTGCAATCAGGGAAGAGAAGAAGATGATGACCGGCAGAACACGGAAGGCAAAGACAAAGCCGCCGCCACCGAACACTTCAAACATCTTGTTGCTGACCAGACCGCCAAACAGGAAGTCGATCCCGTTCTGGCCGTAGCTGATCACGCTGGATACCGCGTCGGACACGCCGACCAGGATATCGCGACCAACCGGAACATAGAGAACAAACGCCCCCAGACCGGCTTGAATTGCGAACGCACCGACAACGGTACGGACGTTGATTGCCTTGCGATTGCTGGAGAACAGCACCGCGATAAGGACGAGCGTCGCCATCCCTACCAGACCCATGAACAAATTCATTATTATCTTCCTCTAGTAGCACCTGGCTTGTTAGCGAGTTGTTATTAAACCCAACTAATCAAGGGGAGCGCATTATACTAATTAAAGTCCGATAAAATAGAATGCTGGTCACATTTTATCGTTATCAAAATGTCCAAGTGTCACAAAATTAGACAGCAAACGATTTTTATGCTCATTTTTTTTCTGACAACTAAATCAGGTGTTGCGAATTTGTTTCGTGGCTATTGGTCGTGATGGAAAATATGCCGGGCAGTTTCAAATAACACCTTGGTAACATCCGCCGATGATTCCTCCCGCAAGGCCATCAATATTTCCGCTATTTTCGGCAGCGCTTCCGGGGTATTCCGGGTGCCTTGTGCGCCTTGTAAGGGTATATCGGGCGAATCGGTTTCCAGCACCAGGGCCTCGAGCGGCATGGCCCGAAATACCTCTCGCGTCTTGTTCGCCCGTTCAAAACTGATTACCCCGCCCACCCCGAGTCGAAAGCCCAGTTGCCAGAAGGCCTCCGCCTGCTGCAACGAACCGCTGAAAGCATGGATCACCCCGCCACGTGGCGGCTTGAAGCGGCGCAACAGCTTGGCCACAGTGTCATTAGCGCGCACCGAGTGGATCATCAGGGGGAGCCCGGCATCTGCAGCCAGCCGGATCTGAGCCTCAAACAGCGCAAGCTGCCCCTCCTGCGGCACGTGAGAACGGAGGTCCAGCCCGCACTCACCAATGGCCACCAGCCTGGCAGGTTGACTCATCACCAACGCTCGCAGCCGTTCCATCACCCCCTCCCGCTGCTCACCGGTATACCAGGGATGAATGCCCAAACCATAAAAAAGTCCGTCATGCTGATCTGCCAGTGCCATCACACGAGTCCAGTTATCCTCTGCGATGGCAGGAATGATATACTGCGTCACCCCTAATGCCCGGCAACGGGCCAGCAGCGCCTCCCTGTCCTGGTCGAACACCGGAAAGTCGAGATGGCAATGGGTATCTATCAGCTGCATATCACTCACACCTGTTTGCGGTATTTAATGGGTCATTGAACATGATGAACAACAGAAACAACGGCTTTACCCTGATTGAACTGGTGTTGGTGATCATAGTGCTGGGGATCCTGGCCGTCACCGCCCTGCCACGCTTTATCAATATCAAGGATGATGCCCTGAAAAGCACGGTCTCGGCGACTGCTGGCAGCTTTGCCAGTGCAGTTCAACTGGCAAATGCCGGCTGGTCGGTGAAAGTGAAGGGGGAGTCTATCGGGCTCTACAACTTGAGTAGCTTTGGCAAAGGCGATCTTGATATTAATCGCTATGGTTGGCCTGTAGGCACGAAAGAGGACTATAACCAAGCGCCAGATACAACATTTCCACCTGGCTCTAACGAAAACCAGATCTCTGTTAACAACGAAGATGACTGCAAGCTACTCTTCACTGGATTACTTGATACAGAGCAGACTGTTCCTGACTTAGACAATAACAACACTGAAACTGACTATAGTTCCGAACTTATTATTGCAGATGACCAAACTGAGATCGGAGGGTTAGAGCATCACAACTGCCGCTATATCCTGCGTGATTCTATCGGCCGCTTCCCGGAGCACCCCGACGGCCTCGGCTTCGAGTACAACAGTGTTACCGGTGCCGTGACCCGCAATTTTGATTGAGCTCAGCCTCTTCTGCGCAAGCTCGCTCTTTGCTTGAGTCCTCATCATAACGAACCGGTGTGCAGCAGCGCCGGTTCTCCTGAGTGAGCCCCCACTCCTCGCACCACGCATCGTAACGGGCCAGCCAACGCAGCAATACCCCTTTCATCATCACACCTCCGCCAACAGGTTCAGGTCAAAAACCATCCTAATCAGAGTCGACAAGGGGAGCAAGCCATCACCATTTTTGCGGTCGGTCGAGATAGAAAGAGCCGGTCAGCATGGCTGACCGGCTCTTTTAAGATTCCCTGAAGAGGTTATCAGATGAGCGATAGCTCATCCGCCTCAAAGGCTCTTCAGTTTCTCTTCCGGCAGAGCCAGCTCGTCGTTGTGGTTGACGCCGATACCGCGCTCCAGCACATGACGGGCGATGGCGTGGGCCTCTTCCAGCGAGTGCATGCTGTAGGTACCACACTGGTATTCGTTCAGCTCGGGGATCTTGCCCTGCTCCTGCACAGTCAGCACGTCGCTCATGGCGGCCTGCCAGGCGGCGCCAACCCGGGCTTCGTCTGGTGCGCCGATCAGGCTCATGTAGAAGCCGGTACGGCAACCCATGGGGGAGATATCGATGATCTCCACGCCGTTGCCGTTCAGGTGATCACGCATGAAGCCGGCAAACAGGTGCTCGAGGGTGTGGATGCCGCGCTCGGAGAGGATCTCCTGGTTCGGCACGCAGAAACGCAGGTCGAACACGGTAATGGTGTCCTTGTTCGGGGTCTGCATGGTCTTGGCCACACGCACCGCTGGCGCTTCCATACGGGTGTGGTCAACGGTAAAACTGTCCAATAACGGCATTTCTGACTCCTGATTTGGTTACCAGAACCAGCCCCCACGGGAGAGCTGATCCTTGCATTGACGGTACTGGGCGCCGTAGCGCTGGGCGCGAGCTTCCACCTTGCGAGAGGTCTTCATCAACCACCCCTTGCTGCGATAGCTGCCACGCCGGTAGCCACCCCACCCTTCGTGATAGTTGAGGTACTGGCCATAGGCATCCCACTTGGAGGTGCCATTGAGCCGCTGGGCTTTGTTAGTGTACCAACCCATAAAATCGATGGCGTCGGCAAAATCATCGCGGTCACTCCAGCTGTTGCCGGTTTCCCGCTGGTAATCCGCCCAAGTTTCATCTTTGACCTGAGCATAACCATAAGCCGAACTGGCCCGCCCGGTCGGGATGAAGAGGAAATACTGCATCGGCGGCTGAGCATCATGTACGTACGAGGACTCCTGATACATCATGGCCATCACCACATGGATCGGCGTCCCCCACTTCTCGTTCATCTTGAGCGCGGCCTTGTGCCACTCCGGCTTCTCGCGAAAGATCTGGCACAGGTTTTCCGGCTGAGCCGGCGGGCGGGTACTGCACGCAGTGAGTACTGCCAGCAGGCCTGCCACCGCCACGATGCGCTTTCGGGACATCAGAGCAGAACTTGATTTGCTCTCCTGAACATAACGAGGCAAAAACGACATCAGATAGCGTCTTCGTTCTCTTCGCCGGTACGGATACGAATGACACGCTCCACCTCGCAGACGAAGATCTTGCCATCACCAATCTTGCCGGTACGGGCGGTGTTCTGGATCGCTTCCAGACAGGCATCGAGATCCTCGTCCTGCACCACCAGCTCCACCTTCACTTTCGGCAGGAAGTCGACCATATATTCGGCGCCGCGATAGAGCTCGGTATGGCCCTTCTGGCGGCCGAAGCCTTTGACTTCGGATACGGTCATACCGTTGATGCCGATCTCGGCCAGGGCCTCGCGCACATCGTCCAGCTTGAACGGTTTGATGATGGCTTCAATCTTCTTCATGGTGACTCCTTACCAGTTCTGTTTGCCGAACCCGGATGTAATGGGGTAACGGCGATCCTTACCAAAGTTGCGAGCCGTAATGCGGGGCCCGACCGCCGCCTGACGGCGCTTGTATTCGTTGAGATCCACCAGGCGGATCACCTTGCGCACCACCGCTTCCTCGAAGCCCTCGGCCACCATGTCGGCCACGGACGCATCCTCTTCCACATAACGCTTGAGGATGGCATCGAGGATGTCGTATGGCGGCAGACTGTCCTGATCCACCTGATCCGGCGCCAACTCTGCTGAAGGGGGGCGGTCGATAACCCGCTGCGGGATCACATAGTCGACCGAGTTGCGATATTCGCACAACTTGAAGACCAGCGTCTTGGGCACATCTTTCAGCACGTCAAAACCGCCAGCCATGTCACCGTACAGCGTGGCATAGCCAACAGCCATTTCACTCTTGTTGCCTGTGGTCAGCACGATACGACGACGTTTGTTGGAGAGCGCCATCAGCAGCACGCCGCGGCAGCGGGCCTGCAGATTCTCTTCGGTCGTATCGCGAGCGGTACCTTCAAACAACGGCGCCAGCTGGGTCATAAATCCTTCGAACATCGGCTCGATGGAGATGATGTTGAACTCAACCCCCATCCGCTCAGCCTGCTCCTTGGCATCTTCCACACTCATCTGGGCGGTGTAGCGGAACGGCATCATCACCGCTTGCACCTTGTCGGCCCCGATGGCATCGGCCGCGATGGCCAACGTCAGCGCCGAGTCGATGCCGCCGGATAGGCCCAGCACAGCGCCGTGGAAGCCGTTTTTGGTAACGTAGTCGCGCACTGCCAGCACCAACGCCTTATAGGTCTCGGCCAACGGCTCCAGCGGCGCAGCCGGTTCCCGCTCTTTCACCGGCTGGCCATCAGCAAAACGTACCAGCGCCAGCTCTTCGGCAAACGGGGCGAGCTTATGGGTCAACTCACCCTGGCTGTTGAACACCTTGGAGCAGCCATCGAAAATCAGCTCATCCTGACCGCACACCTGATTGAGGTAGACCAGCGGCAAACCGGTCTGATCGCAGCGCTCAGTCATCAGTTCGCGGCGGATCCAGGGTTTCTCCTGATCGTAAGGAGACGCATTGATGGTGAGCAGCAGATCGGCTCCTGCCGCCTTGGCGGCCAGCGCCGGGCCTGGCTGCCAGAGGTCTTCGCATATGAGCAGCCCTAGCTGATAACCACGGAACGGCACCACGCAGGTCTCGGTCGCCGCGGTAAAGTAGCGCTTCTCATCAAACACGCCGTAGTTGGGCAAATCCTGCTTGAAGTAACGGGCAATCAGCTGGCCCTGCTCATAGAGGGAAGCCGCGTTGTAGAGCGCCTCTCCTTCACGCCAAGGGTGACCCACCAAAATGGCACAGTTGCCCTGCCATTCGGCAACACGAGCCAACGCGGCTTCGACCCGGATCATCAGATCGGCGCGCAGCAGCAGATCTTCCGGTGGATACCCGGTCAGGGCCAGCTCGGAGCAGACCAGCAGATCGGCACCTTGCTGCTCGGCCTGAGCCGCCGCAGCGAGCACTTTGTCAGTGTTATCTTCGATGGCGCCTACCGTCAGATTCAACTGGGCAAGCATCAGAGAGAGGGCTTTTGCCATGGCGATGCATCTTGTATTCGAAAATGATGGGGAATGATAAAGAAAAGGCGCTGGCTGTGCCAGCGCCCCGGATTCAAGGGGTACAACTTAGATTGGCCGCATTGGTTACACCATTATCCACCAGCAGGGCACAAGGACCACTAATCACCTGACCGTTGGCGGGTGGCGTCATGGCGATGCTGAGGGAAGCTGGTTTCAACAAGTAAGTTTTATTTCCCTGTGCACTGTAGGAGAAGTTCACCACCAAGCTACTATTTTGCGCTGCCGTACAGACATAGGTAGCCGGCTGGTTGTTAGCCTGGGGTTTATCAATACGGCAAGTAGCCCCCGTAGTTGTGGTACTGACATTCAAGCCACCGAAGGTATTTTTGCTGCAAGATACTGGCGCAGTATTGTTGCCATTCCCCTGCTCAAGACACTCGATCCGTCCCGATACCGTGAGAGTTGGCACAGTCTGGGAGCTGGTATCGATCGAGATAGGCATGGTGGCGACCTTGGCCTCACTTCGATCTACCGGTGAGATAAGTGAAGCTGTGATCCCCGAGTTACCTTGGTAGGCCGTCACCTTGATCGATGCACTTTGCAACACGTTGGATGCATCCTTGGTGCTCTTCTTGGCGGACAAATAACCACGGCTGTAGCTACCAAAATAATAGCTGCCAAGATCAACGACTGTCTTGACAGGCTCGTTGGTCACACCGACATAGTCAGAGGCACTGCCAGTCAACTGGCCACTCAATGGCACCAAGCTCCACTCCGCCAGCATGGTCAGATTGATATCCTGAAACGGAACCTTGGCCAACAGATCCTGAGAAGTCAGATCGAGCTTCGAGAGACTGTCCGGCGAGAGCAGATCCACGTAGATACCTCTAGCAATCAACTGGGCGGTCCCCGTATTCATGGTGATCTTGGTGCTGGTATCTCCCCCTGTCGCAGCATTGGCAGGCAACCACTCTGCAAATTCGGTGATCGTCGGCGGCGTGGCCGTGGGGTTTGCGGTCCAGTTGAGGGTGTTTTTCTGCCAGGTGATGTAGGTAGTAACTACGTACTTGATGTAGTTCTGATAGCTGGTCTGGTTTGCGGGCTTGGCAAGAAAATCAGCGCTGGTCACGACAACTTTGATCAGGTTCCAGTCAGGCAGCGGGCGATAGTAACCATCAAGTCTGACAAAGCGGCAGGCATCCACATAATCGCCACTATTGACCGATGAGAGGCCACTGTTGTAACGCAGTCGACTGGTATTGAGTGGAGCGTAAAACTGTTCGAAACTGCTGCCGCTGCCATCGAAATGATCCTTGCAGCAACTGGTGCAGAGACTCGGCTGATCTCTGACACTGCTGTTGAGTACCCCGGTCTGCTTGGTAACCTGGGAGCCCACATTCCAGTACAACAGGTTGCTGCTGGTCAAAATGGCCTTACCGGGCAGGTAGGCATTGACACTCGAGCCATAACTGCAGGAACAGGAGACCGATGCCAGATCCTGCAGCACCTGTTGAGTATTGCCACCATTGTCTGGCTTATAGGTAACAGTCTCGAATTGCACCAGTTTGCCAACAGAACCATCCTTGGAGGTCACGGTGGGCAATGGCTTGCTGGTCTCTTGCTTGCGCCCTTCCTGGTCAATCTGGATGGAAATGACATCGGGCGCGACCCCGGGGGTATAAACCACATGGGGCGGTTCACGACTGGTATCCAACCCCCCGTTAAACTGATTCTGGGTTAATGACTCAACAGGCGATACCGCACCGGAAAGCAACAAGGAATGGGACTGCCCGACGCTGTCGCTCCAACTGACAGTGACATTGACCACCTTTCGGCCAGAATAGGCATGCAAATAACCCGCCGGGATAGCCGTTTGCCAGCCAGAACCATTCCAGTACTGATTGCTGACGGTCCAACTA
Source organism: Aeromonas sp. 603079 (assembly GCF_049172135.1). Classification (NCBI taxonomy): domain Bacteria; kingdom Pseudomonadati; phylum Pseudomonadota; class Gammaproteobacteria; order Aeromonadales; family Aeromonadaceae; genus Aeromonas; species Aeromonas sp. 603079. Next base: position 128,756 of record NZ_JAAKPX010000010.1, on the reverse strand, counting down.
AGGGCATAAGTCCCACCGCCATCAGGAGGTGTCGCCGAACTGGAACCTGCCGCGATACTGTTATAAGCAGTAAGCGGTGAAACCGCGCTTACCACTCCATTGAAGGTACGAAACGCATCCAGTTTTGACTCCGCCAGACGCATGGCTACCTCATAACGGCGGCTATCCTGGGAGGTATTGAGCAACGAACGAGACATAGCCACCAATCCTGCGACCCCCACTCCCAGCAGAACCAGAGTGATCAAAATCTCTAACAGCCCAAATCCCTTGTGCGGTTTCATACATGCTCCTACCAGTCGCGCCAGCTACCAGGCACCAGATTGATGCTCTGAAACGCAGCCCCATTTTCGATATTGCTCAACACCGCCTGATCATACTTGGCATCAAAGGTACCGTTAGCCGTTTTGCCCAGTTGATAGTTGGCCACCACGGCACCGTTGACGATAGCCCCCCCCTTCAAGCTGATATCAGTAGTCGCCGTAGCAGGCGTGGATGAATAGGCAAACACCAGCCCATAGAGGGTAGCGCTCCCATTGACCATCAGATTGCCATTGCGAACGATGAGTACCACGGGCGCAGCAACCGAGCCGATAGACCCACCCGGTTTGCAGTCTCCATCGACGATAATAAGGCCGCTTGAGGCGGTCGAGAGCGAGTCGCAATTATTCAACCGTTGTACTGCTCGTGACTCCAGATTGGCCCACCCCGTAGCGTCATCATTCTCGTTAAACAGATACCAGACCAGGTCTGTGGGGAATGCCGTATCATTATCTTTGATGTCCGACTGCTTATCACCCTTCTGGCTAATGTAGGTACTGCACCCGCCGCTGTAGTCTCCCTGATGGCAAGTCTGACCAGAACCATTGGTCAAATCCACATTGCCATTCGTCCAGACAGATAACGGAACCCCTGGCCCCCCACCGTTAGGGTTGGCCACCACAGTGAAGTTGCCGGATACTGCCATACCACCGGCAACTGTCAGGGGGGCTGCGGGAGTGCCGGCCAACACGCTTATCTTGATGGCCTTCACCTCAACCTCTGCATTGGCGGTACTGTCCACCAGGGTTGCCATAGTGCGCACTTTAACCGGAACTACGTTCGCCCCACCGACAATCACGGTCGGTTCATCCAGAGCCCACAGGGTATAATTGCCAGCCGAAACAGTGATAGATATACCGCTACTGGGGGTGCGCCAAGCTGCATCCTGCGCAAGCCGTCCGACCCCATCCGAGAGACCCAGCTCGGCCAGTGCCAACGCCTGCCGGTACTGTACTTCATTAAGACTGACACGACGGTCAGCAACCATCAGCTTGCCCACCAGCAAAGAGATGCCAAGCAGGATCACAATAAGCAGCAGCGTAATAGTGAATGTGGTAAAGCCAAGATAACGTTTCATGGCATCAATACCCGTCGTTACGCAGCTTGATATCACGCTGCAAGGTGAGTTTAAGTGCACTATTTGCCTTTAACTGACCCGATATGGCCAAGCGCACCGTTCTCGCGCCAGCCGACGCACTGCTTCCAAGCAGCGAAAAAGTGAGGTCAGTCACCTCAATGGTGTCATCGGTACTGAGTAAATTCCCCGTGCTGCAACTGGTACCGAGCTGCACCCCTTTGTCGGTACTGTCGTAGCTGTAAATAAAGATCTCATTGGCACCGAGGGTTCCATTGTTATCATCATCGTATTTCAGCCGGATACAGCGATAAATCTTGGAACCAGTGATCGTCTCATTCATCAGGTCGCTGCCAGTATCAAAATAGAAGGGGGATCTGGAGCCTGATGCAGCATTGAGAAACACAGTAGCTCCCTGATCGTAACCAGTTCGCTGTACATCACGGGCAATCATGTCCGTGATACTTTGCAACTCCTGATTTAGACGACTTACCTGCATCGATGTTTGATTGGCCTTGAGAATAGTGGCGAACAAGGATGTTACGGCTGCAACCAAAAACAGACCTGCGACCATGGCCACCATTAACTCGACGATGTTAAAGCCTCGTGCCAGACCTAATCGCATGGAGAGCTCCCCGTGACTGGCTCGGTTCTCACTCGCCCATTTGTGGCAATAATAACCCTGTGCTCAGAGGTCCCGTTCTTCAGACAAATAGAACCATTGCCCAAACCGCCACTGCCGTGAAGATCTTTGAATGAGCCTCTACGGTTATTGATTTCAAGAGCATTTTCAGAACCGGATAATTCATAGTTTGTCGTCAGAGTAATGCCGTTAAACTCGCTGGCATCAACGCCCTTGCGACCTTCAATAGCAGAACATGAATCCGAGCAGCTATTACATGCCGAATCAAGAGCGATGCGATAGCACCAATTGGCCTGCCCCGCATTGAATATCTTGAAGATTATCGGTTTATTACGTTTGATAGCCTCAGACTTGAGCAGCATGATATCCGTGTAAACGGCTTGGGTAGCCGCCTTGACTATCTGCTCCTGGCGCAATGACTGATAACTGGGGATGGCTACGGTTAGCAGCAGGGCGACCAGAGCCATGGCGATCATCAATTCAATCATGGTAAAACCGGCTGAGCGCCCCTCTGCGAATTCCATTGGCTAAAGACTCCTTTCTTTTCGCACATGCCAGTAGAGTATGATGTCAGTACTATCCTATAGTATCTATCTGTTTAACGAACCCTGCCGCGCCCATGAGAATCAAACAATCCGGAATCACCCTGCTGGAATTGATGGTGGTCGTTGCCATCGTTGCCATCATTGCCGCTGTCGCCTACCCGAGCTTTACTGACGGTCTGCGTAAATCTCGTCGAGCCGATGCCATCAAGGGCTTGCTGACCATGCAGCTCAAACAAGAAGAATTTCGCATCTCCAATGCCAGTTACAGCAGTGCGATAGCCAGTGTGGGCAACCCAACCAGCGATTACTACACCTTTAGCATTTCTGGCGCCAGCGCCACCGCCTACACACTGGTGGCCACCAGCAAGGGGGCCCAGGTCGGCGACAAGGCCGGCAATACGGCCTGTGATACCCTGACTATCAACAAGGCCGACATCAAGACGCCTGCCGAGTGCTGGAACTGAACGCTACCAGCATTCGGTGGCTGTCATGGTGGCTCGTGATACCCCCTGCAGTCCGCTCTGATCGAGAGTCAACAATCCACAGGGATCGCCATTCATCACACCGGTCGGAATGGCGGTCAGGGTATAACGGGCCCCACTGGCATTGAGCGCTACATTGTAATACGCAGCCCCCCCATCCCTCGGCAGGGTCGCCAAGCCGGCAGAGGCTAGGTTACCGGCGTCGTAATTGCCATTGGCAGTAAACTCCCGCTCCAGATATTGCGCCGCTTCCAGCAACACTGCCTTGGCTTCGGCCCGCTTGGCAGCCGCCATGTAGTTGTTGTAACTGGGATACGCGATCGCGGCCAGAATGGCGACCACTGCGACCACTATCATCAACTCAATCAGGGTAAAACCACGTTCCATGCCAACCTCTACTCCAGTTGCAACCAGGACTGGCGGCCACCCAGATAGCCTGCCCCCTCTTCCAGCGTGACCGAGATATTTCCGCTGGAGCCGCTGATATATTTGCGCTCCATCTCGGCATCTTCCACTACGCTTGGCGTCGTGGTGAGCTCATCAAATTGCTTGCCGCTGACCGGCACCTTGATGTCATTGCCGGCTTCATCCTCGATCGCGACGTAATCATCATCGTTGACGGCCCCGTCGCCGTTAACATCAAACACCGAGTAGGTGAGTCTGGCCCCCGAGATGGGATCCAGCTCCATCAGCCAGGAGCGGCCACCAAAGTCACAGGCATCCGCCGACGGGATCAAGGTATTGAAGATCAATCGCTTATGCCGATAGAGCATCTCGGAGACGGCCCGCTCACCGACCCCCTTGCTCAAGCTTGGCGATTTCAATAGCAGATACCAACCCTTTTGGCTGGTGTAATTGACATTCCGGTTGGAGACAACCCTCACGTTGAACTTGATAGTGGTGCCGTTGGCCACAAACTCATGGGTGATGCTCTGCTGCAACAGCTGGCTACTGAGCACGGTAGCCCCCGTATCCCAGATACCGTACACCGCTTCCAGCCTCGGCGTGGCGGGAACCAGTTTGTCATCATTGGTAAAATAACTGCCAGTCCCCATCATCACCATAACCCCCCCTTTAGGGTGCCGAATAGCCAAAGGACGCATGGTGATCGGCTGACGCGTACCGGCACTGCAGCTGCCATTACAAGCCTGGAACAGCGGCTTGGGCTTGTTGCCCGTTTTCAAAGCACTTCCCCACTGGGCACTGTTTTTGTCAGTCAGATCGAATTTCCACAGATTGCCGTGCAGGTCACCGGCATAGACATAGTCGACAACCCTGTCCCCGTCTTGATCTACCGGCAAGGGGGAAGATAGACCGTTGGGCTCGCTGGAAGACCCTACCTCGGTATCAATCTCTTTGATGATGGCGCCAGTCGCCAGATCCAGCACAAACAGCCTCGCAGTCTGACTGGTGCTGTTGTAACCATTCGCAACCAGAGCAACCCATTTGTTGTCGGCTTTGACACGTACCAGAGTGGGTGCCGCCAGTGCAACCCCCATTTCGCTATCGGTGAACTCCCACAGCATCTTGTCGGCGGTGAAGTTATCCGGGGCCGTCACATCGATGGCAAATACCGCCTTGCCACCGGCACCGGTGGATCCCAGCAAGATGCTCTTCCAGCGACTGCCCAGATAGGCATCGCCCACCCTGGGCGTCCCATCCACATAGTAGCGATGGCTGTAATTCGGTCTGGTCAACTGATTCAGCTCGCCCAGCAGGCTGGACGGGATATAGGCCAGTCGCTCGACACCGTCGGCGACTCGAAATCCGTGCAGCATACCGTCATTGGCACCGACATAGAGCATGGGTGGGCGCCGGGTAATCGCCGTCGAGCCTAGAAAAGCCTGGTAACCCTCCCGCTCGGTCTGGGTCAGACCGGTTGCACTGCTGTAACCGTAATCACGCTTGCCCACGTAGACGGGATCAGAATTGATGATGTCGCCGAGCAGATCACTGCGATTGCGAAACGCACCGCCATTGCGCTGCTCGCCACTGCGCTCACCGCGCAGATAGGCGACCCGGCTTTCTCCCTGGTTGTCACCAGCGACATTGAATAGAGCCCGGTTGGTCACATTCAGCGTATCCCAATGGAAGGGGATGCCGACACCATCTTGCCGGGTGAAGATATTGCGTGCCGAAGGCTCGGGGATCAAGGTAGCGGCATCCCAGGCGATCTCCCCAAGGGTGCCATCGCTGTTAAGCGGGATCGAGACCAGTTGCCCCGACCAGTCGCCGCTGTTGTAGCGGGCTTGGTAGATGTGGGTATTGCTGTCCAGCCGGGTTGCGTTGGCGGTTACCGAGCTGGCGGAGCTGTTGCGCGCTGCGATCTGGGCAAGGGTACTGCTCAGAGCTGCGGCAAAGGTATCGGGATCTGCCGCGCTGAAGAAATTCCCTTTGCTGTTGACGGCCGCATGCCACAGATCATCAATTTTCTTTGCATCGGAGCCGTAGGGGCTGGGCCAACTCACAGGCTTCCCGCTGGCAGGGTTCAAGGTGCCGTTGACCCCCAATCCGACCGTGAAGTTGACCAGATGCTGCCAATTAGCGGGATCCTCCGTGCTGGTCGGAACCTTGTTTGCGAGATCGGGACGCAGATCCGTTTTCCAGTAATGGTAAGCCACATCAGCCAAGGTATCAGCGGTTCCATCATTGTCTTGGTCACCGACCGCAGGGTCAGGATCATAAGCTCGTCCCTCACTCCAGTAACCATCGGTCATCAGGATGTTATAACTCTGGCGACAGGTAAGATGAGGAAGCGTGCTACCGGCACTGACGGCCCAGGGGCCATCGCCACCCGTCTTGGAAAAGTAGTTTCCCACATGCTGGAGGCTGGTCCGCAGTGGAGTACCGGCAGCTGGAATATCTCGGCTATAGAGATCTTTGAAAAAGTCACTGCGATTAGTACCCGAAAAAGCGGCTACATCACGGATCACACTACCGCTGGCGTTGATGGTGGCAAAACCGACTCGCAGCGATTGCCCCTGACTGGCAAAGGCACGCCCAATGCCAGCTCGTGCTGCCAGGATCCGCGAACGGTAATAGGTATACCAGTTGGCAAAGTTCTGGATCTCCTCGTCATAGCTACAGGCAGGCGCGCTCTTGCAGTCGCTGCGATTGGGCCGCCCAAGGTAACTTGACGTGCTTTTACTTATCTCCACCCTGTTATAGCTACTCACCTTCTTGACATCACCGCTACCTTTGTAGTCGAAATAGACGGCAGGCCAGAACTCTTCCGTTTTATTTACTTCATCATCATTAAATTTTTTATAGAAAGTAGCGTTATCGGCATTTGCGTACTCCGTACCTTCATTGGTCAAATCACGGCACGACCTATCGGGATTCTTCAATGGATTGTGCGGGGCGCAGGTAATTTTGGCATTACTCATCAAGGTGCCATCCGCCTTGACCCAAGGGCGATAGGTCAACTGCGGATTGTAATAAAGCTTGTTGTTATGGCTGGAACGGGTGTAGGCATTACGATTACTGCCCGCAGCAAAGGTCACGGTACGATTATCGTAATCATCGCTACCATAGACCTTGTTAGCACGTGGGTAGACATAACGCGCATCGTTCTCGATCAAGGACTCGGGCATGATCTCGAAATGCATCGAACCCGAATCATCTAGGGTAAACATGATATTGGGATCGGCCCGGGTGCCGAGATAGAGGGGAACCTGGGCAATATCGAGCGCCGCCTGTGCCGAAGCACAGCAGAGCATCACCGAAAGGCCAAAACCAAGTTTGCCCATACACCGCCTCCTAGCGACTATAGGTCGATTGCAACAGCACCCGGCTCTCGTCAGAGAGACCAAATCCCCTTGCAGTAATACGATATAGACGACGCTCACTGATGGGCTCATCGACTGCCAGATCCTCGCTCCCCCCCTGGGTATAGGGCAACCGTTCGATAAAGTATTCGGGAGCGCGCCCCGCCAGACCACTGTTGGTATAGGTACGCCAAGCGGTCGAAGGGGAGGCAGGATCCACCGCGGTGTCGATAAATTCATACAGGCCCGCGCTGTTGTCATAGGGACCCGAGTTGCCAGCCTCGATATAGCGCTCGGCAGCGCGCAGGCCCGCTTCTGCCGCCTGCAATGCCTGCAGCGCCTCTTTCTGGTTACCCGCCATCTTCTCTTGCAACTGCGCCCCACGCATACTGGCCATACCCAGCAGGCTCACCATGACCAGAAAAATCAGGCTGATCACCAGCGCCATCCCCTGCTGTCGATCCATCATGACTGGGCTCCTCAAGGTAGCCGGTTGCGCAGCGCAACTGTGGTTTCGGCGACCCAGTACCAGTTGCGATCGGTCGCCCGGAAGGTGGTTCCGGCAAAGCTAAGGGCCTGCGGAGACGACACCACATTGCCTTGGTTACTGCGCATAAGAAGCTGTACTCCAATCCCCAGTACATTGTTCCAGTTTGGATTGCTGGCGGCGCTCACATAGCGATCTGCCGCCCGATCCCGGTTCTGATCCTCGCCGAATGTAAGTTGCATATTGGCCACCCCTTCGATAAGGGGCATACCTGCAGCCACCCCGTTCTTGCGATAAAGCGCGTAGGGGCTGCTGGCGGAGGGGCGGGCGATATAGTAGAGACGGGTTTCCACCCTGTTCACGACCGAGCCAAGACCGAATCGCTCCTCGGGTGGGCTGCTGGCCCCCCCCCAGGAACTGCTGGCATTGCCTGGCGTATATTTGTTGTCATTGGAGTGGACGATATTGACCTCACGCCCCCCTGCCACGCCCTGTACTTTGGTGACCTGAAATATTCTGGCCTTCTGACAGTCGGAGACCATGACAATATCTCCCTCGCACAGATCGCTATAACCCTGTGCGCCGGAACCACAATAGTCGGCCTTGCTGGATAGCTGCTGCACAAAGAGCTGGGCGGCACTGTTATGATTATCACGACTGAGCGGAACCCCAACCCCAACCGGCCCCTGAACCAACAGGATATCGCTACCCGGCATGGGTCTGGGCTCGGAACCGCTGAACAGAGCAGACAGCTCGGCTGGCAAAGTGGACGTCACATTGTCGTAACCACGCAAAAAGGTGGTGAAGTTGTAGGGCAGTGCCGTACTGTTATTGAGGGTATTGGTGATATTGACCCCCTGTTTGCTGAGACACCCCTGATAGCCCACCATACGCAGCTCTTTTTGCAGCAGATTGGTGGCAAATCCGCTATCTTCCCGCACCCGGGCAATGGCCTCGCCAGTGAGATAGGTTTTGTGATTGCCGAGAAACACCTGAATCATGACCCCCACCGTTATCAGCGAGAGCACCAAGGCGATCATCACCTCGACCAAGCCGATCCCGTGCTGGTGTAGCGGCAAACCGCTCCTTCTCATAGGTCCGTCCTCAGGATCATGCTGCGCGACGCAGGATCAGTCGACAGCCGACTGCTATCCCACTGAATAGTGATGGTGGCCCTTCCGGCACTGACCGATACGGCGCCATCGCCACCTGGTAGCTCGGCTACGACCCGCTTCCAGTGTTGCAGATCCTGAACCGCCATAGAGCTACCCGAGACAGTTTCGCCCAAGTCGATATTGTATTGCCCGTTCAGAGCCGCGCTGCGATTAGCCCGCATCATGTCGTTGATCATGTATGCATACTGGGTCGCCTCGGTACGCATCAGCGCCGACTGGTTACTCTTGAGAGCCTGCAGTTGCAGAGTCGCCATGCCCAGAATACCGATGGAGAGCACCAGTACCGAGATCATGATTTCAAGCAGTGACAAACCCCGTTCTCGCATCATGGGCAGCTAGCCTCGGTAATGGAAGGGCGACCAGCCACTGTGATGTTGATATCACGGGAGGGCTCATTCCGACACTCATCAGGACGCAGGGAAAATACCCGTGCCAACGGAGTGCGGCCATCAAGAAAACCCTCGCTATTAAAACGCAGCAGGGAGGTATTGCTGCTCAATACCCCGCCCCCCATGTCGGGAAAGCCTCGCAACAACTCACCATTATCCAGTATGCCGTTACCGTTGCCATCGACCCAGATCTGCCAGCCAGCCTCCCAGTGATGCTGGGTCAGGTTATCGGCAGAGGCGGAGAGGGTCACTACCGTGTTGCGGCGAATGGCTTCTGAGCGGGCAAGGTTGATGGCCGCAACAAAGTTGTTAGCCTGAGTATTGAGAGAAATAGTGCGCAGCAAAGCGTTGAAGGAAGGAACCCCCAACGTGAGTAACAAAGAGACGAGCGCTATGGTGACCATAAGCTCGATAAGGCTAAAACCTGAACGCAAAAACATCCTGTTTCGCTCTGATTTGTTCCAGGAGGACAGACACACTCCATGTGTGCTAAGCCAGAGTAAGGGCTTGATGGCAGTCTATGCCGGGCACTTGGTGTTTCAATCCCGGCAATGCAAAAGTTCGAGCTGCATCATCAATTTTCGCTGCAATCTAGTTGCGAACATGCAAAGAGGACTCGTTAGAGCCAAAAAAACAAAGCCACCTCAACGAGGTGGCTCTGGCAATAAACCGACATCCAGCGAGATGAGAGGGATCAGAGGATCCGCAGCTCTGGCGGCACTTCAAACACCACGTTCTCTTCACGGCCAGGATGCTCGGCGACCACCTTGCCTCCCAGCTCCCGCAGGCGGGCAATCACGGACTGCACCAGCACCTCGGGGGCGGATGCGCCGGCAGTGACCCCTATCGCCTTCACCCCTTCCAGCCAGCTCGCCTCAATCATCGACGCATCGTCGATAAGATAGGCTCTGGCGCCCACCTTCTCGGCCAGCTCGCGCAGACGGTTGGAATTGGAGGAGTTGCGAGACCCCACCACCAGCATGGCGTCCACCAGCCCCGCCATCTCCCGCACCGCATCCTGACGGTTCTGGGTGGCGTAGCAGATATCGTCCTTGCGCGGCCCCTGGATCTTGGGGAAGTGCTTGCGCAGCGCATCGATCACGTCAGAGGTCTCATCCACGCTCAGGGTAGTCTGGGTGACGAAGCAGAGGTCATCCGGATTCTTCACCTTGAGCCTGGCCACATCTTCCGGTGTCTCCACCAGATACATGCCACCTTCGCGATTCTCGTATTGCCCCATGGTCCCGATCACCTCGGGGTGGCCAGCATGACCGATAAGCACGGCTTCGGAGCCCTTGCGACTGGCGCGATGGACTTCCATGTGAACCTTGGTCACCAGCGGACAGGTGGCATCAAATACCTTGAGGGCGCGGGACTTGGCCATCTCGCGCACTGTTTTGGCCACGCCGTGAGCAGAGAAAATGACGATGCTGTCATCCGGCACCTCATCGAGCTCCTCGACGAAGACGGCACCCGCATCTTTCAGCTTGTTCACCACATAGCGGTTATGCACCACTTCGTGGCGGACATAGATGGGGGCACCGAACTTCTCCAACGCGCTCTCGACAATGCTGATGGCGCGATCGACACCGGCGCAAAAACCGCGAGGGTTAGCGAGCAGAATATCCATTAATGCACCTTCTCCTCATCATCAACGCCCAGGATCTCCACCTCGAAGGTGACGGTATGACCGGCCAGCGGGTGGTTGAAATCGACCGTCACCGACATCCCGGCTACCGCCCGGATAATGCCCGGCAGCTCGCTGCCATTGGGCTGATCGAACAGGATGATGGTGCCGACTTTTGGCTCCACATCGGCGCCAAATTTGGCACGGTCGAGATGGTAGATGTTGTCGGGATTGGAGAGACCAAAGGCCTCTTCCGGCGCCAGAGTAAAACTCTTGCTCTCCCCTTCGCTCAGCCCCAAAAGGCACTGCTCGAAGGTGGGGGTCAGGCTGCCATCGCCCATCCGCAGGCGGGCAGGTTTGCCGTGCAGCGCCGTGCTGTCGGCAACCGAGCCATCTTCCAGCTTGATGGAGAAGTGGAACAGCACGCTGCTGTTAGCGGTGATCTGCTGGCTCATGCCTGCTCCTTTTTCTCACCACGGAAACCGTCCAGCACGATCATGGCGGCCCCGATAAAGATAAAGCTGTCGGCCAGATTAAATGCCGGCCAATGCGCACGCTGCCAGTAGAAGTCGAGAAAATCGACCACATGGCCCAACACCAGTCGATCAAAGACGTTGCCGAGGGCGCCGCCGATGATGAGTGAATAGGCGATACCGCTCCAACGCTGGGTCACCGACTGCTTGCGCAGCCAGTGGATCAGCAATCCACAGATGGCAAAAGCCAGCACCGCGAAGAACCAGCGCTGCCAGCCCCCCTGATCAGCCAGAAAGCTGAATGCGGCGCCCTTGTTGTAGACGTGAACCAGATTGAAGAAGGGGGTGATCTCCACCCCCGGGTAACCAAATGGCAGCAACTTGACCACGGCGAGCTTGCTCGCCTGGTCCAGAACAAAGGCCAGCACTGCCAGCCACAGCCAACGCAGGCCGCTTTTATGTTGAGTCATGTTCATCAGGCAAATTGACGCGTTTCGCCGTCACCCTCAACGTTGGTCACACAGCGACCACAGATCTCTTCGTGACCGGCTATGGTGCCCACATCTTCTACATGGTGCCAGCAGCGGTCGCACTTGGCGGCAGCAGACTGGGCCACGCTCAGCCACAGGTCATCACGCTCGGTCGCCACAGAGCCTTCCGGCGCAGTGTCAGCCTCAACCACATTGGCTTTGGAGGTGAGCAGCACGAAGCGCAGCTCATCAGCCAGGGCATTCAGGCGTGCAGCCAGCTCCGGCTTGGCGAACAGGGTCAGCTCGGCCTGCAGGGAGCCGCCGATACGCTTCTCGCCACGGGCCACTTCCAGCGCCTTGTTCACTTCACCACGCACGGTGAGGATCTCGGCCCAGAAATCGTCGTTGAGGGTTTCACCCGCTTCCAGCCCGAACAGGCCGTCGTACCACTCTTCGGTGAAGACGAACTCGCCGCGCTCACCCGGCAGCAGTGCCCAGATTTCATCGGCGGTGAAGCTCATGATCGGCGCCATCCAGCGCACCATGGCCTCGGCGATGTGATAGAGGGCTGTCTGGCAGGAGCGACGGGCCAGGCTGTCAGCCTTGGCGGTGTACTGACGATCCTTGATGACATCCAGATAGAAGGAGCCCATCTCGATGGAGCAGAACTGCATCAGCTTCTGGGTTACACCGTGGAAGTTGTACTCGTCGAATGCCGCCATGATCTCGGCCTGTACCGCTTTGGCACGACCCACAGCCCAGCGATCCACCACCACCATGTCGGCAGGTGCCACCATGTCGGTCGCCGGATTGAAGCCGTTCAGGTTGGCCAGCAGGAAGCGGGCTGTATTGCGAATACGGCGATAAGCATCGGCAGAGCGCTTGAGGATCTCATCGGAGACAGTCATCTCGCCGGTGTAATCAGTGCTCGCTACCCACAGACGCAGGATGTCGGCACCCAGCTTGTTCATTACGTCTTGCGGGCTCACCACGTTGCCGATGGACTTGGACATCTTGCGACCCTGACCATCCACAGTGAAGCCGTGAGTCAGCACCTGGTTATAGGGAGCCTTGTCTTTCATGGCCACACCGATCATCAGGGAGGACATGAACCAGCCACGGTGCTGGTCAGAACCTTCCAGATACATGTCGGCCGGCTTGCCGTTGAACTCGGGACGGGCATCGACCACGGAGGCGTGGGTAGAACCGGAGTCAAACCAGACGTCCAGAGTGTCAGGCACCTTGTCGTACATGTCTGCATCGGCACCCAGCAGCTCGGCCTTGTCCAGATCCCACCATGCCTGAATACCGGACAGCTCGACCCGCTTGGCTACTTCGTGCATCAGGCGCACGGATTCCGGATGCAGTTCCTGGGTCTCTTTGTGGACGAACAGGGAGATAGGCACACCCCAGGTGCGCTGACGGGAGATACACCAGTCAGGACGGTTCTCAACCATCGCCTGAATGCGGTTTTTACCCCAGGCCGGTACCCAGCCGCTCTGGCCTTGCTGGGCAATACCGTCCTTCTCGATGCGCTCGATCTCTTCCAGCGCGCGCTTGCGCAGACCCTTCTGCTCCATGCTGATGAACCACTGCGGAGTAGCACGGAAGATGATCGGGGTCTTGTGACGCCAGCAGTGCGGATAGGAGTGGTTGAACACCTTGTGATGCAGTAGGGCGCCGCGTTCGGTCAGCACTTCGATCACGGAGGCATTGGCCTTGAACACATGCTGACCGGCAAACAGTTCGGTATCAGGCAGGTAAACGCCATTGCTGCCAACCGGGTTGGCCACTTCCAGACCGTATTTCTGGCCGACCACGAAGTCTTCCTGACCGTGGCCAGGGGCGGTGTGTACGGCGCCGGTACCGGCATCCAGGGTAACGTGATCACCCAGTACCACCGGCACATCGAAGCTGTAGAAGGGGTGGTTGAAGCGCAGCAGCTCGAGCGCGGCACCCTTGGCATAGCCCAGATTGTGGAACTTCTCGATACCGGCGCGATCCATCACGTCCTTGACCAGCTCGGCGGCCAGGATCAGACGCTCTGGGTGCTCACCTTCAACCTGCACCAGTGCGTAATCCAGATCGGCGTGCATGGCGATGGCGCGGTTGGCTGGCAGGGTCCACGGAGTAGTGGTCCAGATCACCGCAGAGATCGGGCCCTTGCCGGTGTGGCCTTCGGCGCAGTCAAACTTGGCGGCAACGGATGCCTCATCAACGGCCTTGAAGCGCACATCGATGGAGGGGGAGTTCTTGTCGTAGTACTCCACTTCGGCTTCAGCCAGCGCGGAGCCGCAATCGGTACACCAGTGCACCGGTTTGGAACCTTTGTGCAGGTGGCCGTTTTCAACGATCTTGGCCATGGAGCGGATGATGTTGGCTTCGGTGCCAAAATCCATGGTCAGGTAGGGATGTTCCCAGTCGCCCAGCACACCCAGACGGATGAAGTCGGTCTTCTGCGCTTCGATCTGGGTCTTGGCGTATTTGCGGCACTCGGCGCGGAATTCGGCAGCGGAAACCTTCTCGCCCGGCTTGCCGACCATGCCTTCCACTTTCAGTTCGATAGGCAGACCGTGGCAATCCCAACCCGGCACATAGGGGGAATCGAAACCGGAGAGGCCCTTGGACTTGATGATGATGTCTTTGAGGATCTTGTTGACCGAGTGACCGATGTGAATGTTGCCGTTCGCATAGGGGGGGCCATCGTGCAGAATGAAAGAAGGCTTGCCCGCTTTGGCGCGGCGAATAGCGCCGTAGAGATCCTGATCGTACCAACGTTTCAGCATGTTGGGTTCGCGCTTGGCCAGATCGCCACGCATCGGAAACTCGGTTTCCGGAAGATTCAGGGTGTGTTTATAGTCGCTCATCAGTCCTGGGTTCCCTTCTTTTCTAAAAGAGTGCTGGGTAAATTGAATTGTGGCAGCCCGAACCAGGCTCGGGCCGCCAGGGCATCTCGTTCGATCTGCTCTTTCAAGGCAGTGAAAGAGGCAAACTTCTGCTCTTCGCGCAGCTTGTGGCGAAGCAGCACCTTGACCTGCTGACCATATAGATCACCAGAAAAATCAAATAGATGTACTTCCAATCTGGCTTGTGTACCGCTCAAGGTCGGCCGAACACCCACATTGGCTACACCGGGGAAGGTCTTGCCGGAACATATCACTTCCACCGCAAACACGCCACCGACCGGGATCACCTGACGCTTGAGGGCCAGATTGGCGGTGGGAAAACCTATGGTGCGCCCTAGCTTGTCGCCGTGGGCCACCCGGCCGCTGATGGTGTAGGGGCGGCCAAGCATCAGCTCCACCTCCGCCATCCGGCCCGCCTTAAGGGCTTCACGCACCAGGGTGCTGCTGACCCGCTGCCGTTCGAGCTGGAAGCTCTGGGTGCTGATCACCTCGAAGCCGAAGCGATGGCCCGCCTCCTCCAGCAGGTGGAAATCCCCTTCCCGCCCCTTGCCGAAGCGAAAATCATCGCCGACCACCAGATAGCGCACCCCGAGCTTCTCCACCAGCAACTGCTCGATGAAGGTCGAGGCCGCCTGCTCGGCAAAACGGTGGCTGAAGCGCACGCAGAGCATGCGATCGATATGCAGCCCCTGCAGCGCTTCGTACTTTTCCCGCAACCGGCTCAGCCGGGCGGGCGCTGCCGTGCCGGCAAACAGTTCCAGCGGCTGCGGCTCAAACAGCATGACGCAGGCGGGCAATCCCAGCTGGGCCGCTTTCTCCTTGAGACGTGCCAATACCGCATGGTGACCCTGATGAACCCCATCAAAGTTGCCAATGGTTAATACACATCCCCGGTGACGGGGCTTGAGATTGTGAATGCCGCGAATAAGCTCCATCAGTGCCTTGTGCGTTGCTGCCATGGAAATCGGCGGATTATATATCAGGCAGCAGGCAGGGTCAGCCCTCATAGCCTGATTTCAACTATCCGGGCCCAATCACGCCCCCTGCGGCGCCATGAGGCACTATCCCCATGGCGCCGCAGGATCACGGCTACTGCTGCCCCGATTTAAGGTGACGCGGCCGAATGCCCAGCAGCAGCAACACCAAGGCATAGACCGCAGCCCCCAGCGACAGCAGCATGGTCAGCTGCAAACTGGCCTTGCCCATGCTCCACGCCCCCCACTGGGCCAAATCCGGCGACAGATAGGCGAGCACACAGCCCATCAGCACGCTGGCGACCAGCAGCTTGAGGCAGAACACGCCAGTATGGCGGGAGGGACGATAGACGCTCTGCTGGTACAACCCCTTGAACAGCAAGGCCGCATTCAGAGTGCCCGAGCAGGCGGTCGAGAGCGCCAGCCCCACGTAACCGAGCGGGTAGATGAAGATGAGGTTGCAGACCATGTTGGCAATCATCGACATCACCCCGATCCGCACCGGCGTCTTGGTATCCTGACGGGCGTAATAACCGGGGGCCAGCACCTTGATCAGCATCAGGGAGAGCAGACCGGTAGTGGAGGCCAGCAGGCTGGCGCTCGACATGCTCACTTCATGCAGGCCAAATTCGCCGCGCATGAACAGCACTCGCAAAATGGGCTCGCGCATGACCGCAATGCCTATCATGGCGGGCAGGCCGAGCAGCATCACCATCCGCACCCCCCAATCCATAGTGCGGGAGAAGTCCGCCGGATCGGCATCCACATGCTTCTTGGCCAGCGCTGGCAGGATCACGGTACTGATGGCCACCGCAAACAGCCCGAGGGGGAACTCCAGCAGGCGATCCGAGTAGTAGAGATAGCTGATGGCACCAGTCGCCAGGAAGGAAGCCAGCATGGTGTTGACCAGCAGGTTGATCTGGCTGACCGAGACCCCGAACAGGGCCGGGATCATCAGTGTGCGGATCTTCACTACCCCAGGGTGATTCCATCCCCACTTGGGCCATACCAGCATGTTGATTTGGCGCAAAAAGGGGTATTGGAACAAAAACTGCACCAAACCGCCCAAAAAGACACCAATCGCCAGCGAGATCTCAGGTTTGTCCATCAGCGGTGCAATCCACCAGGCCGCGGCAATCATTGTGATGTTGAGAAACACCGGCGTAAACGACGAGACCGCAAAGCGGCCGAAGGTGTTGAGGATAGCCCCCGCCATGGCGGTAAAGGTGATGAACCAGAGGTAAGGGAAGGTGATTTTGAGCATCAGACTGGCGAGCTCGAACTTCTCGGCCGCAGGGCCGCCATGCAGCCAGTCCCAGAACCAGCCCCAGCCAAACAGCGCGGTCAGCACACCCGACCCCAGCACACCGAGCAGGGTGACCACAGTCACTATGCCCCCCAACGTACCCGCCACCGCAGCCAGCAATTCACGCACTTCCCCCTCGTCGCCATTTTTCTTGTACTCCGTCATCACGGGAACAAAGGCCTGGTTGAAGGCACCTTCGGCGAACAGACGACGCAGAAAGTTGGGAATGCGATTGGCAAAAAAGAAGACGTCGGCGGCCACCCCGGCACCAAGCAGATTTGCGATGACCACATCGCGAACCAAGCCCATTACGCGGGATGCCAGCGTCATTCCGGACACTATCATGCCGGATTTGATCAATTTCTTACTCAAGACGAGGCCTCTGGAACTGTCAGAATGAAAAGAATGCTGCTAGAATCGGCCGACAGTTTAACCGTCTCCCTACTGACACACCACCGGGAGGCGGTGTTTATTTGCACAAATCATTTGACAATATGTGGTTGGAAGGGCATATTTCCGGGCCTTTTCAATACACTCGCTAAGACAGTTTTAGGAGTTTTACCTTGGCTAACATCAAATCTGCTAAGAAGCGCGCTCTTCAGTCAGAAAAACGCCGTCAGCACAACGCCAGCCGTCGTTCCATGACCCGTACCTACCTGAAGAAAGTCATTGCTGCTATCGCCTCTGGCGACAAAGCTGCTGCGACTGCCGCTTTCGCTGTTGCTCAGCCGATCATGGATCGTATGGCGACCAAAGGCCTGATCCACAAGAACAAAGCTGCTCGTCACAAGAGCCGCCTGTCTGCACAGATCAAAGCTATGGCTTAATCAGCTTCTGCTGATCAAAGCTGAAAAAACCGGCCTTAGTGCCGGTTTTTTATTTATCTGCGCTGCAATAAAGTCGATGCAGCAAACTGATCATTTCACGCACCTCATGGCTGCGCAGCGAATAGTAGACCGTCTGGGCCTCTTTGCGAGTCATCACCAGCTCATCCCGCCGCAGCAGCGCAAGATGCTGTGACAAGGCCGACTGACTCAATCCCAATCGCTCGTTGAGCTCCCCCACTGACAGTTCGCGCTCCAGCAACTGGCACAGAATAAACAGCCGCCGTTCGTTGGCCAGCGCCTTGAGCAAGGCCACCGCTTTACTCGCATTGGCTTCCATCTCTTCAAGTTGCATCACATCTCTCCTCTACCACTCATCGCCGATGATACGTGGTGACGGGTCGTTTTAAAACGACAGGGTGGCCGGCTGGATGGCGGAGAAGTTCTCCTGGCCGGAAAAGAGAAAGGTAAAATCGCTCTCGCAGACCCGCTTCACCGCCGGATGCTGGATCATCCGCTCGGCGAAGATGACGTAATACTCTTCCATCAGATCCTGGGTCTCCCCTATCAGCATCACCCCCTCCCCCTCAAGGATCTCCTCCCGATAGATGGTGGGAGCCATGAAGATGCCCTGATTGAAGAAGCCAAACGCCTTCATCAAGGCGGCATCATCGAACTCGCCAAGAATGCTGGGGGAAACACCCTGCTGTTCGAACCACTGGGTTAGCTGACGCCCCATGGCGGTACGGCGACCGGGGATCAGCAGCTTGCGCTCCTCCAGACAGGCCGGAAAGGGCTTTTCGGGCAGCGGCGCCTTGCAGAAGAAGCTAACGCCACAGCCGCCCAGCCGTTTGGAGAGCAGCCCCGCATGCTGGCTGGAGTCCACCGGACAGTCGGAGAGGATCATATCGAGCTTGTGCTCGCTCAGCTGCTCCAGCAGCAGTTCGTGGGTTGATTCGAAACAGCGCAGGTGGATGGAACCATCATTGGGGATGACGGAGAGCAGCACGCGGCTGGCAAGGCGCTTGGAGAGGGCATCGGCGATGCCGACGTCGAACAGGATCTGGCTCTCCTTGCGGTAGTTGACGATATCGAGCATCTCGTAGGAGAGGCTGAACATCTTGTCGGCATAGCGAAACACCAGCTGGCCCAGCTCTGTCGCCTCAAGGGAACGCCCCTTGCGCTTGAGCAGCTTGCCACCGAGGCGCTGCTCCAGCAGCTTAATCTGGCCGGTGACCGTCTGCGGGGTCAAAAAAAGGGCTTCCGCTGCCTGGGTAACGGAGCCCTTCTTTTGAGTCATCCAGAAATAGTAGAGATGGTTGTAGTTAAGGTGTGACATCCGATGGGGTTCCCGCTTGACGCGGACTCCGGTAGCAGCTGAGTTCAACCGCCAGAATGTCATACATGTCGCTGACCGAGTCAACCTTGTTCGCGCCAAACTGCTCCATCAGACTGGCCTTGAGGCGTGCCTTGTCCGGCATCCGGTCAGCGCAATAACGCTTGTTGGAACGCTTGACCATCTCGCCAGCCCGGCTGCTCAGCGCCCGCTCGGAGAAGGTCTCGCCGAAACGAGCCTTAGCCTGCTTGTCCCCCAACATCAGAGCACTCTCCACCACCCCGTTGAGATAGGCCGAACAGCTGGCCGAACCAGCCTCCTGTCGACACTCTTCAAACCCGCCAGCTAATCCCATAGGACTGACCAAGAAGAGCAGTAACCATGCCTGTTTTCTCATAAACCCTCCGCATTCTGGTCCCCATCACTCTTGGGGAGTGACAATCGCAAGGCCAGATAGCCAACCAGCGCTGCAATGCTGGATCCAACGAGGATCCCGAGGCGCGAGTAGCTGCCGTAATCCAGCCCACCATGCTCAAAGGCCAGTGACGCGATAAACATCGACATGGTGAATCCGATACCACAGAGGATGCTGACCGCAAAAATCTGCTTGAAGTTAACCCCGGGCGGCAACTGGGCGATACCCAGTTTGACCGACAGCCAGCTGATGGTAAACACCCCGAGCGGCTTGCCGATAAACAGTCCCAGCATGATGCCCATGGGCACCGGATTCAACAGGGAGGAGAGACCTATCCCCTCAAGGGATACCCCTGCGTTGGCAAAGGCAAACAGCGGCAGGATCAGATAGGCGCTCCAGGGATGTAACGAGTGCTCAAGATGCTTGAGTGGCGAGGCGTAACGCTTCCCCTTGAGCGGGATCATAAATCCGACCACCACACCGGCCAACGTCGCGTGAACGCCCGACTTGAGTACAGCAACCCAGAGCACCAGACCAACCAGCATGTAGAGGCTGATCCTGTCCTCGCCACGACGGTTCATCCAGAACAGGGTAAAGGTAGCCAGAAGGCCGATCGCCAGCGCCTCAAGCGACAACTGCTGGGTATAGAAGAGTGCGATGATGATGATAACACCCAGGTCATCCATGATGGCCAGCGCCAACAGGAATACCTTGAGGCTCACCGGCACCCGCTTGCCGAGCAGCGCCATCACCCCGAGGGCAAAGGCGATGTCGGTCGCAGCCGGAATCGCCCAGCCAGCACGCGCCACTTCGTCCGAGTAGTTGAAAAAGGCGTAGATCAAGGCCGGAGCTAGCATGCCGCCCACCGCCGCAATAGCCGGGAAGGTCGCCTGAACCCTGGTAGAGAGCGCCCCTTCCAGCATTTCTCGTTTCACTTCCAGGCCAACCAGCAGGAAGAAGATCGCCATAAAGCCATCGTTGATCCAGAGCAGCAGCGGCTTGTTGATGTCGAGGGCCGCGATGCGCACCTGCACCGGCGTATCGAGAAACGCCTGATACCCGCCAGCCAGCGCGGTATTGGCTAAAATCATTGCCAGCATGGCAGCCATGATCAGAATAATTCCGGAGGCGGCCTCCAGCTTCAGGAACTTTTTGATTACGTCACTCATGGTTAAATTTTCCACCGTATTGCTTTGGTTTGAGTCTATCCCTTGCAACAACCAATGGAAAATCGTTTCTTGCTGCTCAATACAACGAAAAAACCGAAAGCAAAATAGAACATACCTGCTATAAGCGGGTTTTTCCTCGTCTCTGGCTACCGTCTTATTAGTCAGTAAAATGAATTTTCAATTATTTAACTGCATAAAAAAGGCGCCCTGAGGCGCCTTGCTATCAGATGGCGACGGGCGCCTTGATGCCGGGATGGGGGTCATAACCCTCGATCTCGAAATCCTCGAACTTATAGTCGAAGATGGAGTCAGGTTTGCGCTTGATCATCAGGGTCGGCAGCGGGCGCGGCTCGCGGGATAGCTGCAGCGCAGTCTGCTCCATGTGGTTGGAGTAGAGGTGCACATCACCACCGGTCCAGACGAAGTCACCCACTTCCAGATCGCACTGCTGGGCCATCATGTGGGTCAGCAGGGCATAGCTGGCGATGTTGAACGGCAGGCCGAGGAACACATCACAGCTGCGCTGGTAAAGCTGGCAGGAGAGCTTACCGTCCGCCACATAGAACTGGAAGAAGGCGTGGCAGGGAGCCAGCGCCATCTTGTCCAGCTCGCCCACGTTCCAGGCGGAGACGATGATGCGGCGCGAATCCGGGTTGTGCTTGATGTCATCCACCGCCTTCTGGATCTGGTCGATGACAGACCCGTCAGCGGCAGGCCAGGAGCGCCACTGCGCGCCGTAAACCGGCCCCAGATCGCCATTCTCGTCGGCCCACTCATCCCAGATGCTGACGCCATTTTCCTTCAGATAAGCGGTATTGGTATCGCCATTGAGGAACCAGAGCAGCTCGTGAATGATCGAGCGCAGGTGGCACTTCTTGGTGGTCACCAGCGGGAAACCCTCCGCCAGATTGAAGCGCATCTGATGGCCGAACAGGGAGATAGTACCGGTGCCGGTACGGTCAGACTTGACGGTCCCCTCATCGAGGATTTTCTGCATCAGGTCGAGATAAGCTCGCATTATTTCGCCTCCTTCACGGCATTACCGAACAACTGCGGACGCTTGTAGGCGGCCCAGATCATCAGGGCACCGGCGATAATCATCGGGGTGGAGAGGATCTGGCCCATGCTGATCTCCTGGAAATAGAGACCAAGCTGGCTGTCCGGCTGGCGCACAAACTCCACCAGGAAGCGGAACAGGCCGTAGAACAGCAGGAACATGCCGGAGATGGCACCGCGCGGCGGATTCTTGCGCCAGAAGAGATTGAGGATGATGAACAGCACCACCCCTTCCAGTGCGAACTGGTAAAGCTGGGAGGGATGACGCGGCTCGGGGCCGGCCTCCGGGAAGATGATGGCCCAGGGTACATCGGTGACCCGGCCCCACAGCTCGCCGTTGAGGAAGTTGCCGATCCGGCCGACGCCGAGACCGAACGGAATGAGCGGTGCCACAAAGTCGGCCACGGTGAAGAAGTGGCGCTTGGTCTTGTGGGCAAACCAGATCATCGCAGTGATCACCCCGATCAGACCACCGTGGAACGACATACCGCCGGTCCAGATCTTGAACAGGTAGGTGGGATCCGCGAGGAAGAGATCGAAGTTGTAGAACAGCACGTAACCGACACGGCCACCGAGGATCACCCCGAGGAAGCCGTAAAACAGCAGATCCGACACCTCGTTGCGGGTCCAGCCGCTGTTCGGCGCATCGGCGCGACGGCCGGCAAGCCACATGGCAAACGCGAAACCGAACAGGTACATGAGACCATACCAGCGTACCGATAGTGGTCCCAAACTGAATGCTACGGGATCAATCTGCGAGAAAACCCAATATCCATCGTGCTGCATATGCGGCCCCAGTCAAAATAAAAGCCGCATTTTCCGATCATTCGTCAGCAGGGACAAGGCATGATTATCAATCACTCTGTTTCGATTTATGACCGGCTCGCAGCAAACCGCCCAAACCATGCTCCTCCAGATAGCGGGCAAACAGGCCGCGCAGTACGTGGGGGTTGTCATGTTTGAGGCCATCGGCCATCAGTTCGGTCAACTCGCTCAGGGTGGATTGACGCAGCACGTACTTGATCCGGGCGATGTTGTGGGTGTTCATACTGAAGCGGCGATAGCCCATGGCAAGCAGCAACAGTACACCGACCGGATCACCGGCCAGCTCGCCACAGACCGACACCGGCTTCTGGTAGCGGTGGGAAGCATCAACCAGCTGTTGCAGGGCGCGGATCACCGCAGGATGGAAAGCATCATAGATGTTGGCAACCCGGGAATTGTTGCGATCCACCGCCAGCAGGTACTGGGTAAGGTCATTGCTGCCCACAGACCAGAAGTCGATGAGCGGCGCCATCTCCGGCAAAATAAAGAGGGCTGAGGGCACCTCGATCATCACCCCGAGGCTGGGGTAGCGGATCACTGCATCGCGGCTCGCCGCCTCTTCCGACACTTCCCGCCATGCCTGATCCAGCAGACGACGGGAGGCTTTGATTTCGCTGACGCTGCTGATCATCGGCAGCATGATGGCCAGATTGTCCAGCCCTTCACTGGCCCGCAGCATAGCCTTGAGCTGCACCAAAAACAGTTCGGGGTGATCCAGGGTGATCCGGATCCCCCGCCAGCCAAGGAAGGGGTTTTCCTCGACGATGGGGAAATAGGGTAACGGCTTGTCGCCGCCCACATCCAGCGTCCGCATGCAGACCGGCCGGTTGCGGTAGGTCTCCAGAATGCCGCGATAGCGGGCAGTCTGCTCCCACTCGGAGGGGAAGCTCTCCTGCAGCATAAAGGGGATCTCGGTGCGATAGAGCCCGACCCCGTCCGCCAGCTGATTGAGGGAGATCTCGGTATCGGCGCTGAGACCGGCGTTGAGCAGCAGGGAGACCTTGGTGCCGTCGGCCGTCTCGGATGGCAGGTTATCGACGCTGCGCACCAGGGTATCGAGCGCCCGCTCTTCGCTCAGCAGCTGACGATACTCGGTCAGGATCACCTGATTGGGCTCGATGAAGAGATCGCCGCTGTAGCCATCGACAACCAGCATGCGACCACCAATGTCACCAAGGGGCAAATCGACCCCCATGATGGCGGCGACCCCCATGGCACGGGCCAGAATGGCCGCGTGGGAGTTGGTCCCCCCCTTGAGCGAGACCACCCCGGTCAGATACTCGCGGGGCACTTCTGCCAGAATGGTGGCGGTCACTTCATCGGCAACCAGCACCACCGGCTCGCCGATGGAGATATGTTCCGGTTCATTCTGCACCAGTCGGCTGATCAGCCGCTGGGCAATATCCTTCACGTCGGTGGAGCGCTCCTGCAGGTAGGGATCCTTCATCCCCTTGAACTGCTCGATCAAGCGATCGCTGATCAGCTTGACCGCCGAGACCGCAGTCCAGTGCTCCTTGCTCACCTTGTTGCGAATGGGCTTGATATAGCCGGGATCGTTCAGCAGATGGAGGTAGATATCGAAGATCGCCACCGAATCCTGGCTGTAGCTCTCGCGAAAACGCAGCGCCAGACTCTCCAAGTCGTGCCGCACCTCCTCAACCGCCAGCTCCAGCCGTGCCAGCTGGCTGGCATGGTCTTCATCCTTGCGCGGGGTAATGGACGAGAGCGCCTTCCGGGGCCGCCACACCCAGGCCTTGGCCATAGCGATGCCGCTGGCACCGGCAATACCGCGCAGCGGCTTGCTCCAGTCGGTCTTCTGCAACCACCCCTTGGCCTGCGCCTGAGCGATCCGCGCCGCCAGCTGGGCCGCCAGTGTGACCATGAAGGACTCTTCCCCCTCATCGAAGCGGCGACTCTCCTTCTGCTGCACCACCAGAATGCCAACCACCTGACGCTGGTGCATGATGGGGGCACCGAGGAAGGAGCGGAACGCCTCTTCGGCCACATCGGGCAGGAATTTGAAACTGGGATGCGCGGGGGCATCAGCCAGGTTGATCAGCTCTTCCCGCTGACCCACCAGACCGACGATGCCCTGCTCGTAGGGCAGGGTCACCTTGCCGACTGCGGACGGGGCCAAGCCGTCAGTAGCCGCCAGGCGATAGCGGCGCACCTCGGGTTCCGAGACATAGACGGAGCAGCAGTCCACTGCCATGGCGTGCCGGGTCTGGCTCACCAATGCTTGCAAGGCCTGCTCGAGGGTATTGGCCTCGGCCATGCTCTCGACGATACGTCTCAGTTCCGTTAACAACTAATCTGTGCTCCTTAACGGGCGCGATTGCGCCGCCCATCCTTCTTGTTGACCTGCACTGCCGGCACCGGCATCGCCAGCGGGGCAAACTCTTTCATGACCCGGCGGTAAACCTCCCGCTTGAACGAAACGACCTGACGCACCGGGTACCAGAAGCTGACCCAACGCCAGTCGTCAAATTCGGGATGGCCATGACAGCCGAACTGGATCCGCGACTCCTTGCCCGAATTCAGCTGTAACAAGAACCATTTTTGTTTTTGGCCAATACAGACCGGTGAACTGTCCCAGCGGACAAGACGTTTGGGTAAACGGTACTTTAGCCAGTTACGACTGGTGGCCATGATGGTCACATCTTCGGGCTTGAGGCCAATCTCCTCATACAGCTCTCGATACATGGCCTGCTCTGGCGTTTCACCATCATCAACCCCCCCCTGCGGAAACTGCCAGGAGTGCTGCCCATAGCGTTTAGCCCACAACACTTGTCCTTCACGGTTACAGATCACGATACCGACATTGGGACGAAATCCGTCGCCATCAATCACGTGATCACCTTATAAAGGCTGAATCTATAAGGAGATTGTTCCACATTCACTCCGTGGCAGCAAACAAGGAGTGAATCCCCTGTTTCATGAATAACTTTCGATTTCAAACATACTTATAAACAAATCCAAGGATCCGCGCCTCCAAGTTGCCCACCCAGGCTGTGCATAAAGCTGTTAGCAAACGGGTATATACAGTACTTTTTCAATAGTAGTGAAAAGAAGACATTCATGTCACCACACGACACACAATATAAAAATCACTTTATACACAATAACTTAAATGCATAATACTGGATCTGGATCCATGCTCTTCCGGTAGCGTGCTCCCTGAGACTGATTGTGAACAAGTTCAACTGGTCAAAGATCCACCCAGGACAGATTATCCACAAGCACGGCACATTATCTACCCTGCTTGCTCGGCAAAAATGGGGGAGGATTCACAATTTTTTGTAACATATCGGCCATACCTTCCACTTTCATCCACTTATCCAAGATTTCTGTGGATAACTGTGTGTAACATCGCGAGCAAACCCTTGGACAACTATTTCAAGCTCAAGCACCGCTAGGAACCGTGCTCGATAAAACATACAAAAACCTTTAAAATCATGATGATGCACACATAACACTCAACTTATCCATGTTTGATCTTATCCACTCAGGATCGGTTATAAAAACAACGATCCTTCTCGGGATCCTCCCCTGTTAGAATATGGCGAGCAAGATGGAACCAACTATGCCAAGCAATCCCCAATCCGAGCAGGAGTTATTAAGCCGCGCCAATGCCATGGCCGGCTTCACCCTGGCGCAGATAGCCGCCGAGGCCGGCGTCGTGGTGCCCAAAGATCTGCGCCGTGACAAGGGGTGGGTCGGTCAGTTGATCGAGCTGCAACTGGGAGCCAGCGCAGGGAGCAAGCCGGAACAAGACTTCCCAGAGCTGGGGATCGAACTCAAGACGATCCCCGTGGATCCTCAAGGCAAACCGCTGGAAACCACCTTCGTCTGCGTCGCCCCGCTAATCGGCGTCAGCGGCCAGCGCTGGGAGGAGTCAAACGTGCGCAACAAGCTCTCCCGGGTGCTCTGGATCCCGGTGGAAGGCAGTCGGGAGATCCCGGTTGGCGAGCGACGGGTCGGCATGCCGCTGATGTGGAGCCCGAATGAAGAGGAAGATCGGCTGCTGCGTCAGGACTGGGAGGAGCTGATGGATATGATAGTGCTGGGAGAGGTGGAGCAGATCAGCGCGCGCCACGGCCAGGTGATGCAACTGCGCCCCAAGGCAGCCAACAACAAAGCGCTGACTCGCGCCATCGGCCGCGATGGTCAACCCATCATGACCCTGCCCCGCGGCTTTTATCTCAAGATCGACTTCACCCACAGTCTGCTGCAACGCTATTTTGCCTTGCCGACTTGATCTGCCTTATCAACATCTTTGTCATATGGTGGTATAAAAATAGACAGGATCCATTTTTAACTCACAGACAAGGAGGCGTCATGCCACTTACCAAGCAGTTTCTCAAGTCCAAACCCGAGGTCAAGGTGACCTTCGCCGTAGAGAAGGAGGCCGCAGCAGGGGCAGAACAGGTGATGCTGATCGGCGAGTTCACCCAGTGGCAACCGGTCGAGCTGAAACGCATGAAGAGCGGTGAGTTCAAGGCCACCCTCAATCTGCCGACCGACGGGCCGGAGAGTTTCGAGTATTGCTACCAGTTCATCACTCCTGAGGGAGAGACCCTCTACGAGAATGACTGGCAAGCCGATGCCTACGTACCCAGCCCCTACGGCCGCGACAACTCGGTGGTACGAGTCAGCCAGTAAGCAGTGACCGAATTCCGGATACAAAAAAGGCTCGCCATTGGCGAGCCTTTTCACTACCTGTCGAGCTTTTAGCCGACATACCGACACCAATTCGAATCGAATTAGTTGAGCTTCTCTTTGATACGAGCAGCTTTACCGGACAGGTTGCGCAGGTAGTACAGTTTGGCACGGCGAACATCACCACGACGCTTCAGTTCTACACTGTGGATCAGCGGAGAGTGAGTCTGGAATACACGCTCAACACCTTCGCCGTTGGAGATCTTGCGAACGGTGAAAGCAGAGTGCAGACCGCGGTTACGCTTGGCAATAACGATGCCTTCGAAAGCCTGCAGACGCTCTTTACCACCTTCTTTAACACGAACTTGAACACGTACGGTGTCGCCCTGGGCAAAAGCCGGGATGTCGGTACGCATTTGCTCTTGTTCAAGCTGCTGAATAATCTTGCTCATTGTCTTTCCTTACCTAGGATAAACTGAAAACTCTACTTAACGCTGTCACGCACTTCGCGGACATACTCGGCAAGAAGTGATTCTTGCTCGTCAGTCAGAGCTAGGTTGTTAATAAGTTCCGGCCTTCTTTGCCAGGTTCGTCCGAGAGATTGCTTGAGACGCCAGCGCCGAATCACTTCGTGATTGCCGCTTGTCAGCGCCTCGGGCACCGCCAATCCATCCAACACCTCCGGCCGAGTGTAGTGGGGATGATCCAGCAAGCCATCCGTAAAGGAGTCCTGCTCAGCACTGGCCTGATCACCCAAGACTCCTGGAACCAGACGCGAAACCGCATCGATCAGGGTCATGGCAGGCAACTCGCCACCACTTAACACGTAATCCCCGATAGACCACTCTTCGTCGACTTCGGTTTGTATCACGCGTTCATCGATACCTTCGTATCGACCGGCTACCAGAATCAGTTTCTGATTCGTCGCCAACTCGGTTACGCCAGCTTGAGTCAGCTTGCGTCCCTGAGGGGAGAGATAGATGACTTTCGCCCCGTCTCCCGCCGCTTGCTTGGCTGCATGAATCGCGTCACGCAGCGGCTGAACCATCATTAACATGCCGGGCCCACCACCATAAGGACGATCATCGACCGTACGGTGTTTGTCGTGGGTAAAGTCCCGGGGGTTCCAGCACTCAATCTGCAGCAGGCCACTCTTGACGGCCCGACCCGTTACCCCGTGCTCGGTAATGGCTCGGAACATTTCAGGGAAGAGGCTAATCACCCCAATCCACATAAGAAACCTCCGGCACCCGTGTTAGCGCGGGAAACTAGAAACCAGGATCCCAATCAACTTCGATTGTTCGAGCAGTCAGATCAATGTTCTTGATCACCTGCTCTTCCAGGAACGGAATCAACCGCTCCTTTGCACCAAAGGCATCTTTTACATTGGCCTCAACCACCAACACATCGTTGGAGCCGGTTTCCATCAATTCGGTCACCTTGCCCAGGTCGTATCCCTTGGTGGTCACCACGGAGCAACCAATCAGGTCACGCCAGTAGAACTCACCTTCAGGCAACGCAGGCAACAGATCGGCGGGTACGCCAATCTCGACATTGGTCAATGCCAGGGCATCTTCGCGCACATCGATACCATCGAGTTTGCAGATCAGACCCTTGTTGTGACGTTTCCAGGATGAAACCCGAATTTCACGCCACGCCCCGTTCTGATTAATCAGCCAGGGGTTGTAATCGAAAATCGCTTCGGCAACATCGGTGAAGGAGTTCACTTTAAGCCAGCCCTTGATGCCGTAAACGGTCCCCAGGGTGCCCAGAACTACAGGTTTTTCCACCTTAACTCCTTACCGTTTGGCTGATTAAGCAGCTTTGGCAGCGTCTTTGATCAGCTTGGCAACGCGCTCAGAAACAGCGGCACCAGTAGCAACCCAATGCTCGATACGAGCCAGGTCCAGGTTCAGCTTTTCAGCCTGACCAGAAGCAACCGGGTTGAAGAAACCAACGCGCTCGATGAAACGACCGTCGCGGGCGTTACGGCTGTCAGCAACTACTACCTGGTAGAACGGACGCTTTTTCGCGCCACCACGTTGTAAACGAATGGTTACCATATCGTCCTCATTAACATCTAATGAACAAGGCCCGCAAACACGCGGACCCTAGCTTAAAATAAGCCGCATAATTCTACTTGGATTCGTAATAATTGCAACCAAGCCAGCCATTTTTTGCGCAGGGCTGCAATGAAAAGGGCCTGCAACTCGCAGACCCTCGCTCAATACCTAACTCCGGATAATCAGAACGGACCGCGACCGCCACCAAATCCCGGTGGCAGCATGTTCTTCATCTGGCTCATCATTTTGCGCATGCCGCCCTTGCCGGACATCTTCTTCATCATACGCTGCATCTCGGTGAACTGCTTGAGCAGCTTGTTCACGTCCTGCACCTGCATGCCGGAACCTGCAGCGATGCGACGCTTGCGAGAGCCCTTGATGAGGTCGGGATGGGCACGCTCTTTCGGCGTCATGGAGCTGATGATGGCCTCCATCCGCACGGTGAGTTTGTCATCCATCTGATCCTTGATGTTGTCCGGCAGGCCGGACATGCCCGGCAGCTTGTCGAGCATGCCCATCATGCCGCCCATGTTGCGCATCTGGGCCAACTGCTCGCGGAAGTCCTCGAGATCGAAGCCTTTACCGCTCTTGACCTTGCTGGCCAGCTTGGCCGCTTTCTCTTTATCGACGTTACGCTCCACCTCTTCGATCAGAGAGAGCACATCGCCCATGCCGAGAATGCGAGAGGCGAGGCGATCAGGGTGGAACGGCTCCAGCGCATCGGTCTTCTCGCCCATACCGATGAACTTGACCGGTTTACCGGTGATGTGGCGCACCGACAGGGCGGCACCACCGCGGGCATCGCCGTCCGCCTTGGTAAGGATGACACCGGTGAGCGGCAGCGCTTCGTTGAACGCCTTGGCGGTGTTGGCGGCATCCTGACCGGTCATGGCATCCACCACGAACAGGGTCTCGACCGGCTTGATGGTGGCATGCAGATCCTGGATCTCGGCCATCATTTCGCTATCAACATGCAGACGGCCGGCGGTATCGACGATCACCACGTCATAGAATTTCTTGCGCGCCTGATCGATAGCGGCAGTCGCGATGGCAACCGGCTTCTGGCTTGCATCGCTCGGGAAGAAGTCGACGCCGATGTCACCCGCCAGGGTCTCCAGCTGTTTGATCGCCGCAGGGCGATAGACGTCGGCACTGACCACCAACACCTTCTTCTTGTTGCGCTCTTTGAGCAGTTTGGCCAGTTTGCCGACCGTGGTGGTCTTACCGGCCCCCTGCAAACCGGCCATCAGGATAATGGCGGGCGGCTGGGCAGCCAGATTGAGCTGTTCATTGGCCTCCCCCATCACGGTGACCAGCTCGCCGTGCACTATCTTGATGAATGCCTGACCCGGGCTCAGGGATTTGGCCACTTCCTGCCCGACGGCACGCTCCTTGACGCGCGCCACGAAATCACGCACGACCGGCAGGGCGACGTCCGCCTCAAGCAGCGCCATGCGGACTTCGCGCAGGGTCTCTTTGATGTTCTCTTCGGTCAGCCGACCACGGCCACTGACATTGCGCAAGGTGCGCGAGAGTCTTTCAGTCAAATTCTCAAACATGACGCATTCCGGTTCTTGGCGTAATAAATAGGGGGCATTATAACCCAGAGCAGCCGCGAGGACGATTATTCACCGCACCGTCGCTCATCTATGCTTCGTCCCTATATATGGGCGGATCGGCCATTGCACAACTGGCGAGCACATCTTGTGCAAGGTATACTGCTCCTCTTATATCCCTAAATGCTTGTGTAACAACGACCTGGTTATGATCGTGATCTCTGTTCTGGCCCTGGCGTTTTATCTGCTGGCCATCATCGCCTCACTGCACCTGCTGCTCAATGCCAAACAAGTCGGGTACACCCCCCTGTTCGCTTGCGTGGGACTGGCACTGGTAGCCCATGGTGCATCTGTTGCCAGCGAAGTAATGGTGACCCATTCCGGTCAAAACCTGAGCATGCTCAACGTCGCCTCGCTGGTGAGCCTGATCATCAGTTGCTTCATGACCTGCGTCACCCGTCGCTTCAACGGCTGGATCCTGCTGCCGGTAGTCTATAGCTTCTCGGCCCTGTTGCTGGCTGCCAGCGCCTTGATCCCGGGTCGCTACATCACCCATCTGGAGGCCCATCCCCAGCTGTTGCTGCACATCGGCCTAGCCCTGATGGCCTATGCGGTATTGATGATCGCCTGCCTGTTTGCGTTGCAGCTTGCCTGTCTGGACAAGCAGCTTAAATCTCGAAAAATCAGCAACCTGCCAGCCATGCCGCCACTGATGACGGTGGAGAAGCGGCTGTTCCAGCTCATCTCGGCGGGTCTGTTCCTGCTGACACTCTCCATTGCCTCCGGCCTGTTCTTCCTCGAAGACATGTTCGCCCAGGGCAAATCACACAAGGCGGTACTCTCCATTCTGGCCTGGTGTGTCTATGTGCTGCTGTTGTGGGGCCATCACACCTATGGTTGGCGCGGCCGTAAAGTCATCACTCTCAGTCTGATCGGCAGCTTCATCCTGACTCTTGCCTATTTTGGCAGTCGCTTCGTCAAAGAAGTGCTGTTGAGCTGACACCTATACTCTTTTAGCCATACCATCCAACAGGAGCCCTTTTTGGACAGCATCTCAACGAGTACATTACTGATTGTTCTCGTTATCTTGATCCTTCTTTCCGCCTTTTTCTCCAGTGCCGAAACCGGCCTGATGTCCATCAACCGCTACAAACTTCGGCATCTGGCACAGACCAAACACAAAGCCGCACGTCGCGTCGAGCAACTGCTCGCCCGCCCCGATCGCCTGCTGGGACTGATCCTGATCGGCAATAATCTGGTCAATATCCTCGCCTCCGCCATCGCCACCATCGTCTGTATCCGGCTGTTTGGTGATCTCGGGGTCGCCATCGCCACCTTCGGGCTGACCTTGGTGGTACTGGTATTCGGTGAAGTGACCCCCAAGACCCTGGCCGCCATGTTTCCGGAGAAGATCGCCTATCCCGCCTCCTGGATCCTCAAGGGGCTGATGGTGCCGCTCTCACCGCTGGTCTGGCTGATCAACGGCATCACCAGCGGCCTGCTCAAGATGCTGAAGATCAATCCCAACAAGGATGACTCCCTCAACACCGAGGAGCTGCGCACCATAGTCAATGAGGCGGGTAACCTGATCCCCCAGCGTCATCAGGAGATGCTGTTGAGCATTCTGGATCTCGACAAGATGCTGGTCGAGGACATCATGGTGCCACGCAGCGATATCTACGCCATCGACATCAACGATGACTGGAAGAGCATCCAGCGCCAGCTGGCCCACTGCGCTCACACCAAGATCCTGCTCTATCGCGACAATATCGACGACGTTGTCGGCTTTTTGCACGCGCGCGATGCCCTGCGACTGGTAGCCAGGGATCAGTTCAACAAATCGAGCCTGTTGCGGGAAGTGGACGAGATCTACTTCATTCCGGAAGGAACGCCGCTCAACGTGCAACTGGCCAAATTCCAACGCAACAAGGAGCGAATTGGCCTGATCGTCGACGAATACGGCGATATTCAGGGGCTAATCACTCTGGACGACATTCTGGAAGAGATCGTGGGCGACTTTACCACCTCCATGACGCCAGCGCCGAGCGACGAGATCCATCCCCAGTCAGATGGTTCTTATCTGGTCGAAGGCTCAGCCAATATTCGTGAGCTGAACAAGGAGATGAACTGGCATCTGCCCATCGATGGCCCGCGTACCCTCAACGGCCTGATCCTCGAATATCTGGAGGAGATCCCCCAGCCCAACATCGGGATCCGGCTGGCCGGTTATCCTATCGAGATCCTCGATGTGGAGAACAACATGGTCAAGATGGCGCGGATTATGCCGGCATCGTACCGGGCGGAATCGGATTCGCAAGATTGAAAAAGGGCTGCCAGTGGCAGCCCTTTTCTATTGCTCATAGTCATTGCTCATCTTCATCATCCGGCTCCAGCACCAGCGTCGGGATCAACTCGCCGAAGACCCGTTGCAGCTCGTCACGGTTGGCCAGCAGGTCTTGCAGCGTATAGCTGTCCATCACCGCCAGAAACGCATCCATCGCCTCTTTCAGCGCACTCTTGAGCAGACAGACAGAGACGATGTGGCAAGCGGGCGAGCCGCAGTCAATGCCGTCCAGATTGCCTTCCAGCGCCCTTATCACCTGCCCGATATTGATGGTAGCGGGATCGCAAGCCATGCGAATACCGCCATTCTTGCCCCGCTGGGATTGCAGATAGCCCAGCTTCACCAGCTGATTGACCACCTTCACCATGTGGTTGCGGGAAACACCATACAGGGCTGATACCTTGGCAACGCTCGACAACTCCCCTTCCGGCAGGGTGGCAAGATAGAGCAGGGCTCTCAATCCGAAATCTGTATAACTGGTTAGTCTCATAAAACCTGATTAGCGCGATGCGAAAAGTGGAGTATTGATTCAAATCAAATAAACATCTAGGATGCCACTTATTAAATGACATTTTATATGTTCAATTAGAACGAGGCCCCTATGCTAGATCAAACCACCGTTGCCGTCATCAAAAGCACCATTCCGCTGCTCGAATCGGCAGGTCCTGCCCTCACCCAGCACTTCTACCAACGGATGTTCAGCCATAACCCGGAGCTGAAAGATATCTTCAACCTGGCCCACCAACGCAGTGGCGGCCAGCCGCTGGCCCTGTTCAATGCAGTCGCCGCGTATGCAAAGAATATCGACAATCTGGGAGCGCTCGCCGGTGCGGTCGAGCGGATTGCGCACAAACATACCGGATTCCTGATCCAGCCAGAACAATATCACATTGTAGGTAGTCATCTCTTGGCCACGCTCAAAGAATTGGGCGGAAGTGCGGTCACCGACGAGGTGCTGGAGGCATGGGGCAAGGCGTATGGCGTGCTGGCAGACATCTTCATCGGCCGCGAGCGGGAGATCTATCAGGAGAAGGCAAGTCAGGATGGCGGCTGGCAAGGTACCCGCACCTTCATCATCAAGGAGAAGCGAGCCGAGAGCGACCTCATCACCTCCTTCCTGCTGGCACCGGAAGATGGCAAGCCGGTACTGACCTTCAAACCGGGCCAATACCTCAGCATCAAGCTGGTTCACCCCGAGCTGGAATATCAGGAGATCCGCCAGTACTCCCTCTCCGATGCCCCCAACGGGCAGGATTACCGCATCAGCGTCAAGCGTGAGCCGCAGGGTCAGGTCTCCAACCTGCTGCACGATCACCTGCAGGCGGGTGACAAGATCGAGGTGATGCCTCCTACCGGCGATTTCTACCTGAAAGCCGACAGCCAGACCCCGGTGGTACTGCTCTCAGCCGGTGTCGGCGTGACGCCGATGATGAGCATGCTCAACCAGCTGCTGGAAAGTGCTCATCAGGCCGAGATCACCTGGCTGCACGCCTGCGAACAGGGCGCTGTACACGCCTTCCGGGAGGATATTCAGCAAAAATCCCGCCAGCATCCCAACTTGCTGAGCCGGGTCTGGTATCGGGAGCCGGAGGCCAGCGATGTACAGGGTGAAGATTATGACCTGGCCGGCACCATGGATCTGACTGCCGTGAAAGAGCGCATCACGCCGCAGGCCCACTACTACTTCTGTGGCCCTGTCGGCTTCATGCAAGAGATCAAGCGGCAGCTGCTGGCGGCTGGGGTGTCAGCCGGGCAGCTCCATTACGAAGTTTTTGGCCCCCACCAAGATCTCTAAGGCGCAGGCAGCCATATAACAGAGGGAGGTTCCGGCTTGTCATGGCACGGCGGCTGGAACCGGACCCACAGGTGCAGATCTGTGGGTCATTTTTTTGGATCAGTGCATCGCCTTGGCGCGGGCCACCACGTTGGCCGGCATCCGGTTGCCAAGACGGCTGAGCAGACTCGCCGCCTTCTGGTGCAGCGCCTTGTCACCTATGACGGAGCCATGGAGCCAGCGATAGGCGTCCTCATAATCAAGCGGACTGCCCATCCCCTGCAACAGCATCTCGACCCACTCGATGCGAGCCCGCAGAAAACCGAGGCTGGCCGCCTCGCGCATCAGAGTTTCGGCTCGCACCAAATCCTTCTGCACCAAAGTTCCTTTCCAGTAGTAGCGCCCCAGCTGCTCCAGCGCTGGCGCCAACCCCTGATTGGCCGCCTCCCACATATATTGCACCCCGAGTTCGGCATTGGATTTGGTACAGACACCCCACGCCAGCATATCCCCCCAGAGGAATTGATAGGCCGGGATCTTCATCACCGAGGCGCGCGCTTCGATATCCTGAGTCAGCTGACAGCGATCCTGCTTCACCTGAGTGAGGTGACGCCCCTGCTCAATCCAGTTGAGCAACTCGTCCTGACGATAGAGTGGCACCGCCTGTAACTCGCCAGCGGCCAGAGGTGCGGGAGGCGCCACCACAGCAGCAGGTTCCACCGGTTTTGGCAGCGGCGCGGCCCCCTCGCCACTGCTGGCAACGGGGGTGACCGGCTCGGCCGGGAGCAAGACGGGGACTGCCTCAGAGGGCGCTGGCGTAGCAGCAGAGACAGGGGCCGTTGACACCGCAGCACTGCTTGCTGTCGGTGCCGATGCACTTGCTGCAGGCACATCGCTCGATACGGCAGCCGATACCGCCTCGGCACCATAGAGGGGCGCGGTGAATGTACCGACAAGAATGAGAAGGGTAAGGGGTTTCATCATAAGGATCTCCTGCTGCACTCTGTTATCGGCACCAAGCCCCATCCCCTTAGCCTGCCGGGCGGATCTCATCAATACAAAAGGGAGCCGAAGCTCCCTTGTTGGCACGGTTGACCCGCTTACTTGACGAAATCGACACCCAGCTGGATATCGGCTTTCAGGGTAGCCAGCATGCCTTCCATCGCTTCCTGCTCGAACGCGCTCAGCTTGCCGTAATCCAGTACGGTTTCGACGCCATTCTTGCCCAGCAGTACCGGCTGTGCGAAGAAGGTGGCGTGCTCGCCGTTGCCTTCAACGTAGGCGCACTCAACAACGTTGGCTTCGCCCTGCAGACCCTTGATGAGGGAGAGACCGAAACGGCAAGCCGCCTGACCCATGGAGAGGGTCGCAGAACCGCCACCGGCTTTGGCTTCCACCACTTCGGTACCGGCATTCTGGATGCGCTTGGTCATGGCTGCCACTTCTTCAGCGGTGAAGGAAGCGCCTTCAATCTGGGAGAGCAGCGGCAGGATGGTGACGCCACTGTGACCACCGATCACGTTGACGCGTACCTTGTCGATGTTCAACCCTTTGGCAGCGGCCACGAAGGTCTCGGCGCGGATCACGTCCAGGGTGGTGACACCGAACAGGCGACGCTTGTCATAGACACCGGCTTTCTTCAGCACTTCGGCGGCGATGGCAACGGTGGTGTTGACCGGGTTGGTGATGATGCCGATCAGTGCTTTCGGGCAAGTGGCCGCGCACTTCTCGACCAGATTCTTGACGATACCGGCGTTGATATTGAACAGGTCGGAGCGATCCATCCCCGGCTTGCGTGCCACACCGGCGGAGATCAGCACCACATCGGCCCCAACCAGCGCAGGAGTCGGATCTTCACCGCAGAAGCCCTTGATGGCGACGTCGGTAGGAATATGACTGAGGTCAACGGCCACACCCGGAGTAACCGGGGCGATGTCATACAGGCTCAGCTCGGAGCCAGCCGGCAGACGGTTTTTCAACAGCAGAGCGAGGGCTTGACCGATGCCACCAGCGGCACCCAGAACGGCAACTTTCATGATCAACTCCATGTTTAAGCGTAGGTTTAAGGTTGTTTGTTGTTGTGCGCCCAACCTTAATGGATCCCCCCATAAAAAACAATCTGATAACAGTTGCAGTCACGGGTTCTGTGAGCCACGAAACATGCGGGAGCAAAAATTGGAGGGAAATACAAAAAGTTGGAGGAGAAGCACAGTTTTTCTGCACTTCTCCTTACCATAAAGAGGTAGATCTGAGGGTCTCAGGATTGGAATGCCAGCGCCCGTTTTTCACACCAGCGAAAACCAATTGTTAACAATCCGTTCATCGCCAGATAAAGCCCGCCAGCCACCCCGAACACCGCCAGGGTATCGTAGGTCTGGGCGTTCAACCCCTGCGCCAGCCCCATGATGTCCATGATGGTGATGGTACTGGCGAGGGAGCTCCCCTTGAGCACCAGGATCACCTCGTTGGAGTAGGCAGGCACCAGATGACGGGCGGCATGGCGCACCTTCATCCACAAGGTCTGGCGGCCGTTAAAGCCAAGCGCACGACACGCCTCCACCTCACCAGCCGGGATGGCATCGAGCGCCCCCTTGAACAACCGGGTGGAGTAGGCCGCCGTGTTGAGGCCCAGCGCCAGCACGGCGCAGAACCAGGGCTGCTTGAGCAGCGGCCAGAGCGGGCTGGCTTTCAGCCACTCAAACTGACCCGGCCCGTAGTAAATCAGGAAGATCTGAATGAGCAGCGGCGTGCCGGTAAAGAGCAGCACCCACAGCTGCACCAGCTGGGTCGCCACCGGCAGGCGCAGCTCCAACACCCAGGTCATCAGGGCTGCCAACACAATCCCCAGCAGCAGGCTGAACAGGGTCAGCTCCAGCGTGGTGACCAGACCGCCCAGCAACGTAACGAGATACTCTTGCATCAGTCAGCCTCCGTAGCGGCGGGTGTAGCGGGCAGCCAGCCCGAGGCCATATTCACTCACCAGACTGATGGCCAGATAGATGAGGGCGGCGGCGGCATACCAGGTGAACGGCTCATAGGTACTGGCCGAGGCCATCTGGGCCTGACGCATCATCTCGTTGACCCCGATAAGCGACACCAGCGCGGTATCTTTCAGCAACACCAGCCACTGGTTGCCGAGGCCCGGCAGGGCATGACGCCACGCCTGCGGCAACACGATGCGAAAGAAGATGTGGCTCTTGCTCAACCCCAACGCCAGCGCCGCCAACCGTTGACCTGAAGGCACCGCATTGAGCGCCGCCCGCAGGGTCTGGGTCGCATAGCTGGCGAACAGCAGGGAGAGCGCCAGCACGCCACAGGCGAACGGGCTGAACTCCACATACTCGCCAGTGATGAGGAACAACACCTGGGTCGAGCCGAAGTAGATGAACAGCACCACCAGCAACTCGGGCAGGCCACGGATCAGCGTGGTCAGGGTGGCCACTGGCCACACCAATGCACGCTGCTTGCTGAGCTCGGCGGCACTGAACGCCAGTGCCAATACCATGCCCCCGACCAGTGATGCCAAGGCCAGCCCGAGGGTCATCCAGGCTGCATCCAACAACAGGCTCAACATGGCTTACTGCGCGAAGTATTTGTCGAAGATTTTCTGATAGGTGCCGTTGGCCTTGATCTCGGCCAGCCCCTTGTTCAGCTGGGTCAGCAGCGCCTGATTGCCCTTGGCGACCGCGATGCCAAAGCCGGTACCGAAGTACTTGGCATCGGTCACCGGTGCACCCACCACCGCATACTCCTTGTGCTGCTTCAGCCAGTCGGCTGCGACAGCGGTATCAGCAAACACACCGTCGGTACGGCCATTCATCATGTCGAGGAAGGCGCTCTGGTAGCTGGCGTACGGCACGGTCAGCAGACCCTTGCTCACCCAGTTATCCACCAGATAGGACTGGTGAGAGGTACCGTTCTGCACACCGACTGTCTTGTCGACCATCTCTTCCGGCCCCTTGAAGGCCCCTTTCTTGGCGACGAATACTGCCGAGTTCTCGTAATAGATGTCGGAGAAATCGACCTGAGCGGAGCGCTCCGGGGTCACGTCCATGGCGGCAATGGCGGCATCATAGCGACGGAATTTGAGGCTGGGGATCAGGCTGTCAAAGGCCTGGTTATGGAAGCTGCACTCCAGCTTGGCCTGCTCGCAGATGGCGCGCGCCAGATCGATGTCAAAACCCTGAAACTCGTTCTTGTCATCCAGGTATTCGAACGGTGCGTAGGTGGCCTCGGTGGCGAACTTGATCTCTTTGGCCATGACGGAGGTACTCAACAGGCCCATGGCAGCAACCAACAACAGACTCTTTTTCATGACAGCTTCCTTATCGATTCAATATCAATGCATCAAGAATTCGGCAAACCGGCTGGTTTGCGGGGATTGGAAAATGGCGGCGGTGCCGGATTCGATGATCCGCCCCTTCTCCAGATAGATCACCTGACTGGCCACCTTGCGGGCAAAGTCGACCTCGTGGGTCACCACCACCTGGGTAATGCCGGTCTGGCTCAGGTTGCGGATGATCTCGGCCACCTCCTTGGTGATCTCGGGATCGAGGGCTGCAGTCGGCTCGTCAAACAGCAGCACTTCCGGGTCCATCATCAGGGTACGGGCAATGGCCACCCGCTGCTGCTGACCGCCAGAGAGACGGGCAGGCCAGGCATCGCGCTTGTCGGCCAGTTGCAGCTGGGCCAGCAGGTAGGCCCCCTTCTCGATGGCGGCCTCCTTGCTCATGCCGAGCACCTTGACCGGCGCTTCAATCAGATTCTCCATCACAGTGAGATGTGGCCAGAGATTGTACTGCTGGAACACCATGCCCACCTTGCGGCGCAGCAGTTGGGACTGGCGGTTGAATTCGGCAGCAGAGAGGGAGTTCGGGAAAGAAAATTCACTTTCGCCAATCCGCAGAACACCCGCATCCGGGGTATCCAGCAGATTCATCATCCGTAGCAGGGAACTCTTGCCAGCACCGCTCGGGCCCAGCAACACCAAGGTTTCACCGGGGGATGTCCGAAAGCTGACCTGTTGCAGAACCGGCACCTTGTGCCAAGACTTCTCGATACCTATTAATTCAATACCCATACAGCCCAATTGAATAAGTTTTCAAAATTTCATCCCGATTCTATCCCTAATAAAGGTTGATGCAAGCCATTTTTGAATCAATATGCAGAACAAGCGCCGCTTCCTTGCAAAAAACGGCATATGAATGCAAAATGGCCCCGCTGTTCGTATCTGCCGCCTGTATCGCGCAGGCCGCCACACCTCCTCATTCGTGAGACCAAGATGAAACACAACGACAAGCAAGAAAAACTGGCCAAGGCCTTTAAAGCCTTGCTGAAAGAAGAGCGCTTTGGCTCCCAGGCAGAAATCGTCACCGCCCTGCAAGAGCTGGGCTTCGAGAACATCAACCAGTCCAAGGTATCGCGCATGCTGAGCCGCTTCGGCGCCGTTCGCACTCGCAACGCCAAGATGGAGATGGTCTACTGCCTGCCGGTGGAACTGGGCGTGCCCACCACCTCCAGCCCGCTCAAGAATCTGGTACTGGACGTCGATCACAACGGCGCACTGGTGGTGATCCACACCAGCCCGGGTGCAGCCCAGCTGATCGCCCGCCTGCTCGACTCCCTCGGCAAGGCAGAGGGGATCCTCGGCACCATCGCCGGTGATGACACCATCTTCATCACCCCGACCAGCGACACCGATATCGAAGAGCTCTACCTCTCCGCCCTCGAGCTGTTCGAACAGACTCCGTAATGGCCGCTACCGCGTCATAGCGGTCACGCCAGAACGAAAAATCCCGGCCAAGGCCGGGATTTTTGTTTTCTGAGTCTTCGTCAGGCGGGCTTATTTGCCCTGCGCCATCAAAAAACCTTCCGATGGGGCGAAGAAAGCCGCGCCGGTCACCGCCTTGGTAAAGCGCAGCAGGTGGTCGAAGTGGCTGCCCTCCCCCTTGTACATGCTGGCCAGCATGGCGTTGAAGTGCTGAGGAGTGCGGCAGCAGGAGATGAAGTAGAGCCCCTGCTCGGTCATGGTGCCCCAGGGCATGCTCTGGCGCAGGATCTCCATGGACTCTCCCTTCGGAGTCTTGAGATTGACCCGCTTGATGTGGGCGGTCAGCGGTTTGGCGGCAGACTCATACTCGATGTTATCGGGCTTGGTGCGACCGATAATGTCTTCCTGCTCTTTTTGCGCCAGCTTCTCCCAGTCGCTCATGGCATGGACCCAGCGCTGGACATGAATGTAGGAGCCACCGGCAAACTCGCCTTCCGCCACCAGCGCCACTTCGGCACGGTGCTCATCCTGCGGGTTCTCGGTGCCATCGACGAA
Organism: Aeromonas sp. 603079; assembly: GCF_049172135.1. NCBI lineage: Bacteria > Pseudomonadati > Pseudomonadota > Gammaproteobacteria > Aeromonadales > Aeromonadaceae > Aeromonas > Aeromonas sp. 603079. The sequence goes on along the minus strand of NZ_JAAKPX010000010.1, from coordinate 87,773 downwards.
ACCGGTCAGGTCACGGCAATCCAGGTTGCGGAAACCGCGCACCTCTTCGGCCAGCTCGACCAGTCCGGCCAGCAGTGCCATCACACGGTGACCTGCGTGGTGCAGCACATCCACCCGATCGGCGCGCAGCTGGATAAAGAGATCAAACGGGGTGTTGGGCGCTTCCTGACCATTGGCGGATTGCGCCATAAAGCTGCGGAACTGGGGTGGACGGGCGGCAGGGTAGAGACCATCCCAAGCGTCGGCGCCAACAGCAACCAGACCGCTGAAACCGGCATCAGGGAAATCGGCGGCGACCGCCTGCCACAGGACGGGCAGTTTGGCCAGACGGCCGACCAGTTCGGCGGCATCGCCGGTACGATTGAACATCAGATAGAGGGCGTGCAGATTCGGCTCTGCGCAGATCCCGGCTTGGGCTTTCATATATCTCTCCCCTGAATAGGCGTTAGCGTTACGGGCTATTTGCGTTGCGCGATTATAAACCAGAGTGGATCCAGTTCTTTGATTTCACGACGATATCACGCGTTCAGGGCAAAGGGGCAAATAACACCAACCCATGGGGGGCAACCTTGATCCGTGCCCGCATCCCATCAAGGGGCTCGCCAATGCTCGCCTCCAGTTGCAGATCGCCACACTCGAACAGCACCCGGCAGTGGTGACCGAGGAACTGCTGCTCCACCACCTTAAGCTCGCCATCTGCGGCGCTCTCCAGCAGCAGTTGCTGGGGGCGGAGCATCAGCTGCAACTGCTCACCCACCGCCCGGCCATGAGGCTCACTGCCACAAATGACCCCGAGCGCCGTCTGCACGCAGTGGCTGTCCACCACCTCGGCAGCCAGATAGTTGACCCCACCGAGAAACTCCGCCACGAAGCGGTTTTGCGGACGGCGATAGAGCTGCTCCGGCTGGCCCACCTGTTCGATGTGACCAGCGCGAAACAGCGCCAGCCGATCGGCGAAGGCGAACGCCTCTTCCTTGCTGTGGCTGACGAAGATAGCGCCGATCCCCTGCTGCTTGAGCAGGGCGCGGATCTCGAGGATCAACTTCATCCGCACCTGGGTATCGATGTTGGAGAAGGGCTCATCCAGCAGCATCAGCCGTGGCTTGCACACCAGCGCCCGGGCGATGGCCACCCGCTGCTGCTGGCCGCCGGAGAGCTGGTGCGGATAACGATCCCCCAGCCCCTGCAGATTGACCAGCGCCAACGCCTCGTCAACCTGCTGCTGGCGGGCGCGGCGATCGAATTTGGTCAGACCGAAACCGACGTTGTCGGCCACCGTCAGGTGGGGGAAGAGGGCGTAATCCTGAAAGATCATGCCGATGTTGCGCGCCTCGGGCGGCACGCTGGCACCCGGCCCGTCGAGCAGGGTATCGCCGAGGCGAATCGAGCCATCGGCCAGCGGCAGCAGCCCGGCGATGGCCTTGAGCAGCGTGGTTTTGCCGCAGCCACTGGCTCCCAGCAGGCAGACGATCTCGTTGTCTGCCACCGTCAGGGAGAGCTGTTCCAGCACATTGCGGCCGTTGTAACGGCAGCTAACATTTTCAACCTGCAAACAGGACAAGGCTGACTTCCTCTCGTTTCTGGCGGCGCGCAGCCTTTTGGTTCAGCGCACCGCATGCAATTTCATTGGCCGACGTGGCGACTCAGTGGCCCGGACTGTCCAGACTGCGGTTGACCCAGATCAGCGGCAACAGCCCCACCAGCACGATGACGATGGCCCCCAGCGCGCCGCGCTCCAGCATCTCGTCCGAGACGAATTGGTAGACGTGGGTCGCCAGAGTATCGAAGTTGAACGGCCGCAGCAGCAGGGCGGCGGGCAGCTCCTTCATGGATTCGATGAATACCAGCATGGCACCGGCAAACAGACCTCGGCGCACCAGCGGCAGATGGACCCGCCGCAGCATGCCGCCATCCCCCTGCCCCAAGGAGCGGGCTGCCATGTCGAGACTGGGGGAGATCTTGCCCATGCTGCTCTCCACCGAGCCGATGGCGATGGCCACGAAGCGCACCAAATAGCCGAACACGATGGCGGTAATGGTGCCGGTCAGCAGCAAGCCCGGCCCCTGACGCCCGAGCCACTCGGCCAGATCGTTGATGGCAAAGTCGAGGGCGGTGAGCGGCACCAGCACCCCGATGGCGAGCACGGTGCCCGGCATGGCGTAACCCATGGCGGCGATGCGCAGGGGCAACAGACTCTTTATACCGCCATCGAGGCGGCGGAAGAAGCCGAGCAGCAGGGCGATGCCCATCGCCAGCAGGGCGGTTAGCGCCGAGATAGCCAAGCTGTTGCCGGCGAAGCGGACAAACTCCGGTGTCCACGACAACTCGAAGTAGCGCACCCCGTAATCGAGCAGGATGACGAACGGCAGGCCGAAACCGGCAAGCACCAGCCCCCAGCACCAGAGACCGGCCAACCAACGGCCAATCCCCTTGAGCGGATAGCGCAGCGGCTGCTCATGGCCCATGGACTTCTGGAACACCTGCTGCCGACTGCGCGAGCGGCGCTCCAGCGCGATCAGCAGCACCACAGCCAGCAGCATCAGGCAGGAGAGTTTGGCCGCGGTGGCCAGACTACCGTAGCCGAGCCAGGTGTCGTAGACCGCCGTGGTCAGGGTGTTGATGGCAAAGAAGTGGACGGTGGCAAAATCTGCCAGCGTCTCCATGGCCAGCAGCGATACCGCCACCATGATGGCGGGGCGCGCCAGCGGCAGACTGAGGCGACGAAAGCTCTGCCACGGGGTGCAGCCGAGCAGGCGGCTGGAGTGGATCAGGCTGACTGACTGCTCGAGAAAAGAGGCGCGGGTCAGCAGATAGACATAGGGGAACAGCACCAGCGCCAGCACCCAGGCGGCGCCACCAAGGGAGCGAATGGCAGGAAACCAGTAATCGGCAGGGCTGTTCCAGCCAAAGAGTGCTCGCAACCCGGCCTGTAGCGGGCCCGAGTAGTCGAGCAAGTCGGTATAGACGTAGGCGACGATATAGGAGGGCATGGCCATTGGCAGCATCAAGGCCCACTGCAGGGCACGGCGCCCCGGCACCTGACACATGGCCACCAGCCAGGCGGTGGGTACGCCAAACAGCAGGCTTAGCAATACTACGCCGACCACCAGCCCCAGGGTATTACCGAGATAATCGAGCAGCACGGTATCGGCGAGGTGGCGAAACAGCTCCCCCTCAGCCGAGAAGGCAGAGAAAAGCAGGGCTATAACCGGTAAACCCAGCAGCAGGGCGATGGCCCAGCTGCCGGTCATCCATCCAAAATTTTTCATGAGACCACAGATGTTGATGGGGCCGTTGGCCCCATCTGATTACAAATCGAACTTCACTTCATCCAGCAACTGCAAGGCGTCCTTGCGGTGCTTGGCGTAATCGCTGACCGGTAGTGCGTCAGACTTGAAACTGCCCCAGGACTTGACCATGGCGGAAGGCTCGACTCCGGCCTTGACCGGATATTCGGCGTTCACGTCCGCATACATGTGCTGGGCGGTGTCGCCAGCCAGAAACTCCATCAGCTTCTGGGCCTCGGCCTTGTTCTTGGCATACTTGGTCATGGCCACGCCGCTCACGTTGACGTGGGCACCGCGGTCAGCCTGGTTCGGGAAGTTGATATAGACCGCATCCGCCCAGGACTTCTGCGCCGGATCTTTCAACATGGCGCCCAGATAGTAGCTGTTGCCGAGTGACACGTCACAGATACCATCCTTGATCGCCTTGACCTGATCCCGGTCGTTGCCCTGCGGCTTGCGCGCCAGGTTGGCCTTGACCCCTTCCAGCCAGGTTTTGGTCTCGGCCATACCGTGATGGGCAATCATGGAGGAGACCAGCGCCACATTGTACTCATGCTTGCCGCTGCGGGTGCAGATTTTTCCTTTGAATTCAGGCTTGGCCAAGTCTTCGTAGCTGATGGTCTCGAGCTTGCCGAGGCGATCCTTGCTGGAGTAGATGGCGCGAACCCGGGTGGTCAGGGCGAACCAGCGATTCTCCGGATCACGATAGATGGCGGGGATGTTCTCCTGCAGGATCTTGCTGTCTACCGGCTGCACCAGCCCCTTGTCCACCAGATCGGTCAGACGGCTGATATCGACGGTCAGCATCAGGTCGGCCGGAGAGAGCTTGCCTTCCCGCTCCAGACGCTCGTTCAATCCCTCTTTGGCGAACACCACGTTCACCTTGATGCCAGATTCCTTCTCGAACTGCTGGATGATGGGCTTGATCAGCTCATCCTGCCGGTTGGAGTAGACATTCACTTCCCCGGCCGCCAATGCCGACTGAGCTGCCAACGCAGAGAAAGCCAGTGCCAACATCTTCATTTTCATCATCCATTCCTTGATTAGCTATACATAGTGATAACGATTTCCGTTTGCATTCTGCATACATCTTATAAGCGGATCAAGAAAGCTCGCCGTCGCCACATCACATATTTAATCGCCCATAATTGAAAAGGGCCGGATGGAATCCCATTCGGCCTCTTCTGAGCAAAACGTTATGTTGATCAGGCTTCAATAAGCGCTCACTCCATCGGGATTCCCCGAGATCGGGAGGTCAACAGATCTGTACGTCACGGATGCGGTTCATCACAGCGCCTCGTCGTCACTTTCGCCGGTGCGGATGCGCACCGCCTGCAGCAAGTCATAGACAAAGATCTTGCCGTCGCCGATCTTGCCGGTATAGGCCGCCTTGCAGATCGCCTCGATCACCCCTTCCACGTTATCATCGGCGGTAGCAATCTCCAGCTTCACCTTGGGCAGGAAGTCGACCTGATACTCGGCTCCCCGGTATAATTCGGTGTGTCCCTTCTGGCGGCCAAATCCCTTGACCTCGGACACGGTCAGCCCTTCCACCCCCAGGTTGGCAATAGCCTCGCGGACATCGTCCAACTTGAACGGTTTGATAATCGCACTAATCAGCTTCATCTGGTTGCTCCCAATCCATGGTGTGTCATGAATCGGGTTTCAATTCTTATGCCAAGTATTTTTATTGTTTTATTTCATATAGATAGAGTTTAATGCCTGCGCCATTCGTCAGGCACATCCCCATAACCGGCCAGCACGCCCCATAATGAGGCACCATGCTGCAGCGGTCAGCGGGTATGCACCAAACAAGAGCAAAACAGCATGTTAGTTATCTCCAACAGCGTCACGATTCCCTGGCATGAGCTGCAATTTCAGACCATGCGGGCACAGGGCAACGGTGGACAGCACGTCAACAAGACCGACTCCGCCGTCTGGCTGCGCTTCGATTACCGCAACTCTCCCAGCCTGACGCCCCTCTACAAGGAGGGTCTCGACAAGCTGAGCGACAGCCGGGTACACGATGGCTTTATCCTGATCCGGGTCGAGAGCCATCGCAGCCAGGACATGAACCGCAAGGAGGCGATGAACCGTCTGGTGGAGTTGCTGAAGAAAGCAGCCTGGCGCCCCAAGGCTCGCCATGCCACCAAGCCGACCCGCAGCTCCCAGCGCAAACGGGTCGATGCCAAAAAGCGCAAGGGGGATATCAAATCCGCCCGCGGCAAACCGGTTCTGGACTGAGCCAGCCCCCAAAGGATGTCAGCCGATGAGATACAGTTTTTGCGACAGCGCCCGCGGCCCCCTGCTGGTCGCCATCGATCAGGATGGTCTGCGCTATGTGGAGTTCGTGCGGGGGGAGCAGCCGGTAACTCCGACCAATGAGTGGCAGCGTGATGACCTGGCTCTTGCTCCTTTCGTCGAGCAGTTCACCGCCTATTTTGCCGGAAAATTGCAGCAGTTCGATCTGCCCATGGCACCGAAGGGCACCCCGTTCCAGCAAACGGTGTGGAACGCTTTGTGTGATATCCCCTATGGCGAGACCGTGAGCTATCTCGAGATTGCCCAGGCTATCGGCAATCCCAAGGCAGTGCGAGCAGTAGGCGCTGCCAATGGCCGCAATCCGCTGAGCATCATAGTACCCTGCCATCGGGTGATCGGACGCAGCGGCGATCTAACCGGCTATGCTGGCGGCATTCCCATCAAGCGCTGGTTGCTGGCACTGGAACAGGCAGGCACAACATTCGAGCTGGCCCCATGAGACAATGAGCGTCCCCGGAGAGGAACGGGACAATATCGCGACCAGAATGAAAAGGCTTTCAATCAGTGGCCACGCCTTGCTGACAAGATGAACAGAAGATGAAGAATCGCCTCAGAACTACTTCAGATTGAGCTTGGCATGATGGCTCCATACTTGAATGGCACGGCTCATTCGCTGATTCAAGTAGCACCCATGTGACGCTTCCAATCTGTCTTTTTCCCCGCGCCTCCTCTGAGGCGCTTTTTTTGTGGCAACACAACAGGCCACCCTCTGACTGAGTGACCTGAGCATCGCACGCTCTGCACCTCCACAAAGACAAGAGGCGAAGGATCCCCCTTGGCCTCTGGCGTTATCGCTGGCTACTCGCTCTGGGGCAGGAACTGCAGCTCTGGCGCAGAAGAGGTCAGCACATCGGCGCAGTAATCCCAAGTGGAGATGCGATAGTGCTGCAGATCTTCATCCAGATGCAGGCCGTCCGACTCCTGATGGAACCAGCTGGCAAAACGGGATGGAGTGATGAGCTGGATCTGCTCTTCGATGGCGTGGCTATCCTTCCCCTCAGCCAGATCGCAATCCTCGATGACCCGCAGGGCATAAATATGGCGAAAATAGACCCTGCAGAGGATTTGCGGGGGTAGATCGATGCTGCGCGCCCGCCCCAGCATGATGGTCAGGGAGTCGCTCCAGAGATCCTGATGCAACTCGGCCACAACCAGACCGGGCGGGAGCTGGCGGGACGGAGCCCAAGGGACGGCAACCTGCCGAATGGCATTTTTCTGTTCCATATTCACCTCACGACAACTCGCTCCCTGTCTTGAGTCTATCTGAACCACATAGTCCCGGCGAAGGCAATCGATGGACAATAAAAACGGCAATAAAAAAGCCGACGTATCAAACGTCGGCGAATAAAAAGTGCTTACAACAGAGGATTCAAATATTCAGACCCGCGGGTCGAAAGATTGGTTCCCTCTTTTTGTAATTAATTTTCGGCGCGTTTAAACATCAGGGTATTGGCGTCCGACTCTTCCGGCACAAAGTAGTAGCCCTCGGCGTTGAAACCGGTCAGCTGCTCCACCTCGGTCAGACGGTGCTTGATGATGTGGCGAGCCATCATGCCGCGCGCCTTCTTGGCGTAGAAGCTGATGATCTTGAACTGGCCGTTCTTCTCATCCTTGAACACCGGTGTGACAATCCGCCCTTTCAGGCTCTTGGGTCGTACCGACTTGAAATACTCGTCGGAGGCCAGATTGATCAGCACTTCATCCCCCTGCGCAGCCAGCGCGTCATTGAGATGGTGAGTGATCACCTCCCCCCAGAACTGGTAGAGATCCTTGCCGCGACTATTGTTGAGCCTGGTCCCCATCTCCAGTCGATAGGGCATCATCAGGTCGAGGGGGCGAAGCACGCCGTAGAGGCCGGAGAGCATCCGCAGGTGTGCCTGAGCGAAGTCAAAATCGGCCTCGCTAAAATCCTCCACCGCCAAACCGGTGTAGACATCCCCCTTGAAAGCCAGCAGCGCCTGACGGGCATTGGCGGGGGTGAAATCTGGCTGCCACTCGGCAAAACGGGCGGCATTGAGACCGGCCAGCTTGTCGCTGATCTTCATCAGAGTGGCGATCTGGTCAGGGCTCAGTTGGCGGGCCCGGCGAATCAGTTCGGCGGAGTGATCCAGCAGCTCGGGTTGGGTGAAACGGGGGGTCACCAGCGGTGACTCGTAATCCAGCGTCTTGGCCGGGGAAACCACAATCAGCATAACGTTCCTTTCTGGCGAGGGGCCGAACAGCGGATCGGCCCCATGTTTCATTCATCCAGCGTCACATTTTCCAGTGTGCCGGACCCCAGCTGCTCGCGACCGGAGAGCTTGATCAGCAGCCGCAGGTCGTTGGCCGAGTCGGCATGGGCGAGGGCCTCACTGTAGCCAATCTGGCCGGCGCAGAACAGGCTGAAAAGCGCCTGATCGAAGGTCTGCATGCCCAGTTCGGCAGATTTGGTCATCACCTCCTTGAGACGGTGCATCTCTCCCTTGCGGATGATGTCGGTGATGAGCGGGGTATTGAGCAGGATCTCGAATGCCGCACTGCGCCGCAAACCATCGACACTCGGCACCAGTTGCTGGGCGACAATGGCTCTGAGGTTGAAGGAGAGATCGAACAGAAACTGGCGATGTTTCTCCTGCGGCACCAGATGGAGGATGCGATCCAGCGCCTGGTTGGCGTTGTTGGCATGCAAAGTGGCGAGACAGAGATGGCCAGTCTCGGCGAACTGAAGGGCAAACTCCATGGTCTCCTGACTTCGGATCTCGCCGATCAGGATCACGTCCGGTGCCTGACGCAGCGAGCTTTTCAGTGCTACATCGAACGACTCGGTGTCGATCCCCACCTCCCGCTGGGTCACCAGGCTACGGCCATGCTGATGGACGAACTCCACCGGGTCTTCCACCGTCAGGATATGACCATCGGCATGCTGGTTGCGATAGCCGATCATCGCCGCCTGAGTGGTCGATTTACCCGCCCCGGTGGCACCGACAAACAGCACCAGCCCGCGCTTGGCCATCGCCACCTCCTGCAGGATCCTGGGGAGCTGCAGATCTTCAAAGGTGGGAATGCGGGTCTCGATACGACGAATCACCATACCGGGCAGCTCCTGCTGCCAGAAGGCGCTGACCCGAAAGCGACCCAGCGCCTCGCGGTAAATCGCGTAGTTGGCCTCCTTGGTGCGGACATAGCGCTCGAAGTGATCGCTGCTGAGGGTATCCCTGACCAGCGTCAGCGCCCCTTTCTTGTCGAGCGCGTCTCCCCCCAGCGACACCAGATGGCCATTTACCTTGAGGGTGGGCGGCGAGCCCACCGTCACAAACAGATCCGATCCCTTTCGCTCGACCAGCTCGCTCAGCAGATCATCCAGATTCATCATTTATCCCTCCCTGGGTACAAGTCGCTTAAATGCTGTTGGGATCAACGGCCTTGGCCTTGGCATCGAGGGATGCCACCACGCCACGACTCACCAGCTGCTTGAGGCTCTGATCCATGGTCTGCATGCCGTGGGTCATCCCGGTCTGGATCACCGAGTAAAGCTGGGCAATCTTGTCCTCCCGAATGAGGTTACGCACCGCCGGAATGCCCATCATGATCTCGTGCGCTGCCACCCGACCGCCACCAATGCGCTTGAGCAGGGTCTGGGAGATGACCGCCCGCAGGGATTCGGAGAGCATGGAGCGTACCATGTCCTTCTCCGCACCAGGGAAGACGTCGATGATACGGTCGATGGTCTTGGCCGCCGACGAGGTGTGCAGAGTGCCAAACACCAAGTGGCCGGTTTCGGCGGCAGTCATGGCCAGACGAATGGTCTCAAGGTCGCGCATCTCGCCCACCAGAATGATGTCCGGGTCTTCCCGCAGTGCCGAGCGCAGGGCGTTGCTGAAGCTCTTGGTATCACGGTGTACTTCCCGCTGGTTCACCAGGCAGCGCTTGTTCTCGTGGACGAATTCGATGGGGTCCTCGATGGTGAGGATGTGGTGATGGAAGTTCTCGTTGATGTAGTTGACCATGGCCGCCAGGGTGGTCGACTTACCGGAACCGGTCGGGCCGGTCACCAACACCAGACCCCGCGGGAACTCGGCAATCTTGCGGAAGATCTCCGGCGCATCGAGATCTTCGAGGCTCAGCACAGTGCTGGGGATGGTACGAAATACCGCGCCCGAACCGCGCGCCTGCTGGAAGGCGTTGACCCGGAAACGGGCCAGATTGGGCACCTCGAACGAGAAATCGACCTCGAAGTTCTCCTCCAGCTCCTTGCGCTGATGGTCGTTCATGATGTCGTAAATGAGGGCATGCACTTCCCGGTGTTCCAGGGCGGGCAAATTGATCTTGCGAACCTCACCATCAACCCTGATCATCGGGGGAACCCCGGCCGAGAGGTGTAGATCCGAGGCTTTATGCTTTACACTGAAAGCCAATAACTCTGTGATATCCATAGACTTGTCATTCTCCCATCACAAGATCACTAACGAAATATGAACCAGATTGCCCAGCACCTGTTTCAGGTAAAGGAACGTATTGCCCAGGCCGCCGAACGGGCTAGCCGCAACCTGCAGCAGATCCGCCTGCTGGCCGTGAGCAAGACCAAGCCGGTCGAGGCCATCATGGCCGCCCATGCCGCAGGTCAGCGCTGCTTTGGCGAATCCTACGCTCAGGAAGCAGCGGCCAAGATCGATACCTTGCGCCAGCAGCCGGAATATAGCGACATAGAGTGGCACTTTATCGGCCCTTTGCAATCGAACAAATCCAAACTGGTCGCCGAACGGTTCGACTGGGTGCAGAGCGTGGATCGGGACAAGCTGATCGACCGCCTCAACAACCAGCGCCCAACTACAATGGCACCGCTAAATGTTTGTCTGCAAATCAATATTAGCGGAGAGAGCAGCAAATCCGGAACGTCGGAACAAGAGATTTTCCGCCTTGCCGAGCAGGTCTCTCAAAGTGAGCGACTGGTGCTGCGGGGACTGATGGCCATTCCAGAGCACACCAGTGACGAGCGCGTACTGGCCGCCCAAATGACCCGCATGCAGACTCTGTTCACCGAGCTTGCGCGACAATACCCCACGGTGGATACCCTCTCGATGGGCATGACCGAGGATCTTGAACTGGCGATCGCCCACGGCAGCACCATGGTGCGGGTCGGCACCGCCATCTTCGGCGCCCGTGACTACTCATAGGCAAGGCCAGCGGATAACCCATACGTCCGCCTCTTGCCCGACTTCATCAACAGGAGCGTTTGATGGAACACCGAATTCTGGCGTCAGGTGGTGCAGGCAGCGCCAACCCCGCCGCGACCCCATGTGCTACAGGAGCATCTGATGCAGCATAGAACGCTGGCCTTTATAGGCGCGGGCAACATGAGCCGCAGCATCATCGCCGGACTGGTCAAGGCGGGTTATCCCGCCGGGCAGATCACGGCCGCCAACCCCAGTCTGCCCAAGCTGGAGACGCTGGCGAGCGAACATGGCATTCGCATCACCCAGAGTAATGCCGAGGCGGCCCGCGACGCCGAAGTGATCGTGCTGGCAGTCAAGCCGCAGCTGATGGCCGGCATGCTGGCAGCACTGGTTGAAGAGCTGGGCTCCCTTGAAGGCAAGCTGCTCATCTCCATCGCGGCCGGTATCAAGGTGGCGCGCCTTGGCGAGATGGCCGGTGGCCACGACCGCATCATCCGCACCATGCCCAATACCCCTGCCCTGCTGGGTCTGGGCATGACCGGCCTCTACGCCCCCGAGCATATTGGAGCCAGTGATCGCGCGTTTGCCGAGCAGATGATGCAGGCGGTCGGCAAGACCCTCTGGGTGGAGCAGGAGTCTGGCATCAACGGCGTCATCGCCGCGGCGGGCAGTGCTCCGGCCTACTTCTTCCTCTTTATGCAGGCCATCGCCGAAGAGGCCGAAGCGATGGGTTTCTCGCCCGATCAGGCACGCCTGCTGGTGCAGCAGACCGCGCTGGGCGCAGCCGCCATGGTGGAGCAGAACCCTGAGCTGTCGCTGCAAACCCTGCGTGAGCAGGTCACCAGCAAGGGCGGCACCACAGCCGAAGCCATCAAGACATTCCAGCAGCAGGGGCTGATGCCGCTGACTGCGCAAGCCATGCAGGCGGCCGTTGCTCGTGCCACCGAAATGGAAACCCTCTTCTAACAGGAGCCCAGATGAACACTGCTTACTTTCTGATTAACACCGTTTTCGATCTCTACCTGATGGTGATCCTGCTGCGCGTCTGGCTGCAGTGGGCCCGCGCTGACTTCTACAACCCGATGAGCCAGATGGTGGTCAAGCTGACCAATCCGCTGGTGATCCCGCTGCGCCGCGTTATCCCGGGCTTGGGCGGCATCGATCTCGCTTCCGTGGTGCTGGCGCTGGCCATCGCCTTCGCCAAGCTGGCCCTGCTCAAGAGCATGAACGTACTGCTGGCGGACTGGCTCAGCATCAGCCTGTTTGCCGCGCTGACCGTGCTGAAGAAAGCCGGCTCGATGATCTTCTGGGTACTGCTGATCCGCGCCATCCTGAGCTGGGTCAGCCAGGGCCGCAACCCCATCGAATACGTGATGCATCAGCTGACCGAGCCATTCCTCGCCCCTATCCGCCGCGTACTGCCGGCACTGGGCGGGCTGGATCTCTCGGTGCTGGTCGCCTTTATCGGCCTGCAAGCCATCAACTACCTGCTGGGTGACCTGTTTGGCCAGCTGTGGTGGATGATTTGATGCCAGCCGTCCTGCAACAAGGGGATGAACTGGTACTGCATCTGGTGATCCAGCCCAAGGCGAGTCGGGATCAGATCATCGGATTGCATGGCGAAGAGCTGAAAGTGGCCATCACGGCGCCGCCCGTCGATGGCCAAGCCAACAGCCATCTGATCAAGTTTCTGGCCAAGCAGTTCAAGGTGGCCAAGGGACAGATCACCATAGTGCGGGGCGAGCTTGGACGGCACAAAACCGTCGCCATCGACAGTCCCAAACAGTTGCCGCAAGAAGTGAGTGCACTGCTGAATGACACGCAAGGTTGAATGAATCGGCCTGCGCCAACCGTAGATATGAGAGGGATGACAGATGAAAACAGCCTGGATGAGTGGCCTGCTGGCACTGCTGATGACCCTGCCGCTCAAGGCAGAACAGATGAAGGAGCTGGGGCCCTGGCTGGTACACTACAACGCCTTCAACTCCAGCTTCCTCACACCGGAGGTCGCCAAAGCGTATGGACTGGAGCGCAGTCGCTACAACGCCATCATCAATATCGCGGTACAGGACAAGCAGAAAGTGGCGCAAGCCGTGGGGATCACCGGTGAGGCCAAGAACCTGACCGGCACCATCCGCACCCTGAACTTTCAGGAGGTAAAAGAGGGCGATGCCATCTACTATCTGGCGACCCTCCCCTACCGCAACGAAGATACCTATCAGTTCACCCTGAAGATCATGGGCGGTGGGCAGCAACAGAACCTCAGCTTCCAGCAGACCTTCTACGTCGACTGAGCAGCAACAAGAAGCCCCGACCAAGGCCGGGGCTTCATTTTATCCATATGACAAGGGCGCCATCAGGGCGCCCTTGTTACATCTATTCCGTACCGCGACTGTTACAGGGCGAGGAACAGACCGGCCAGACAGGCGCTCATCAGGTTCGCCAGCACGCCGGAGAGAATGGCGCGCATGCCGTAACGGGCGATGAAGGATTTGCGCTCCGGCACCATGGAGCCCAGACCGCCGATCAGGATCGCCATGGAGGAGATGTTGGCAAAGCCGCACAGGGCGAAGGTCACGATGGCCTTGCTCGACTCGCTCAGGGTCTGATCCTGCACCAGGCCGATAAAGGCGACGAACTCGTTGACCACGATCTTGGTACCGATCAGGGCGCCAGCGGCTTGTGCCTGATCCCAGGGCACACCGATCAGCCAGGAGACGGGGGCAAACAGCCAGCCCAGAATGATCTGGAAGCTCAGATCCAGCCCTGCCAGACCGCCAGCCCAGCCGAGCAGGCCATTGAGCATGGCGATCACACCAACGAAGGCCAGCAGGGTCGCACCGACCGCCACCGCAATATTGAGGCCGGACATGGCGCCATCGGCCGCCGCTTCAATCACGTTGGTGGCACTGGGGATCTCAACATCCTGATGGTGATCGACCTCTTCAGCTCCCGGCGGCACCAGGATTTTGGCCATCGCCAGACCGGCAGGGGCCGACATGAAGGCGGCAGCGATCAGGTATTTCAACTCAACCCCGAGGCTGGCATAGCCCACCAGGGTGCCACCGGCGACGGAAGCGAGACCACAGCTCATCACCGCGAAGAACTGGGAATCGGACATCTTGGAGAGGTAGGGTTTGACCACCAGCGGCGCTTCCACCATGCCGACGAAGATGTTGGCGGTCGCGGAGAGGCTCTCGGCACGGCCGGTGCCCAGCAATTTCTGCAAGCCACCACCCAGCAGGGCGATCACCCGCGGCATGATGCCGATGTGGTAGAGGATGGCGATCACCGCGGAGAAGAAGATGATGACCGGCAACACGTTGAAGGCAAAGATGAAGCCCAGCTTGAACTTGGCCAGATCGCCGAACAGGAAGGCGATCCCCTCCTGACCATAACCGATCACGCTGCTTACGCTCTCGCTGACCCCGTTCAGCACGTGCTGACCGGCAGGCAGCCAGAGCACCAGACCGGCAAACATGACTTGCAGACAGAGGGCAAGACCAACTGTTCGCAATGGGATACGACGACGATTATCAGAGCAGATGACGGCAAGCGCCAGGATACTCAGGATGCCGAGCAGGGCAATCATAGGGACTCCATCAGGTGGGGCAAAAGATGGGCGCGGATTCTGCGCCTCTCACCCCGTCACTGCAAGTCCGCTTGGTTACAAGCCTGTTAGAAAAAACGTTTGCACGATATCGGTTGCGCCAACTGGCTGATTTGGTTCGGTTTTAGTATCAGGAGAAATCGAGAGTTTTTATATGGAAACAATCATTCCTCACTGCCGGACAATTTACCCCCGAGCCAGGGGACCAGTCGCTGCTCCCAATAGGGTTCGGGGCCAAATCTGGCCTTGAGGAAATCGATGAAGAGACGGATCTTGGGATCCAGATGTTCGCGCCTGGCATAAACGGCGTGTACCGCCATCTGCTGGTTCGGTCGCCATCCTGGCAACACCGGGATTAGCTTGCCGCTCTGTAACTCCTTGTCCAGCAAGTAGTTGGCGATATAGGCGATGCCGAGCCCGGCCAGTGCCGCATCCCGCACCGCCTCCGCCATATCCACCCGATAGTTGCCCGCCACCTGCACCGTCTGGCGCTCCTTGCCCTGGCGAAACGACCACTGGTGATAGCGCCGCTCCCGACTCTGGTAAGTGATGCAGTTGTGCTGGGCCAGATCCTTGGGATGGAGCGGCGTACCGTGGCTCAGCAGGTAATCCGGCGAAGCCGCCACCACGAAGCCAATGTCGGCCAGCCGCTGTCCCACCAGCCCTTCCGGCTTGTCCTCATAGGTGGTGAGCCAGAGATCCAGCCCCTCATCCACCAGATTGGTTCTGTGGTCGAACAGCGAGACCTCCAGCTCCAGCTCGGGATAGCGATCCTGAAACGCCTTGAGATGAGGAATGACGTGCAGACGACCAAAAGATTGGCCCACCCCGAGATGGAGCACGCCACTCACCTTGCCACGCCGCTCGGCGATCATGGAGTCAGCCTCCTGCGCCACCGCCACCAGCGCATGGCAGTGACGGGCATACTCCTGACCCAGCTCGGTCAGGACGAAGCGGCGGGTGGTGCGCTGCACCAGCTGGGCGCCAAGGGTGGTCTCCAGCAGCGCCAGCTGCTTGCTGATATGGGATTTGGAGACCCCGAGACGACGGGCGGCGGCAGAGATCCCCTGCTCGCGCACCAGCGCATCGAAGATCACCATTTGAGGAAGACGTTGCAGCACAGGATAACCGGATTGAGTGGCGGTAGCCCATTATTCCAGAGCCGCCCGCCAAGGGGTAGGGTCAGAGCCCCAGCGCCCGGGTGATCTGCAGTTTGAGGGGGTCGTCAGCCGGATTCTGGTTGGCGCCGTAGCTGGCGATCAGCTTGCCATCGCGTCCCACCAGATACTTGTGGAAGTTCCAGTTCGGCTCATCCCCATCAGCGGCCGCCGCCAACCCCTTGAACAGTGGCACAGCATCGGAGCCCCGCACCGCTACCCGATTGAACATCGGGAAGGTGACGCCATAGTCGCGGCGGCATACCTCGGCGGTCTTGGTCTCGTTGCCCGCCTCCTGCCAGAAGTCGTTGGAGGGGAAGCCCAGAATAATCAGCCCTTTATCCTTGTAGCTCTGGTAGAGCTTCTCCAGATCTCGGAACTGGCCGCTGTAGCCGCAATAGGAGGCGGTATTGACCACCAGCACTACCTTGTCCTCGGTCAGCTGACAGAGGTTGTGGCGCTGGGCATTGTTGAGCTCCCGCATCTCCACATTGAAATAATCTGGGCACGCCGCAGAGGCCGCACCGGCCCCCAATAACAGCAACAGAGTGAACCATTTCATCGCCAAGACTCCTTTTGTTTTGTCCATCATACGCGGTTACCAGAGCCGCAGTTCACTCTCAATGCAATGGAATGCCGGTCAGCCAGCCGTGGCCCCAGAACACCAGCAGCGCGGTGGCAGCCAGGCCCGCCCCGACGCTGATGCCGGTGCCCGTCCAGTTAGCCGCCGGACGGGGATATCGCTGCCAGTCCCGCACCGAAATCCAGACCATGCTCACCAGCGCCCACAGCCCGATGCCGCCAAACAACACCAGAGAGCGCGCCTCGCTGTTGACCAGCAGATGGGCCACCGCCCAGAGCAGGGTACCGAGCAGTTGGGGATGCACCAGCCAGCGGCGCAGATGGTTGGGCCCCTGGCCGGAGAAGAACAGGATCAGCGCAAAGGGCATCATCACCGTCATGGTCATCGGCCCCCACTCCGGCAGGAAGTAGAGCGGCAGCGAGCTGGCCGACCGCCAACCAGCGATGATGCAGGCTATGGCGACAAACACCAGCAGGGAGAAGAGCCCCTTGTAGCGATTCTCACCCAGCCGTTCTCTCAGTCGTGCCCGATGGGCCACCGCAAAACAGGGATAGAGATGGATCAGGGTAAACAGCGCAACCCCCAGGGTCAGCAGGAACATGAGTCTCTCCTTGTACTTGGTACGACCACTATGCCGTAAAGGGAGATTTGCGCCTATCAAAACCGCGCTTACCCATGGAGTCAAAAGTGTGGCAAGACAAAGGAGCAGAAAGAAAAGAGCCGATCACGATGGATCGGCAAATAAGTGCCAGGGCAGTCAGACATCTCTCGGGATGGGAGATGCCCCAAACGGGGATATTGAGTGGCCGATGGGGCGCATCGGCCGAACCGGATCAGCCCTTGAGCTGATAGAGCGCCGCTACGTTGCGCGCAGTGAGTTGAATATTGGTGCTGGCGCTCTCCAGCGCCTCCGGCAGAGACATGGCGCGGTTGACCACGGCGAATACCGCGTCCAGCCCGTGATCATGTACCACACCGCAATCGTCGGTCAGGCAACCGGAGATACCGATCACCGGCTTGCCGAACTGCTTGGCGCAACGTGCGACACCGATTGGCGTCTTGCCATGGATGGTCTGGCTGTCGATGCGCCCTTCGCCGGTGATAACCAGATCCGCATCGGCCACTTCCTCGGCCAGCTTCAGGGCTTCAATCACGATCTTAATGCCAGGCTTGAGTTCGGCACCAAGAAGACCGACCAGCGCGGCCCCCATGCCACCGGCAGCGCCCGCCCCCGGAATATCCTTCACCTGCTTGCCAAGGGCCTGCTCAATGCAGTCGGCATAACGGGAGAGGTTGGCATCGAGTTGCGCCACCATCTCTGGAGTCGCCCCCTTCTGCGGGCCAAACACCGCAGAGGCGCCTTTCGGGCCGCAGAGCGGGTTGTTCACATCGCACGCCACCTCGATAACCAGCTCGCTCAGACGCGGATCCAGACCGCTCAGATCGATGGTCGCGAGTTCGGCAAGACCTGCGCCACCCAGCTCGATGGCAGAGCCATCCGCTTTGAGCAGCTTGCCGCCGAGCGCCTGGATCATGCCGGCACCGCCGTCATTGGTGGCGCTGCCGCCGATACCGAGGATAAGGTGCTTCCCCCCCATCTCCAGCGCGGCCAGGATCAGCTCGCCGGTGCCGAAGCTGGAGGTGAGCAGCGGATTGCGCTGCTCGGGAGCGACCAGATGGATGCCGGAAGCGGCGGCCATCTCGATGACGGCGCGCTCGCCATCACCCAGCAGGCCGACGAAGCCCTGCACCTTGTTGCCAAGAGGCGCGGTCACTTCGACCGGCAGGATGCGGCCACCGGTGGCATCAACCAGCGATTGCACCGTACCTTCACCGCCATCGGCCATCGGCAATTTGACGTAGGTAGCGTTTGGCAACACCTGTTTGAAACCAGCCTCGATGGCATCAGCCACCGCCATGGCGCTCAGACTCTCCTTGAATGAATCGGGGGCAATAACAATTTTCATATCAATTCCTTAGGCGAGGCCAAACACGCCAAACATCAGGGTGGAGACAGTGGCAATGGTCAGACCGACTGCAGTTTCGTAAGGGATAAGTTTCAGGCGCTCACCTACCCCCATGTGGACGCTGCCACCGGTGGCATGGAAAAAAGAGCCGTGGGGCATGTGGTCAAACACGGTGGCACCGGCATGGATCATCGCCGCCCCGGCCAGACTGCTGATCCCCAGTTCAATCAGGGTGGAGCTGAATACGTTGGAGGCCACCACGGTACCGGCGGTGGTCGAGGCGGTTGCCAGCGACATCAGGGCACCGGAGATGGGCGCCAGCAGGTAGGAGGGCAGACCGGAGGCGGTCAGGCCGCTGATCAGCACATCTTTCAGGCCGGAGTTGGCGATGATGCCTGCCAGGGTACCGGTACCCAGCAGCATGATGGCGACCGGCGCCATGCGGGCGAGGCCGGAGACAGCAAACTGGTTCACCTTGCTGAATTTACCCATCATCAGGGCACCGACCAGACCACCGAGGGGCAGTGCAATCAGCGGATCCACCACAATACCGGCGACCGGCCGCAGAGCCAGCAGCAGGATGGCGACCAGCGGTGCGCTGATGGCGGCGGCAAAGCCCGGCAACTTGGCACCGGCAAAGCTCACCACTTCATCAGCAGCAACCTTGCTGCCCTTGTTGTTCAGCCGCTTGGCCAGCCAGTAGGCCATCACCAGACCGAACAGGCCCGGAATGATGCCCGCCGCCATCACAGAGGTCAGGGGTAAATGGAAGGCATCAGCCGCGGCAATGGCGTTGGGGTTGGGGGACATGACGTTACCCGCCTTGCCGCCGCCGATCATCGCCAGCAGGATGGCCGCCTTGGAGAGGTCGGCACGGCGGGCAATGGCCAGCGCGATGGGGGCGACCGTGATAACGGCCACGTCAACGAACACGCCGACCGCAGTCAGGATCAGGGTTGCCAGCGCCAGCGCCAGCAGGGCGCGGGTTTCACCGAGTTTCTTGACGATGGTCTCGGCGATAGTGGTGGCGGCACCCGATTCGATCAGTACGCCTGCCAGCACACCGGCAGCCAGGATCCGCATCACAGCAGTGGTGATCCCCTGGGCACCGCCGATCATCAGGGCGACGGTCTGGGTCAGATCGGCACCGCCAATCAGGCCACCGGCCAGGGCACCCACGATCATGCCGTAAGCGGGCGGCACCTTCTTCAAAATGAGGATGATGGCGATGGAGAGCGCCGCGATGGCGCCAAGGGCTGTAACCGGGATCATGACGGACACCTTCAATGGGAGTGAATGGCCGCCATTATGGAGATCTGCAATCAGAATGCTTTGGCTGAATAGCCAAAAATCACGTCATGTAAAAGTGGTTTTCTGTCTAAAATTACAATCACAAGTCGAGATTAAGGCCGAGATAGAGCAAAAATTTGTCGTCTAACTTGTTGAAATTCAACCCGGTTATCTGCTCTATTCGCCCCAGCCGGTAGCGCAAGGTATTGGGGTGAATGAACAGTGCTTCGGCACAGCGATGCAGATCACAATCCTGCAAGAAATAGTGGCGCAGGGTCTTCTGCAGCGCCCCCTTGCCATCTTCCCGGGCTAGTTTCTGCAGCGGTGTGCGCAGCTGATCCGCCTGCCAGGAGTCCGCCAGACTGCCCAGCAGCACTGGCAAACGGTAGTCCTCAAAGAAGTAGACCTGTTTGCGCGGCGCCTGCCGCATGCCACGGCGCAGGGTATCTCGCGCCGTCTGGTAAGAGCGCGCCAGCCCGTCGATCCCGGCGAAGTAATCGCCCACCGCGATATGCACCTTGAAGTGAGGAATACGCGCCAGCAACTGCTTGATCCGGCTGCGCTCCTGCGCCGATTGCCAGACGCCATCACTCAATTGTGCCGGTTTGAGCACCACTATCTCGTCGAGCCCGTTGATGGCGACCAGATTGTCCCGCTCCGGATTTTCCAGCTGATGAACCAGCTCTCGCAGACGCGCCGGATCGGCCTCCTCCAGCGCAAGCACGGCCACCACCCTGGGCTGGGCCAAGTCCAGCCCGAGAAAACGGGCCGCCTGCTGCAATTGATCGACTCGCCCCTCACCACGAATGAGCTGCAACACCAACTCCTCCTTGTGGCGCTTGTCCCACTGCAACTGCTCGGTAAGCGCCGCCTGCTCCAGGATCAGCTCGGCGGTCATCCGCACCAGTTCGGCGTAAGCGCGCACTTCCTCCGGATCGCCGGAGATGCCGATCACCCCGATCAGCTCCCCCTGATAGGAGATGGGCAAATTGATGCCGGGTCGCACCCCTTTGAGCTGCAAGGCTGTCGCTTCGCTGATCTCCACCACCCGGTTTTCTGTCAATGCCAGCACGGCCCCTTCGTGACGCTGATGGATCCGCTCCGGATTGCCGGACGCAATGATGAGGCCGTGTTCGTCCATCACGTTGACCGAAAAGGAGAGGATCTTCATCGCCCGCGCGACGATCTGGCGGGCAAGGTTATCGTTTAGCTGCATAACATCTCCGGACAAGGGGCTGATCTGGCTACGTCACCACGAGGCGATTCAGGGCACATGGGCGCAAAGATGCCACATCATCAAGACAAGCGAGAGGGGGATCGCTAGAATAGGCCACTTTACCCGATGTGTGCCCCGCCATGGAGCAGGAATTGCGTGCTTGCACCCGCCTGCCCGTGCTGGCCCATCCCTCCGATCTGGACTGTGCTATGGATTATGAATTTCGCCGCGACCCGTTTGGTGGCTATCGCGCCCGGTTCTCCATGGGCCATGAAGCCATCGGTCAGTGGCTGATCGACGAGGTTGGCAAGGATGAGGAGAAGCTCGACGAGCTCTTCTCCATCATTGATCAGCTCTCCAACCGCACCCGAGTCGAATACCGGCTCAACGGCGGTGACTACTCCCTGCTGCTGACCCATGAAGAGGCGGAGGTGAAAGCCAACGCCCTCAATATCGAGCTGGGTGAGGATCTTGACGATCTCGCCTACTACGATGATGAACAGCTGGCCATGTGCGGGCTGGAAGATTTTGCCCAGGTGCTCGGCTCCTGGCGCGCCTTTATCCGTAACGAGGATATGGGCTGATTGACCCAATGTCGGATTACTATGTCGGGCAAACGTGCCCTTTTGCCTAACTCAACAGGATTGACTATGTCTATTTACGATTTTGATGACGAACTGCCGGAAGACGAAGAACAGGAATCCACCAAGAAAGCGGCTGCACCTGCCAAGAAGAAAGGCAAGCAGGTGATGAACACTCAGGTCAACCTGAGCCCGCGCGATGCCAGCCGTCTGAACGGCATGCACGTTGAAGCGATCGCCACGCTGGACGACGTCAGCCTGCCGAAGAACGTCATCTTCAAGGCTGGCCTGATCGCCCTGGGCGAACTGGAAGCCGGCAAGCGCGCCGATATCATCGCCCGCGTGATCGCAGAATCAGGCCGCTAATCGCCCCTGAAGGCATAAAGAAAGCCGGAGCCACTGCTCCGGCTTTTTGTTTTCCGCCTAGGTACTCTCAACGGCAATCGATCCCCTTTCCGGCTCGGGAGACCAGTTGGTCATAGCGACCATCGGCACGGGCGGCAGCCAGCGCATGATTGAAGCGCTCAAGCAGGTTCGCGGCCTCCGGGTACTGCCGTGAAATGATCAGGTAAAAGGTGTCGCTCTGACGAAAGTGGGGCAATGCCTGCAGATGGCAGGGGTCGCCAAACAGCTGACGGCTGGCATCCCGGGTCACCGTCTCGTTCATCGGCAGCAGATCGATCCGTTTGCGATCCAGCAATTGCAGACACTGTGCCAGGGTCTTGGGGCGCTGCAGATCCAGCCCGAAACGCTTGATCACCCCGTCGGCATGGCTGGTACTCCACCCCAGCGGAATACAGACACGCAACCCTTGCCAGCGGCCAGCCTGAATAGCCTCGCTCCCCCGATAGGTAAACCAGGAGAGGCGATCTATGTGAATGGGAGCACTGTAGTGGAAGAGCTTGGCCCGCTCGGCAGTCCAGGCGTAGGGGAAGGTGGCCGCGACCAACCCATTGCGGGTCAACTGATAGCCGCGGGGCCAGGGCAGGTAGTCGACCTGGAGCTCTCGATACCCGGCCTCTTGCAGCAGGGTCGTCACCAGCCGGGTGCTCTCGCCGCCTTCAGGCAGGGCCTTGCCGGTATAGGGGGTGAACTCACCGGTCACCAGCAGCAAGGGTGCGGCCTGCAGCCAGACACACCAACAACACAACAACCACAGACAGTGCTTCATCAGCTGCTCTCCCTTTACCCTGTTGATGAGTATAGAGAAGGGATCCGACCACCTCCTGCGCGGTTGTCCTGCTGACGTCCACTTGTTAAGGTTGCCGCCTGCCTCGATCAAGGAGATCCAATGTTACCCCTCCCCGACTCATTTATCTGGGGCGCGCTGGCGCTGGCCGTGCTGCTTGCCCTCTTCCGCCAACGTCTTCCCGCCTTTGCCCTGCTGGGACTCTCCCTGCTGCTGGCACTGTGGCTTGACAGAATGACGCTACCCGCCCTGCTGGTCTCGGTCGCAGGATTACTGCTTGCGTGGCGTACGCCAACCCTCCCCGCCCGCTGGGCGATGGCGGCCAGAGTGGTGCTGATCCTCTGGGCGATTGCGCTGACCCTGCACCTGATCCCCGGTTTCAACAATCTCAAGGTGCTGGATCAGGCGCTGGCAGGCCCCGCCAGCGTGCCGTTCAACATGTATCTGAACCTCGACAAACCGCTGCTGCTCTTTGGCTTGCTGCTGGCCTGCCCAATACTGCTGGGCAAGGGGGGCGCCATCCGCTGGCGCCCGCTGGCCCTGTTACTGCTGCCGCTGGGAGCTCTGTTGGTCATCGCCTGGCAGTTGGGGGCACTGAAACCGGAAGTGGGTCTGCCCCACTGGTGGTGGCTGTTTGCACTCAACAATCTACTGTTCACCTGCGTGGCGGAAGAGGCGCTGTTTCGCGGCGCAATCCAGCAGGAGCTGACCGAGCGTTACCGCCCCTGGATTGGCATCGTCGTGGCCGCGCTACTGTTCGGAGCCATCCACCTGCCCGGTGGCCCACTGCTGGCGCTGTTTGCGACCCTGGCAGGCTGCTGCTACGGCTTGGCATTCCAGCTCAGCGGGCGACTCTCCGTAGCCATCCTGATCCACTTCGCCTTCAACTTCGCCCATCTGGCGCTCTTCACCTACCCGCTGGCCCACCGCTAACTCCTGAAGGCGCCTGACACGGGCGCCTTCCCTCGCTCTTCCCTCTCTCTTTAAGCGTGCTGCCTCTCTCGCTTTACACCTCAACAAAGCTCCAAACAAAACCAATTCATTTGCTTGTAACCAAAATGTAAACAAACTGACCTCTGCATTCGCCATAACAGTCACTTTCCCTTGCCCTGCAACCAAAAGGATCCTGTGATGCAGAAAACCCTCAGTTATGCCGCCCTGCTGCTGGTCAGCCAGTTCCCGCGACTGGCACTGGCCGATACCGATGTCTATCTCACCAACAACAGTCCTGAACCGCTCCAGATCGACATCCGCCAAAGCGGCAGCGGCCAGCTGCAACCCGGCAGTCAGTGGAGCCAGCACCGTACCGAGCTGGGCCCGTGGGAGAGCGCCATGGTACTCAGCTTCAATCGCTATGAGGGGGTCAAGGCGGGCAAGAGTTATCTGTTCGAAACCCGCGTGACCACAGCGGGTGGCGACGTCTATCGGCTCAACCAGCTGATGGAGGGAACCTGGTGGAACACCACCTTGCAGCACGGTGGCGAAACGCCAACCGGCGCATCCGGCTGGCAAAACGCTCGGGCGATCCACCGCGTTGCCGGGCCACAGGAGCTGGCCTTTGCCGCCAAATTCACCGGCCGCTACGACGATCTGCACTATATGATCACGCCCCCCCAAAAACGGGAGCAACCGGAACCGGCAGAAAACAGGCTCAAGGTGGCCAGCTACAACGTCTGGGCGCTGCCTGTGATCGCCTCCAGCATCGGCGAACGATTGACCTTGCTGCCTGATTATCTCAAGGGCTATGACGCCCTACTGCTGCAAGAGGTATTCGATGGCCGCCGCGAGGGCTTTTTGCAGGCGCTGGCGAAAGAGTACCCCTACCAGACCAAAGTACTCGACAAGCCCGGGGTCAACATTCATGACGGCGGCGTGGTGATCGTCAGCCGCTATCCCATCGTGCGGGAGGCCCAGCTGGTCTATCCCCAATGCACCGGTACCGACTGCTTCGCCGACAAGGGGGTGATGTACGCCGAGGTGATCAAGGGGGGCAAGGCGTGGCACCTGTTCGCCACCCACACGCCAGCTTCGACACCGACGAGGCGCGCAAGCTGCGCCAGATCCAGTTCGGCCAGATCCGCTCTCTGGCAGCCAGCCTCAAGATCCCTGCCACAGACACCGTCATCTACGGCGGCGACTTCAACGTCAACAAACGCAAGTTTGCCGATGACTACGCCAACATGCTGGCCAATCTGAACGCCCATGAACCCGCCTATGGCGGCTATACCGAAGCCACCTTCGATCCCAGGATCAACCCCTATGCCGGTGGCCCGCTCTCCGGTGGCGCCAACGTCGAGTATCTGGACTATCTGGTAGTAAGCCGGGAATACGGCAGCGCCAGCCACAACCTCAACACGGTCTGGATCCCGCGCAGCAGCGATGGCAGCCTCTGGCCCGCCAGCAACCTCTCAGACCACTTCCCGGTCAAAGGAGAGATCAGCCGATGACTCGCAGTTACGGGATACTGGCGCTGGCTATCCTGACCCTTTTGCTGGTGAATCTGGGCTGGCAGGAAGAGCCGTCTCCGATATCGCCAGGACGGTCGGCGACGCCCTCTCTGGCCAATCCACAGTTGCCAGCAGAACCGGGGAGCCCGCCTCCCCACATGCCAAACGCTGAGGGGATGGATGGCAAAAGCAAAGAAGTGCCCAGCAGCTGGCAGGCGATGCCGGATGAACTGATCAACCAGCTTGCCAGCGAGATCAGCGACAGCGAGTTGCCACTGGCGCAGCGTGTGAGCAATCTGGAAGCAACAGAGGCCGGGTGGCTGAGCGAGGGTGAGAGCCTGATCCGGCTACAGGGGCGCTATGCCCTGGCGCTGGATCAGTTGGCGCAAGAGAGCGAGCAGTTACCGCTGGCCGAGCGGCTGGACGCCCTCAGCCGCTTGCAGGACCGGTGGGCGGCGGATCATCCGGATCTGGCAGGCGAGCTGTTCAACCCGGAGACCCGCCTGCAGCAAGCCCGTCAGCTGTGGGGAGATGAGGAGCTGGCCACCCTGGCCCATCACTTCCTGCCCGCAGAGAAAGTCGAAGCCACGCTGGCGTTTGCCGAGGCGCGCCAGCAGCAGCTCGATCAACGCAGCCGCTACCAGCGAGAGCTGGCCGAGCTCGAGCAGCAACTGGCGGCCAGCCAACAACAGATGGATCCTGCGCTGTGGCAACAACACAAGGAGGAGGTGTTGAGCCAGTGGCGTCGTGACTTCTTCGCGCGGGAGCAAGGCAAACCCTGAGGTCAGCGCTTGCCCTTGAACTGCTTGACGCTGCGTTTGGCCTGAGTACGGCGATTGGCCTGCTTGTCACGAGGGGGGCGCTTGCCCTCCCCGCTGGCAGGCTGGTCGGTAACCGGGAATCCAGCCAGATCGCCCAACGGCAGCTCGCGGCCGGTCAGGGTGCGAATGGCTTGCAGCATGTCACTCTCGCCATGGCAGACCAGCGAAATGGCCAACCCCTCGCGGCCAGCCCGGGCGGTACGACCGATGCGGTGTACGTAAACAGGGGCGCTGGCGGGCAAGTCCAGATTGATCACCACCGGCAGCGCCTCCACATGGATGCCGCGCGCCATCAGGTCGGTGGCCACCAGCACCCGAATTTTGCCCTCTTTGAAATCGCCGAGCGCCTGCTCGCGCACCGCCTGCTCCTTCTCGCCATGAAGGGCGGCCACCGCAATGCCCGCCTTGGCCAGCTTTCTGGCAACCCCGTCGGCATCATCCCGCGCACTGATAAAGACCAGCACCTGCGGCCACGCCTGCTCCTTGAGCAGGCTGATGAGCGCCGGGACCTTGCTGCTCTTGTTGACCAGATAGAGTCGCTCTTCGATCTCGTTCACCACGCTGTTGAGGGGGTTGGCCTCGATACGGGTAGGCTCGCGCAGCAGGCCGTTGGCCAGCGCCTCCAGCTCGGCAGGCAAGGTGGCGGAGAAGAGCAGGGTCTGGCGATCCGCCGGAATAAAGCCGAGCAGCGCCTTGATGTCGGGAGCAAAGCCCATCTCCAGCAGGCGATCCGCCTCATCCAGCACCAAGAGTTGCAAACCATCCAGCCCCAGCACCTGTTGGGTCAGCAGATCCCGCAGCCGCCCCGGCGTCGCCACCAGCAGCTGTGGCCCCTGCGCCAGTTCGGCCTGTTGCCGCTCCTGCGCAACGCCCCCACACAACGTCACGATACGCAGCCCCAGCGCCTCGGCGCCCTCTTCAAGCGCGGCAGTGACCTGAGTCGCCAGCTCGCGGGTTGGCACCAGCACCAGACCCTGCACCTGCCTGGAGGCAGGATCCAGCCGTTGCAGCAGCGGCAAGCCAAACGCCAGCGTCTTGCCGCTGCCGGTCTGGGCCAGCGCCAGCAGATCCTGCCCCGCCAGCGCCGCCGGAATGGCCAGCTGCTGGATGCGGGTCGGCGTCTGCAAGGTGGCGGGCAAAGAGGCAAGCAGAGCGGGATGGAGGGCAAGTTCGCTAAAGGTCATGGCGCTACGTCAACAAAGAAGTGGGAGGCGAAGTCTAGTGAGCGGGGGCCGAGAAGTAAAACCCTATCCATGTTGGCCTGGCCGAGGGGGCTGGCGACCGGATGACTACACTTTAGCTGACCCATCACCAAGAGAGACCCGCCATGACCAGACACATCCCCCTTCTGCTGCTCGTGGTCACCCTGCTCGGCAGCGCCACCCTCGGCCTGTCGCAGACTCCGGAGAACGACGCCACCCCCGAGCCGCCGAAGCCGGTGCGCATCCTCAATGCCCACCTTGGCGAGCTGCCTGGGCTGATCAATGCCGACAAGACAGGCCCCTTTGTCGACCTGGTGCACGCCATCGATGATCTCTACCCCGATGTGACCATCAAGATCACTATCTACCCCATCGCCCGTGCCATGGCTGGGGTGATCTCCGGCAAGGCTGACCTGGGGCTGCCCGCCATCCGCAACCTCAAGGATATCGATATGCTGGCTTATCGCTTCAGCACCCGCAGTTTTGGCAAAGTTGCCCATGTGATTTACAGCAATACCGCCTATCCGGTCACCACGGATATGGCCTATGGCATAGTGCCCACCAAACGGGATCTGCTAATCGAGGCGGTTCCCGACTATATGCCCTTCCCGGTGCAGCGCTCGATGAGTATCGAGCAGTCACTGCGCAAGCTCTCACGCGGCCGTATCGACGCCTTTGTCTGGGCGCAAGAGGAGGCTGACCTGATGCTCAAGCAGCTGGGGCTGACCAATATCAGGCGAGAATTTTTCGGGGATTTCGAGGATGTCTTCATCATCCAGAAAGGGACCGCTGGTGATGAGATGGACGAATTTCTCCGCCAAGCCATTGATCAGCTGGCCGCCACCGGCAAACTGGCCGAGATCTACGAGAAGATCCACCGCCCCTATGTGGAGTGGCAACCCTCCCCACCCGCCAAGGCTGAACCGGCGACCACCCCGCCCGCTACGCCCTGAACGGACAATTCCCGCATAAAAAAATCCCGCCTAAGCGGGATTTTTTTATGGCTTGCAGCCTTACAGCACGGCCAGAGCCGCGGCGTAGTTCGGCTCGTCGGCCACTTCGGCGACCAGCTCGCTGTGCAGTACCTTGTTATCACCATCCAGTACCACGATGGCGCGAGCGGTCAGCCCTACCAGCGGGCCGGAAGAGAAAGCAACACCGTAATCTTCCATGAAGGCCGCACCGCGCAGGGTGGAAAGGGTCACTACCTTGTCCAGACCTTCGGCGCCACAGAAGCGGGACTGGGCGAACGGCAGATCGGCGGAGATGCACAGCACAACTGTGTTATCCAGCGCGCTGGCCTGCTCGTTGAACTTGCGCACAGAGGTCGCGCAGGTCGGGGTATCGACGCTCGGGAAGATGTTCAGGATTTTGCGCTGACCGGCAAAGCTTGCCAGGGTCACGTCGGAGAGATCCTTGGCCACCAGGGAGAAGGGCTTGGCTTGCTCACCGGAGACCGGGAAGTGACCAGCGACGGAAACCGGGTTGCCTTGCAGAGTGACTGAGTTGCTCATGTGTTATGTCCTTTATTGGTGTAGTAAAAATCCGGGTGATCAGTATAGGGGCGGCGGGACCAGACAAACACCCGCGAAGACAAGGGATATAAAGGGGTTGACCTTGGACTTAACACCAAGGTTTAGACTCCTTCTCGGTAATCAGGGATCTCGCAGGGGCGGGATCCATCAAGAGGGACTCATCATGAGCAAATCCTGCTGCAATCATCAGCAAGCCGCCCCCATCAAGGCCGTCAGCAAGGCGGCCCCCGGCCAGAGTGAGCATCACCACGATAGCCACTGCTGCGACAACACCACGCCCGTCAGTTGCTCGACGCCTCATGAGCACGCATCCCGTGACGGCAATGAATCCCCCGGGGATGAAGAGCCTCCCCGAGGAAGCTGCCACAATCAAGCGTGCTGCAGCGCCCCCTTATCGCCAGCTCACGATCATAAGCATGAGCATGGGCATGGGCACGATATGCCCCCTGCCGACCCTCTGATTGCGCCTGCGCAAGGTAACAGTCGCCACAGCTGGCAGGTGTTGGGGATGGATTGCCCCAGCTGCGCCCGCAAGATCGAGACAGCCGTCAGCCGGGTGAGCGGCGTGCAGCAGGCGCGCGTGCTGTTTGCCACCGAGAAGCTGGTGGTGGATCTGGCCCCCGGCCTCTCCCCCGATCCCGTCACCGCCGCCGTGCTGGCCGCAGGTTTCCAGCTCAAGGGGGAAAGTGCTGACAAGCAGGCAGCTGGCCGTAAGCAAGCTTCACAACAGCCCCTGCAAGGAAATCTATTCGGTAACTTGTTGGGCAAATATTGGCAACCCCTGTCACTGGCGGGTCTGATGCTGGTTGCCGCCCTGCTGCCGAAAGAGCTCGGTCAGCCACTCTTTACCCTGGCGACCCTCTGGGGTCTGTGGCCCATCTCCCGCAAGGCGTGGGCGCTGACCAAAAGCGGCTCCCCCTTCGCCATCGAGACCCTGATGACGGTCGCCGCCGTGGGGGCCCTGTTCCTCGGCGAAACCGCCGAAGCGGCCATGGTGCTGCTGCTCTTTATGCTGGGTGAACATCTGGAGGCCTACGCCGCCGGGCGCGCCCGGGCCGGAGTGACCGCGCTGATGGCGCTGGTGCCTGACAAGGCGCTGCGCATCCGTACCACTGCCGAGGGCGAGGTGCGGGAAGAGGTCGCTGCCGATGAGCTGCGTCCCGGCGACATTATCGAAATCGCTCCGGGTGCCCGCTTGCCTGCCGATGCTCGTCTGCTCGACGCCCTCGGCGCGTTTGACGAGAGTGCCCTGACCGGTGAATCCATTCCGGTGGAACGCCGTCAGGGTGACAAGGTGCCGGCCGGCAGTCTGGCTGCCGATCGAGTGCTGCGCCTTGAAGTCGTCTCCGAGCCCGGCAACAACGCCATCGACCGCATCCTGCACCTTATCGAGGAAGCGGAGAGCCAGCGCGCGCCCATCGAGCGCTTTATCGACCGCTTCAGCCGCTGGTATACCCCGGCCATGATGCTGGTCGCCCTGCTGGTGGTGCTGGTGCCACCCCTTGCCTTCGGCCAGAGCTGGGACGAGTGGATCTATCGCGGGCTGGCGCTGCTGCTGATCGGCTGCCCCTGCGCGCTGGTCATCTCCACCCCGGCAGCGGTTACCTCGGCGCTGGCCGCCGCCACCCGTCAGGGGGCCCTGATCAAGGGGGGTGCTGCGCTGGAGCGACTGGCCCATATCGACACCGTCGCCTTTGACAAGACTGGCACCCTGACGCTGGGCAAGCCGCAGCTGACCGAGCTGGTCAGCCTCAATGGCCAGCCGGAAACCGAACTGCTGGCGCTGGCGGCTGCCATCGAGCAGGGCTCCCACCACCCGCTGGCCCGCGCCGTGGTCGCCAACGCGACCAAACAGGGACTCTCGCTGGCGGAGGCCCGCGACCTGCGCGCTCTGCCGGGCATGGGGGTTGAGGGACGCATCAACGGTGAACTGTGGCAACTGCTGGCACCGAGCCGGGTGGCAGCCCTGAATATGGAACAGCAAACCCGGATTGCTTCGCTGGAGCAGCAGGGCAAGACCGTTGTGGTGCTCTGCCAGAGCAGCGATGCTCAGGCGTTGCCGGTTGCCCTGCTGGCGCTGCGGGATCAGATCCGGCCCGAAGCGGCGGCCGCACTACAAGAACTCCATCAGCTCGGGCTCAACAGCATTATGTTGACCGGTGACAACCCCAACGCCGCCGAGGCGATCGCCGCCGAGCTGGGCATGGGCTGGCGCGCCGGCCTGTTGCCGGAGGGAAAGGTCGATGAGATTGCCAAACTCGCCAGCTCGCAGAAAGTCGCGATGATCGGTGATGGCATCAACGATTCCCCTGCCATGAAGCGGGCCAGTATCGGCATCGCCATGGGCGGCGGCACCGATGTGGCGCTGGAGACCGCCGATGCGGCGCTGACCCACAACCAGCTCGGCGGTATTGCCACGATGATCCGGCTGTCGCGGGCGGCACTGGCCAATATTCACCAGAATATCGCGCTGGCACTGGGACTGAAGGCCATCTTTCTGGTCACCAGCCTGCTCGGCATCACCGGCCTGTGGATTGCGGTGCTGGCCGATACCGGCGCCACCGCGCTGGTGACCGCCAACGCCTTGCGGCTGCTGCGCAAGCGTTAAGCCAGCCAAAAGCCGTCCCCCAACCGGGACGGCTTTTCATTTTCCTCTCATTTTTCTCACGGTTCCCCGTAAAAGAAAAAGCGCGCCTGCCGGTCGGCAGTCGCGCTTTGCTTACTCTCTCGGAGTTATCCCACCCTTGGCGAGGTGGAATTCAACCCGGGGGCGCCGAGCCATCCCCCGGACTCAATGGCTTGCTTACTTGACGCTGCACTCCTGAATGACGGCTGTGCCCGCCTTAACGCCAGCCGGGTCAACCTTCACCAGCACACTCCACAGCCCCTGCGGCAAGGTGATGCTGTTATTGGCACTGCCCCCCTTGGAGAAGGCGAACGAATAGCCGGTTTCAGCGTTCACCGCGCCGCCACCGTTGAGCAGGTACTCCTTGCTCCAGTCCTCGTTGGCCACCTTGAACTCGGTGCTGCCGGCGTAGTTGAACGCCGCCTGATAGATGGCGAGATCGCCGTCCATCCCCTTGTAGCTCAGCTGGTACTGAGGTTGGGCTCCCCAGCCGGAGAGCTCACCCTTGACGAAGAGGTTGTAGCCAAGCGGATTGCCCGCCACCGTATCCAGCACCTTGCAGCTCTGCACAGGCTCGGTGAAGCTGACGCTCAGGGTCGGTTTGTCCTTGTTCATGGCGGTAAAGACAAACTTGTAGCTGCCTGCTTTGGCCAGATCGACACCGATATTGCCGGTTTCTCCCCCCTTGCAAAGGGTCAGCGGAGTGCCAACCACCAGCTTGTCACCGGCGTTGCAGCTGCCGTAGTTGACCGGCCCCCAGCTGGCGTCAGCGATCTTGACGTTGGTGGTACCCAGCTTGTCGGTGCTCACCTCGGTAGTGAACTCGTACATAAAGTTGCCGCTGAAGGTCATCTGGTTGGTGTTGCCCCACTCATCGAGGAACCCCTTCAGATAAACATCGGTGTTGCCAAACGGTGGCAGGGTGCTCAGGTCGGTCTTCTTGCTGACCGGCAGGCCCGCACCCTGTGCACCAGACTGCGGCTTGACGAACACGGCGGCAGACCAGGCCCCCAGCGTCAGCTGGCCGTTATCATAGGCGGCGCCGCTGGCGATGCTGTCGACTGCGCGATGCTTGCTGCTTAGCACCATACCGCTCAGATCGATCGGCTGATCGTTACCGTCACGGAAGTCGCCGATGCTCTGGCTCTGGTTGCTGGCGTTGATCATCACCACCAGACCGTCGATGGCCGGATCCAGATCCGCTCCGGCACTGACGCCATCATCCACCGTCATGACGATAAGGCCCGGCACCTGATCCGGGCCGGTATTGCGGAAGTCGACCCGCTTGATCACCTCGGCGCCACTGCCCAGACGCAGCAGGCGGGATGAGTTGCGCAGCTCCGCCAGCTCCTGATAGAAGCTCACCATCTGCGCCATCTCGGCCGAGCCCGGCTTGGCATGCTTGCCGAGCACCTGCTCGATCAGCGGATAGTTGTCGCCATCCTTGTCCTTGCGCGGCAATCCCTTGTCGAAGTTGTTGTCGCCCAGGGTGTAGTCGACCTTGTTGTACCAGTCGCCCGAGTCATAGCTGTCCCGCTCCATGGATTTGGAACGCAGCAGCTCGACACCGGCGTGGGTGAAGGGAATGCCCTGACCCAGCATGGCAGTCGCTAGCGAGACCCCCTGCATCCGCACCAGATCGGCTCCGGCAGGCGCCTTGTAGATCAGGTTGTCGAACAGGGTCTGGTTGTCGTGCTTGTCGACATAGTTCTGCACTTCCACCGGATCCTGGGCATAACCGGCAGGCTGACCGTTGTAGTCGATCTCGGCGCCTTTCTTCGGCATGCCATCCTTGTCGGTCAGCACGAACTCCTTGAGGTTGCCCGCCATGCCGAGCCGCACCAGATCGGACTGGTGCAAGGCCGTCGCCAGATCCACCTTGCTCATTTCGTTAGGATCGACGAAGGCACCGTTGCCAAAGCCCTGGGTCTTGCGAATGGTATCGCCACCGTCGAACGGACTGCCGCCGCGCACCGCATCGCGCAAGCGATCGGAGAAGGAGCCGATACCGGTACCGCCCAGATGCTTCTGGGTAGCCTGCACGAAGCGCTTGTCATCCTGCACTTCGCCGAAGTTCCACCCCTCGCCGTAGAAGTACATCTCGGGATTGACCTTCTTCACCGCGGCCAGCGCCTGCACCATCTGATCTTTCGGATGGTGGCCCATCAGGTCGAAGCGGAAGGCGTCGATCTTGTAGTCGCGCGCCCAGGTGACCAGGGAGTCATCCATCAGCTTGGCAAACATGGCGTGTTCCGGCGCCGTGTTGGAGCAGCAAGTGGAGTTCTCCACCGAGCCGGTCTCCGGATTGAGGCGCTGATAGTACCAAGGCACTATCTTGTCGAGCACCGACTTGGGGCCGAGCCCGGATTCGTTGGTATGGTTGTAGACCACATCCATCACCACGTTCATGCCGATGTTCTGCTTGATGGCCTTGACCATCTCGCGGAACTCCAGAATACGTTTGGTGCCCTCGGCGTTGGTGGCGTAGGAGCCTTCCGGCGTGGTGTAGTGGTAGGGATCATAACCCCAGTTGAAGGAGTCGACGCCGCGCAGGTAACCGGATAGCTCCTGCACCTGCGGATTATCCTTGCTGTCGCCCCCTTGCAGATCGGCCAGCACATCTCCCACGGTCTGGCCGCCACCGCAATAGCCACCAAATTTGGATGTTTTCACATCCGGATTGACCTGACAGAGCTTGCTGAAGTCATCGCCGAGATTGGCCACCTTGGCCGGATCCTCGTTGACGGTGGCGATATCGAACACCGGCAGCAGGTGCAAGTGGCTGACGCCGCTCTTTGCCAGCGCTTTCAGATGGTTGACCGGTACAGAGTCGGGCTGGGTCAGACCGACAAACTTGCCGCGATTCTCTTCATCGGTGGAGGCATCGTTGCCGGTCAGGTCACGAACATGGGCCTCATAAATAGTGATGTCGGCGGGGTTCTGCTGGCTGTGGGGCGCCTTGAGGCTGTCCCACCCTTCCGGTTTCAGGGCCGGGTCGTCGAGATCCACGACCTGACTGAACTCGGAGTTCATCGCGAGGCTCAGGGAGTAGGGATCGGTCACCTCGTAGTGCTCAACCTTGCGGCTCAGCGGATGGTAGACCTCCATATCGTAGCGATAGAACTGGCCGATCAGCTCGCTGCCCCCTTCATAACTCCAGCTGCCGCTGGCGCTGTCAAAGGTCATCGCTACCTCGCCACTCTTCTGGTGGCTGGCGTTGTAGAGGGCCAGCTTGACCGACTTGGCGGTCGGCGCCCAGAGACGGAAGGTCACCCGATTGCCCTCTACCACGGCGCCATAGCTCAGCTTGGTCGCCTCGGGAGCATAGAGCGCATCGAGGGCGCCGGCGCTCTGCACCAGGGTGGCTCCTTGCAGGATACCGTCGGCATCGGTGCCGATAGCCACCAGCTCACCCTTGAGCAGGGGCTTGAGATCTTTCCCGGCAGGCAGGGCAAAGGCGGCCGCATCCTTGAGGTGCGGATATTTGGCCTGCTGCTCGGCAGTCAGGCTGGTCGCGGTCAGGCTGATATAGGGGAAATCGAACACCCCATCGGCATTGGCCTTGATGGTGCCCGAGTCGGTGTAATAGAGGCGAACGTGGGGCTTGTCCTTGCCCCCTTGCCAAATCAGGGTATTGCCATCGATCAAATGAGCGCTGGCCCCCGCCACGCCAAAGGCGGCGGTAAAGGCTTCGGCACGGCTGCCAAACAGATCTTTCTTGCCCGCGACAATGGCCACGGTGCGATCCGGGTGCTCACTGAAGATCACCTTCATATCGCTGCCGGTCAGGTTGGCCAGATCGCCGTTGCGGGCGATAAAGTTGATGCACCCTTCCACCTTGTTGAGCGGAACGACCCAGGCCGGACCAAAGCTGTCGGCGGTGGCCGGTGTCTTGCTCTTGTCATCCCACCCGGTATTCAGGCCGCTATCTGCCGTTGCCTTGCAGGCGTCGTTGTTCCAAAGGTGCAGGCTGTAGCTGTCAAACGGTGCCTTGGCGCCTTTGGCTGCCGACTGGGTATCCACCAGTGCAATGACCACCTGATTGTCGCCGGCAACCAGCAACTCTTTCGGGGGATCCATCTTGGGCAGACGAGCGACAGGCCCATCGGTGACTTCAGGTGTAGGCGGTGTAGGGGGGACGGGGTTCACACCGGAGGCATCAGAGCTGTTGTCATTACAGCCAGACAAAAGCGCGAGCAGTGAGGCTGTTACCAGCGCCACTTTGGTCTTTTTCATATCCATATTTTTATAATTCCCGCTGTAGTTAGTCTCGATAGTCGAGCACCCGGTCATTGCCAGGCGGTGCCATATTAATCAGCGGCAATCGATTCAAATGTGAGCGAGAGGGCAAAAAAACCATCCAGTTTCAACAAGATAACGTTTTCAGACTGAAACTTCGATCCGGCTCACAGACCTCGCGGCCATTTGGCCTCATATCTGGAAAACGGCAGTCACGGGGTCAGAAAAGCAATGTCTGATCAAGTGGATACACAAGGAGTAAGCAATGAAACGGATTGAAGAGCAGGCAAGACGACTCGATCAGGAGTATCAGGCGATCGGGCAGCTGTTCGACCAGTTCTGCCAGCAGGCTGGCGCCCTGGCCGAACAGTATCACTTCTTCAACTGGCCCGATTATGAAGACTCACCCCCGCTGAGCCGCGCCTTTACCCTGCTGGGGGAACCCCGCGAACTGCGGCTGCGCTGTCAGCCCGGTGAGCGCTCCGCCCTCAATGGCCTGATCCAGGTGGTCTCGGAGGATGGCACCATAGATGCCAGCCTCGGATTTCGCGCCGATGGCCAGTTGCTGCTGGAGTCCGGCAAACTGCTGGACAACCCGCCCGGACTGCTGCTCAAGTTGCTGCTCGGCGCAATCTGGCAACACAAGCCGCAGGCCGATCTCTCACAACAGGAGATCTAGCTGCGGAGCCAACTGTTGAGTCGTTCTGGCTATTGTGGCCGCAGCACGCATCCACAATAGTCTGTGTCCAATGAAGGCGTGGTGGATTTACACCAGAGCATCACTCCTCGCTACGCCCAGCCCCCCGGCAGCAAATGTCCTGCTACTCCGGTTGCAACGGCTCCACCACCTTGCCCTCCAGCTTTCTGACCGGCTTTTGCAGGATCAGGTTGGCCGGATAGGTGACCAGATCGCCGTTGTCATCACGCACCCGCACGTAGAACAAGCCAATCTCGGTGATGACGCCGGTGACCGAATCATCTTTGTCGAGGATGCGGATCCGGTCGCCAATCTTGTAGGGGAAGGCGAAGAAGATGGTGATGCTGGCGGTGATGTTGGAGAGGATCGACCACTGGGCGACCATGGCGACCCCCAATACTGCAAAGAAGGAGGACGCGAGCACCACCAGTCGGGAGAAGTCGAGCCCCCAAACCCCGGCCAGCACCAGCAAGGTGGCACAGCCGAGCAGGAAGTGGAACACATGGGCCACGTAGAGCACCCGGTTCTCGCTCACCTGCCGACTCTGACCGAGCGCCAGCAGACTCTTGTGAATAAGCCGCCGGATCAGGGTATGCCCCAGCAACAGCAGCAGGGTCAGACCAATGGATTGCCACATGGGTTATGCCTCCTTACCACCAGCGCCGATGCTTGAGCCAGATAGCCAGCCCGCTTGCCAGCGCCACCAGCGAACCACAGAAGACCCAGAAAGCGGTCGGATTCTCGGCCCCGGGAATGCCCCCCAGGTTGATGCCAAACAGACCGGTCAGGAAACTGGCCGGCAAAAAGAGCAGTGCCATCACCGACATCTGGTAGGCGCGGCGGTTGGTCGCCTCTGCCATCAGATTGTTGATCTCGTCTGCCAGCACAGCGGTGCGCGCCACTCCGGCATCGAGGTCATCGAGCCAGCGCCGCAGCCGGTCGGCGATATCGAGCAGACGGCGGCGATCATCCTCATCCAGCCAGCTGATCTTCTCGTTGGCCAGCCGCGCCACCAGATCCCGCTGGGGGGAGAGGTAGCGGCGGATCATGATGAGCTGCTTGCGGATCAGCGCCAAGCGGCCATTGGCGGGCATGTCGCGCATCAGCACCATCTCCTCCAGATCGAGGATCTTGTCGTGCAGCTCCTCGACAAACTCCCCCGCCCGATCGGTCAGGGCATCACAAATCTCCACCAGCCAGTCGGCCGGGGTATCGGCGCCGCCGCCCAGCTTGAGCTGGTTGAAGACATCCTGTTCGGAGAGCAGCGGACGACGACGGCTGCTGATGATGAGATCCGGGGTGATGAAGATGCGCAGCGCCACCATCTCTTCGGGCCTGTGATCCTTGTTGTGGTTGATGCCGCGCAGGATCAGCAGCACCGTCTCCCCCATCCGCACCAGCTTGGGACGATTGCTCTGGCCGAGCAGCGACTCCCTGGCCGCCTCGCTGAGCAAGGGGGTCTGCAACAGCCAGCGCGCCGAATCGGGATTGCCGTAATCCAGATGCAGCCAGCCGGGATGTGCCGCCGGGACTTCACTTCCCGCCGTCAGCGGCGCCATGCCACCCTTGCCATCCAGGGTCAGGGCATAAATCACTTCACCGGGCACCCGATCCATCTCGTCTCCTTCTCGTTTCATGTGCTGGCCCCAGCTTACACCAAAGGTTGGGCCGACTCAGCCCCGCGCCGGGAAGGGAGGCCTGTGTTAACATGGCCGCTCTCGTTTTTTTATCCGCTTTCACTACAGGAAAACATGCCATGCCCATCTGGGTTGATGCCGATGCCTGCCCCATTCCGGTCAAGGAGATCCTCTACCGCGCCACCCACCGCGCCCAGATCGTCACCACCCTGGTGGCCAATCAGGGATTGCGGGTGCCCCCCTCGCCCTTCATCAAAACCCAGCAGGTGGAAAAGGGATTCGATGTGGCAGATCATGTCATCGCCCAGCAGGTTCAGCCCGGCGATCTGGTGATCACCGGTGATATCCCTCTCGCCTCCTGGGTGATCGATGCCGGTGGCGAGGCACTCAATCCCCGCGGCGAGATCTACACCCGCGAGACCATCAAGGCGCGGCTCGGCATGCGCAACTTTATGGAAGAGCTTCGCTCGGCCGGCGTGCAGACCGGCGGCCCGGCCCCCTTCAATGCCGCTGACAAACAGCGCTTCGCCAACGCCCTCGACAAGTGGCTGGTCAAAGGCAAGCTGTAA
Organism: Aeromonas sp. 603079; assembly: GCF_049172135.1. NCBI lineage: Bacteria > Pseudomonadati > Pseudomonadota > Gammaproteobacteria > Aeromonadales > Aeromonadaceae > Aeromonas > Aeromonas sp. 603079. Next base: position 49,645 of record NZ_JAAKPX010000010.1, on the reverse strand, counting down.
AGAGACCCTAAAGGCGCCCAACATGGGCGCTTTTTCGCCGTAACATCCTGATTTTTAAAATAAGAGCTGACCACAACCGTCAGGCTGGTAAGATGCGCCGCCATCTTGTCCACGCCGTAATCATCATGACCGCCCAAGGGCACCTGCTCTTCTCCGTAACCTGCACCCTGATCGCCCACAAACTGCAGCTCACTCCGGCACTGGCCGATGCCAGCCTGTGGCAGACAATCCCTGCCGCGCTGGCCAGCGCCCTGTTGCCCGACCTCGACCACCCCAAATCGGTGCTAGGGCAGCGCCTGCCGTGGATCTCGAAACCTCTGTCGCGGCTGTTCGGCCATCGCGGCTTCACCCACAGTCTGCTGGCGGTCGCCGCTGCTGTCTGGGGGCTGAATCAGAGCCTGCCGCCGGACACCTTGCCCATGGGGGTCAAGGATGCGCTTATCGTCGGCTACCTCAGCCATCTGCTGGGGGACTGGCTCACCCCGGCGGGCATTCCGCTCTTCTGGCCCATCAAGCGCCGTTACCGCCTGCCGGGCTGGTCGCTGCGCAGTGGCGGCGCCATCGAAACCGGCTTTTGCACCTTCACCCTGCTGGTTGCCGGCTGGTGGTGCGGCTGGCGCCTGTAAGCCAGAAATAAAAAAGCCCCTGACGAGGTCAGGGGCTCAAACCGTGGCAGATGCCACTAGAGGATCAGATCATGATGCCTGTGATAACAGCAGAGAGCAGGCTGACCAGAGTTGAACCGTAGACCAGCTTCAGACCGAAGCGGGAAACCATGTTGCCCTTCTCTTCGTTCAGCGCTTTTACCGCACCGGCGATGATGCCGATGGAGCTGAAGTTGGCGAAAGAGACCATGAAGATGGAGAGGATGCCGACGGTACGCGGGGAGAGCTCGGCAGCAATCTTGCCCAGATCCATCATGGCCACGAACTCGTTGGTCACCAGCTTGGTCGCCATGATGGAGCCCGCTTGCAGCGCTTCACCACTCGGGATACCCAGAATCCAGGCGATTGGATAGAAGAGGTAGCCCATGACGTACTGGAAGTTGACACCAAACGCCAGCTCGAACAGGTAGTTGACCAGGGCGATCAGGGCAATAAAGCCCACCAGCATGGCCGCCACGATAACGGCAACGGAAAAACCGGCCATGATGTACTCGCCCAGCATCTCGAAGAAGTTCTCTCTCTTCGGCGTATGGTGCTCGTCGCCCTCGGCCAGCGCCTTGGCATCGGTCACGGTATTGTCCGGCTCGTACGGGTTGATCAGCGACAGCACGACAAAGGTGCTGAACATGTTGAGCACCAGCGCAGCCACCACGTAACGCGGCTCGATCAGCTGCATGTAGGCACCGACGATGGACATGGAGACGGTGGACATCGCCGTCGCCGCCAGGGTGTACATCTGCTTCTCGTTCAGGTGCGGCAGGATGTTCTTGAGCGCGATGAAGTTCTCGGATTGACCGACGATCATGGAGCTGATGGCGTTGAAGGACTCCAGCTTGCCCATGCCGTTGATCTTGGCCAACACGGTACCGATACCGCGGATCACCAGCGGCAACAGGCGGATGTACTGCAGAATACCGATCAACACGGAGATGAAGACGATGGGCATCAACACCATCAGGAAGAAGGTAAATGAACCTTCATTCATCATGCCGCCAAATACAAAGTCGGTTCCCTGCTTGGCAAACTCCATCAGCTTGGTGAAGCCGGCCGCGAAGCCACCCACCACAGCCAGACCCACTTCCGAGTTCAACATGAACCAGGCCAGCGCCAGCTCGACCACCAGCAGTTGGCCGATATAACGCAGCTTGATCTGTCTCCAGTTGTGGCGGTTAGCCAGCAGAGAAAGAGCGAGGACCATCACCAGTCCGAGCACAAAGTGAACGTATTCCATACCTGTAGCACCTGAGTGAATTGTAATTTTCGACCGGCGCCATCATAGACATTTGCACATTTAAAAATCAGAGAGTCATCACAATCCCGTGTAATAATATGCATGCAGGATAATACAAACGTTTTTAAATTAATTACGCAACAACCTGATATTAATCGCACAACTTTGACGACGACAAATTCATTAAAAAAACATGATATTACATAATTAAAATGGCATTTTCATGGCCCTCCAAAATATCTTGATATCATTTTCGCAACATTGTGCTTAATGCCACACTCGCCAATAGAATATTTTTCAACCATTATATTTAAACAACAGAAATGGCAAACGTTTATCCGCAATAAATAATTACACGCATGTTTGAATAATTACCCCGATATCCTTTCACATATTGCTCACAACCAATCTGGCAACAAATACCCCCATAATGTGCCCCCCATGGCCAGCCGTTCAAAAATCCGCCACATCCGGTGCCACATTCTGGTATGATGCGCGGCCTTAGCGCTCGCGCATCCCCGTTTTCTCCGAAATAGAGTCCTTTTGTGAACAACAGCGAATTTAGCAGCCTCAATCTCTCCCCCGCCCTGCAAGAGAACCTCACCAGCCTGGGTTACCTGCAGATGACCCCGATCCAGGCCCAGAGCCTGCCCCTGGTGCTCGATGGCAAAGACCTGATCGCCAAGGCAAAAACCGGCAGCGGCAAGACCGCCGCCTTCGGCCTCGGCCTGCTGGCCAAGCTCAACGTCAACCGCCTCGAAGTGCAGGCGCTGGTGCTCTGCCCGACCCGCGAACTGGCGGATCAGGTGGCCACCGAGATCCGTCGTCTGGCGCGCGCCCTGCCCAACGTCAAGCTGGTGACCCTGTGCGGCGGCACCCCGACCGCACCGCAGTCCGCCACCCTGAGCTTTGGTGCCCACATCGCTGTTGGCACCCCGGGTCGCATTCTCAAACATCTGGAGCAAGGTACGCTGGAGCTCTCCGGCCTCAAGACGCTGGTGCTGGATGAAGCGGATCGCATGCTGGACATGGGCTTTGGCGAAGATATCAACCGGGTCATCAGCTATGCCCCCCAACAGCGTCAGACCCTGCTCTTCTCCGCGACCTATCCGGAAGGGATCGCCCAGATGAGCCGCGGCGTGCAGCGCAATCCGGTCGAGGTGAGCGTGGAGTCCCTGCACGAGGGGAGCGCCATCGAACAGAAGCTCTATGAAGTGCCTGCCGGTCATCGCCTCGACGCCCTCACCTGGCTGCTGAGTCACTACCAGCCCAGCTCCTGCGTGGTGTTCTGCAACACCAAGCGCGCCTGTAACGACGTGGCCGACCATCTGGCCGCCAAGGGCTTCTCGGCGCTGGCGCTGAATGGCGATCTGGAACAGCGCGAGCGGGATCAGGTGCTGGTGCGCTTTGCCAACGGCAGCGCCACCATTCTGGTGGCCACCGATGTGGCGGCCCGCGGCCTCGACATCAAGGAGCTGGGCGCCGTCATCAACTACGAGCTGACCTATGATCCGGAAGTGCACGTGCACCGCATCGGCCGTACCGGTCGTGCCGGCCAGCAGGGTCTGGCCCTGAGCCTCTATCAGCCGAACGAGGCCCAGCGCGTCAACTTTATCGAAGAGTACCAGCAGGCCCCGATGCCGCTGGGTGATCTCGACAGCATCGGCCGCGACATCAAGCCGATCGCCCCGCAGATGGTGACCCTCTCCATCGATGCAGGCCGCAAGACCAAGGTGCGGGCCGGTGACATTCTGGGTGCCCTGACCGGTGAAGGCGGCATTGCCGGCGCCGACGTGGGCAAGATCCAGATCTCCGAGCAGTACTCCTACGTCGCCGTGAAGCGCAGCGTGGCGAGCGCCGCCCTCAAGCGGTTGCAGGAAGGCAAGATCAAGGGTCGCAGCTACCGCGCCCGCAAACTGGGCTAAGGTTTTTTGCAAGCCGTTAGCCAGACCACAGGCGCCTGAGAGGCGCCTGTTTCATATCTCCGATGCCGCCATGCGGCAAGACAGGCACCATGACCCAAGCAATCCAAACCGATGTGAGCTGCCAGAACTGCGAAGCCTGCTGCTGCCGCCTCGAAGTGATGCTCTTTACCGATACCGGCGTGCCGGACCGTTATGTACTGGAACGGGAAGGCGAGATACCGGTCATGCGCCGGCTGGACGATGGCTGGTGCGCCGCCCTCGACCGCAACACCATGATGTGCCGTATCTACGAGGTGCGGCCGCTGATCTGCCGCGAATTCGAAATGGGTGAGCCCGACTGCGTTGACGAACGGGACAAGTGGTTTATCAAGCTGGATTGACCAGGATCCTCGAATGCACTCACCACGATGATGTGCCCCATCCATGTACGAGTACGAGGTGCGACCGCTGATCTGCCGCGAATTCGAAATGGGTGAACCCGACTGCGTTGACGAGCGGGACAAGTGGTTTATCAAGCTGGAGTGAAACCCGTCCAAACGGTGAGCGAGGTGGTCAAGCGTGCGCAGGTTCACAGGGAGCGGTGTTGAGCTGCTCCCCCAGCCACTGGATGGCCGCTGCCTCCTGCTCGAAGTAACGTACCGCCCGAAAGGGCAATCCCGTGAAGATATTATCCGCCAGATAGCGCTTGAAGCCCCCCACGAAGACCACCGCCAGAAACTGACAGCCACTCTCGGCACACCAGCCAAACTGGCGACGAAAACGGGCCAGCACCTCGGGCCCGGCCGCTTCAAACTCGGTCGCGACCTCGACAATCCCCCAGGGGCCATCCATCAATCCGGCCAGTTCGTGACGAAAACGCGCCTCATAGGCCATGGCACCTGCCAGATTGAAAGGGCCACTCGGGCGGCAGATCAGCATCTGGCCCCTGCGCTCCATGTCAAATTGCCCATGTGGCTGCATGACTGCTCCCATTCCGTTACCACCACCATCGCCTGCAAATTGTTACCACAAGGTAATAATTTATAAGGAAAAGTCCAGCAGCAAACAGGCTTTTCCCAAAGCGTGCTCATCCTATCCAGCAAACCGTCGGCACCTCATGTTACCGGCAGCCCGCACTGAATCGATCTCAAGATGTGCGATTGCAGTTAACGAAACGTTACTGCTATTATCCGCGCCGCCACAAACATTCCACCTGCCGAAAGGTTTGGCACCTCAACAAGGATGTGCAATGAAAAACAGGGACTCGAGTCATTACCAACGGATCTGGCGCTGGCACTTCTACGACGGTCTCTTTGTCGCCCCTTTCCTGATCCTGCTGTCACTGACCGGGATCGTCTATCTGTTCAAACCCCAGCTCGACAACCTGATGTACCCAGAGCTGATGGAGGTCGCCCCCGCCAGCCAGACCCTGAGTGCCGACCAGCTGCTGGCCAAGGCGATGATGACCATGCCCGATGCCAACCTGCGTAAATACCTGCCGCCTGCCGCTCCCGACCTGAGCGCTCAGTTCATCGTCAATCAGGGGGAGCGCGAACTGACCCTGTTTATGGATCCCGCCAGCGGCGCCCTGCTCGGCACCATGGACAACAAGTGGAATCTGCAAGCGGTGGCTCGCTCCCTGCACGCCGACCTGCTGCTCGGCACCACGGGGATCGGCTGATCGAACTGGCGGCAGGCTGGGGGCTAGTACTGCTGCTGAGCGGCCTCTACCTCTGGTGGCCACGCAAGGGGCCCGGGGTGGGTGGCATTCTTTGGCCCAGAGTGAACCAGCGCGGACGCCTCTGGTGGCGGGATCTGCACGCAGTGGTCGGCTTCTGGGGCGCTGGTTTCCTGCTGCTGTTGCTGCTGAGCGGCATGACCTGGACCGGTTTCTGGGGCGATCAGTTTGCCGCGGTCTGGAACCGCTTCCCCGCCGCCATGTGGAACGAGGTGCCCAAATCGGCACCGCTGGCTCGCAGCCTCAATCAGGCCCACGAGCAGACCGTCCCCTGGGCGGTGGAGAACACTCCCATGCCCAGCTCGCAGCCTGTTGATGAGGGGCACGATCACGGCGCCATGAACCACGGCGAGCACGAGGGAATGGTGATGGCCAGCCAGCGGATCCCGCTGCAACAGGTGTTGGATATCGCCACTGCCCGGAAGGTGAGTCCGGGGTACAGCATCACCCCGCCGGTCGGCACCACCGGCGTCTACACCATCGCCCTGTTTGCCGACGATCCACGCAACGACGCCACCCTGCATATCGATCAATACAGCGGCAAGGTGCTGGCCGATGTGCGCTGGCAGGATTACGGCACGGTTGCCAAGACGGTGGAGAGCGGCGTCATGCTGCACATGGGCAAGCTCTACGGCTGGCCCCATCAACTGGCCATGCTGACCATCTGCCTGATGGTGCTGGCCAGCGCCGTGAGCGGCCTGTGGATCTGGTGGTGCCGTCGTCCGCAAGGCCGTCTCGCCGCGCCGCCACTGCCCGCCAAACTCCCGCCGATGCGCGGTGCCATCGCCCTGCTGATCCTGCTGGGCATTGCCTTCCCGCTGGTGGGCACCTCCATGGTTGTCATCTGGCTGCTGGATACCCTGCTATTTTCCCGCCGTACGCTCAAAGTGGCGCGCGCCAGCTAAACCCGCCAAAACCAAAAAGGGCTCCCATCTCGGGAGCCCTTTGTATTGTTCGCCTTGGCGAGCTGCGACCAGCTGTCAGGAGAGCGCCAACCCGATGGAGAGTAGCAGGCTGAACAGAAAGGCGCTGATGGCGGTCTTCTTGAGGGCACCGGTCAGCACCTCGCCATCGTAGCTTTCGCGCAAGGTGCGGGCCGCATCGCTGAGCGGCTTCATGGCGGGCAGGAAGATCCACGGCCAGAAACTGGCGGGCTGGATCAGGATAAAGGCGATGGTTGCCAGCAACGCCGCCCCCAGCAGTACCCAGTGATAGGCGATGGCGCGGTTGCGGCCAAGGCGCACCGCCAGGGTGATCTTGCCGCTGGCGGCGTCGGTCTCGATGTCGCGCACATTGTTGATATTGAGCACGGCGGTAGCCAGCAAACCACAGGCGGTGGCTGGCAACAGCAGATCCCACTCCAGACTCTTGGTGAAGAGGTAGTAGGAGCCGAGCACCCCCAGCAAGCCGAAGAAGAGGAACACAGAGATATCGCCAAACCCGCGATAGCCGTAAGGAGTCTTGCCGACGGTGTAGGTCACCGCCGCCACGATGGCCGCGCCACCCAGCACCACAAATGCCAAAATCTGCAGCCACTGGCCGCCGAAGGCGCAGCCGAGCAGCAGCAGGCCACTGGCCACCGCCGCCAGCGCGGTCAGCCCCATCGCCACGCACATCTGCTTTTTGGTGATAAGACCGGAGACCACCGCCCGCTGCGGGCCGATCCGCTCGCCGTTGTCGGCGCCGGAGACCGCATCGCCGTAATCGTTGGCCAGATTGGAGAGGATCTGCAGAAGGATGGCGGTCAGCAGAGAGAGCGCCATGATGGTGCCATCGAAGGCGCCACGACTGGCAGCCAGCCCCGAGCCCAGCAGGATGGAAGAGCAGGCGAGCGGCAATGTTCGCAAACGCGCCGCCAGCAACCAAACAGAGAAGGTATTTGTCATTTTGTGATGGCCAAACAATCGGATATTGATCGTGTTAAGGGTTATCGAACCGGATTTGGGTATACTTGGCCCCGGAGAGTGAAGCTCCCGCGGGCGATTTACATGGACGAATGGGCAGATAATATATAGGAAATCATCGCCCTTTGGCATAAACCTACGGCATCCAGCTACCGGATCGCTCGTTACTACCCGGCTCAGACAAGAATCCATGTTGGCTCAGACCCATATCAAGCAACAACTGGACGCCCTGCGTCACAGCAACGTCAGCGGCTTCGTACGGTTGCGAGTGGCGATCGAAATCCGCTCCTTTCTGGGCTGGCTCGCGGCGCAAACCCTCTATCCCCGCATCTACTGGCAGGCCCGTGGAGAGGCTCGTCCCGAGTATGTCGCGCTGGGCGCCATCCATGAACTGACCGAACCGCACGCCATCAAGCAGGTGTGCACTAACACAGCCAACCAGCATCATGACGACAGCCCTCGCTACTATGGCGGACTGGCGTTCGATCCGGCCCAGTCCGGCTGGCAAGGGTTTGGCCCCTGCCGTTTCGTGCTGCCCCGCATCGAGCTGGTGCGCCGTGGCGAGTGCGTCAGTCTCTGCCTCAACCTTTGGCTGGATGAAAACAATCTCGAGGCCGAACTGCAGGCGGCCGAAGCCGCCCTCGATGCCCTGCGCCCGGAAGCCCCGCTGCCCGCCCTGCAAAAGCAGCCCTGGCAGCGACAGGATTGCCCCGGCCCCGCCCAGTGGCAGACGCTGGTTGAGCGCGTCACTGCCCCCGATTTTCAGGCCCACACCCCCAAGGTGGTGCTGTCGCGGGAGAGCCGGCTGACCAGTCCGAACCATGATGCGGATATCAATCCCTGGGCCATGCTCGACCAGTGGGCCCGCCACGCCCAGGACTGCTTCCACTTCGGTTTTCAATTCTCCCCCGAGCAGGCCTTTATCGCCTGCTCCCCCGAGCGGCTCTACCGCCGGGAAGATCGCCACCTTTTTACCGAGGCGCTGGCGGGCACCATCCGCCGCTCCGGCGATGAAGAGGTGGATGCCCAACTGGCTGCCGAGCTGCTGGCCGACAGCAAGAACCGGCTGGAGAACCGGCTGGTACATGCCGACATCCTCAGCCGTCTGGCGCCACTGACCCACGATGCCACCCTGACCGAGCCGCGCATTCTGAAACTGCGGCTGCTGCAACACCTCAAGTGCGATATCGAAGCCGAGCTCAAGCCCGGGGTCTGCGACTGGCAGTTGCTCGACGCCCTCCACCCGACGCCGGCGGTGGGCGGCGCCCCGCGCGAGGCAGCGCTCGCCTTTATCCGCGAGTTCGAGCCCTACGATCGGGGCTGGTACGCCGGAGCCTGCGGCATGCTGAGTCGGGAGACGTCCGAGTTCTCGGTCGCCATTCGCAGCGCCCGCATTCAGCCGGGCAGCGTCACCCTGTTTGCCGGTGCCGGCATTGTCGCCGGTTCCGAGCCTGTCGCCGAGTGGGCCGAACTCGACAACAAGATCGCCAATGTGCTCTCCCTGCTGGGATAGTCATTCACCCTTTTCACGCTACGAGAGCCCCTATGCCCACCCGTAAAGAGCCTGCCAGCGAAGAGTTTGCCTGCACACCGTTTTCGAGCCAGCACGCCACCTTCAACCACGTCTGGTCCTCCCTCTTGCTGGAGGAGCTCTTTCGCCTCGGGGTGCGCGATATCGCGCTGGCCCCCGGCTCCCGCTCTGCGCCGCTGACCATGGCCGCCGCGGCCCATCAGGGCTTTCGTCGTCACTTGCACTTTGACGAACGCGGCCTCGGCTTTATGGCGCTGGGGCTAGCCAAGGGGAGCAACCGGCCGGTGGCGGTGATCATGACCTCTGGCACCGCGGTAGCCAACCTCTGGCCCGCAGTGGCTGAGGCCCAGCTCACCGGCGTGCCGCTGATTATTCTCTCCGCCGATCGTCCTCACGAACTTATCGACAACGGCGCCAATCAGGCGATCGACCAGCAGGGGATCTTCGGCCGCTACCCCGTCTATCAGCAGAACCTGCCGAGCCCCACCCCGACCATTCCGGCGGCGTTTGTGCTGAGCTCGGTAGATCAAGCCTTGGCCAAACAGGCACTCACTCCCGGAGTGGTGCACTTCAACTGCATGTACCCCGAGCCCCTCTATCCGGGCGAGCACTATCAGGATTTCTCCGACTATCTGGCCCCCCTGGGTGACTGGCTCGGCTCGTACAAGCCCTGGAGCCCGTGGCAGCAAAGTGAGCCGAGCTGCCCACCTCAGGCGGAGTGGGAAACCTTTCGGCAACAGCGCGGCATCGTTGTGGCTGGTCGCATTACCGACCCGAAGCAGGCACAGACCGCCGCTGCGCTGGCGGAGCAACTCGGCTGGCCGCTGCTGGCGGACCTGCAGAGCCAGATCCGCTTCGATAGTCGCAACCTCATCCACATGGATATGGCGCTCAACGCCCCTGAATTCGTCGCCGAGCTGGGCCGCGCCGAGGTGCTGCTGCAATTTGGCGCGCGGCTTGTCTCCAAGCGGCTTGGCCAGTTCATAAAACACCATTCATGGCAGGATTACTGGCTGGTGGATCCGCAACCGGCGCGGCTCGACCCCGACTACCGGCTGCGCAACCGGCTGCTCTGCAGCGCCAGCGCTTTCGCTGCGGCCCATCCGGTCACCACCCGGGCCCCTTGGCACACATTGGCCAAGCTGCAACACAACGCCAGCCAGCAGATCGCCGCTGCCTGCGAGCACTTCTCCGAGCTCGGAGTCTGCCATCGCCTCAATTCCCTTATCGAAGGACAGCTGTTTGTCGGCAACAGCATGCCAGCCCGACTGATGGATATGCTCGGCGAAACGGGCAAGGGGCCGAGCCGGGTGATGACCAACCGTGGCGCCTCCGGCATCGATGGCCTGATCGCCACCGCCTACGGGTTTGCCCAATCGGTCGAGCCAGGCAGTGATGAGCCCACCACCCTGCTGCTTGGGGATCTCAGCGCCCTGCACGATCTCAACAGCCTCGCCCTGCTCAGCAAAGCGAGCCGACCGCTGGTGGTGATCCTGCTCAACAACGATGGCGGCAGCATATTCCGTATGTTGCCGGTGCCCACCGAAGGGGCGCTGCTGGAGAGCTACTACCGACTGCCCCACGGCCTCAGTTTTGAACATGCTGCCGCCATGTTTGGTCTCGCCTATCGGGCGCCGACCACCCTGCCCGAGTTCGAACGCGATTACAGCACAGCCCTCCAACATGGCGTTACCTTGATCGAGATCCGGGTACCGAGCGAGCAGGTGGCCGATGATCTCAAGGCGCTGGGGGCCGCCATCCGTGGCAAATAAAAATGCCCATGTGCCGCTGGTGTTGCTGCACGGCCTGCTGGGGGATGGCGGCGACTGGCAACCGGTGATCGACCGGCTGCCCGCCATCCGCTGCATCGCCCTCGACCTGCCGGGTCACGGCCAGCATAGCGCTCTCAACGTCAGCGACTTTGAACAGAGCCACCAGTGGCTGGTTGCCGAGCTGGCCAGCCGCAATATTGAACGCTATCTGCTAGCAGGTTACTCGCTGGGTGGGCGACTGGCCCTCTATCACGCCAGCCGCAAGCCCGCCGGGCTGCGGGGGCTGCTGCTGGAGAACTGCCACCCGGGGCTACCAGACAATGAGCGGCCCGCCCGCATCCAGCACGATGAACAGTGGGCGCGGCGCTTCGAGCGCGAGCGCCTGGCTGACGTGCTGGCAGACTGGTACCGGCAAGGGGTGTTTGCCGATCTCGACGACGCGGCCCGGGCCCGCCAGATCGCCCACCGCCTTGGCAACGACGGCCTAGGCATCGCCACCATGCTGCGCGCCACTTCGCTCGGCAAGCAGCCGGATCTCGCCCCCTGGCTCATGGCGAGCCAGCTGCCGGTTACTTATGTGAGTGGCAAACGGGATCACAAATTCCATCAGCTGGCTTGCCAGCTGGCGAACCAAAATCGCAGAATCAACCACTTGGTGCTGGATGGCGGCCATAATCTGCACGCCCATCAGCCTGATAACTTTGCCCGACTCCTCGCGGAGTGGGTCAACCAACAAGAAGAGACGAGTCATGATTGAAGCAATGACGGAAGCTGAACTGTATGCACCTGTTGAATGGCAAGATTGCTCCGCCGGTTACGAGGACATCCTCTATCACAAGTCCAACGATGGCATTGCCAAGATCACCATCAACCGTCCCCAGGTGCGCAACGCCTTCCGCCCCCGCACCGTCAAAGAGATGCTGCAGGCGCTGGCCGATGCCCGTTATGATGATCAGATCGGCACCATCATCCTGACCGGTTTTGGCGAGAAAGCCTTCTGCGCCGGCGGCGACCAGAAGATCCGTGGCGACTACGGTGGATACCGGGATGACGAGGGGACTCACCACCTCAACGTGCTCGACTTCCAGCGCGACATCCGTACCTGCCCGAAACCTGTGGTGGCCATGGTGGCCGGTTACGCGGTCGGTGGTGGCCACGTGTTGCACATGATGTGTGACCTGACCATCGCCGCCGACAACGCCCAGTTTGGCCAGACCGGCCCGAAAGTGGGCTCCTTCGATGGTGGTTGGGGTGCTTCCTACATGGCTCGCATCGTCGGCCAGAAGAAGGCCCGCGAAATCTGGTTCCTCTGCCGCATGTACGATGCCCAGCAAGCCCTCGACATGGGTCTGGTCAACACCGTCGTGCCGCTGGCGGATCTGGAGCGTGAAACCGTGCGCTGGTGCCGCGAAATGCTGCAAAACAGCCCGATGGCGCTGCGTTGCCTGAAAGCGGCCCTCAACGCTGACTGTGATGGTCAGGCGGGCTTGCAGGAGCTGGCGGGCAATGCCACCATGCTGTTCTACATGACCGAAGAGGGTCAGGAAGGCCGCAACGCCTTCAACGAAAAGCGTCGCCCCGACTTCTCCAAATACAAGCGGAACCCCTGATGGCACTCGCCCTGTATCGCTATCAACTGCCTTTTACCCAGCCCCTGACCTTTCACGGCAAGGTGGAGGTGGCGCGAGAGGGGCTGTTGGTACGCATCAACGACGGCTGGGGGGAAATCGCCCCCCTGCCCGGCTTCTCGAAAGAGAGTCTGCAACAGGCAGAGGCAGAAGCCCTTGCCACGCTGGCGGCCCTGGCCGCCGGCGATACCCCGAACCCCGTGCTGCCGTCGGTGCAATTTGGCCTCGACTGCGCGCGCCGGACATGGCCCGAGCAGCGCAACCCGCTGCCGGAGCCCTATCCCCTCATTCAAGGCTCCCCCCAGGAGCTGCTGCGCAACTGGAAAGAGTGGCTGCACCGCTCGCCCGGCAAGGCCAAGCTGAAGGTGGCGCGCTACCCGATGCGTGACGAGTTGGCGCTGATCCGACTGCTGTGCGACCGCCTCCCCTCCCTCAAGCTGGTGCTGGATGCAAACCAGGGCTGGACTCGCGAGGAGGCATGGACCTTCTGCGGCCATCTCGACCCGAATCGCATCGAGTATCTGGAAGACCCCTGCGCCGACTTTGCCGACATCGCCTTTGTCGCCAACCGCACCGGCATGCCGGTGGCGCTGGACGAGCTGCTGGCACAAGGCAAGCCGTGGGAGCCGATCCCGCAACTGCGCGCGCTGGTGCTCAAGCCTACCCTGCTCGGTTCACTCGCCAACTGCGAAGCGCTGATCGCCCGCGCCCGCGAACTGCGGCTCAAGGTGATCATCTCCTCCTGTTTCGAATCGGATCTGGGCCTGAACCAGCTCTTTCATCTGGCAGGCGAGTGGGCACCGGAACAGGCGCCGGGGCTGGATACCCGCCGCTGGATGGCAGGCAACCTGCTGGGGGAAGATGGCAAACCGGAACTGAGCCGACTGGAGCAACTGTATTACCGTGATTGACCCCTCCCGTTCACCCGAACAGACACCTTGCCCGGTACGCCACCGGGCAATCACAGCCCCGAACCGCATTGCCATCCACGCCGCCTCGCCCTTCAGTTACCGCCAGCTCGATGCCCGCCTCAACAGCCTGTGCCAACAGCTGGAACAGGCCGACGTGCGCCGTGGCGATCATCTGGCTGCAGTGGTGCGCGGTGCGCTGGAAGATGTGCTGCTGGCATGGACCTGCGTGCGCAGCGGCGTGGTGTTCTGCCCGCTCAACCCCGCCTTCCCCCTCGAAAAGCAGCGCGAGCTGGCGGTGCAACTCGATGCCGATGTCTTCTGGTCGGCAGGGGAGATCCCGGCAGGCAACTGGCAGCCCTTGCAGCTCGACTTCACGCGCGAACTGCCAGCAAGAGAGGAAGCGTGGCCGCTGGCATCGACCCAACTCAACAATATGATCCTCACCTCGGGCTCCAGCGGCACGCCGAAAGCGGTGGTGCACCGGCTCTGCAACCACCTGGCCTCGGCGCGCGGCTCTGCCAGCCTCATTCCCCTCGATGAGGCCTGCGGCTGGCTGCTCTCCCTGCCGCTGTTCCATGTGGGCGGCTACGCCATCCTGTTTCGAGTCTTTCTGGCGGGTGCCACGTTGGTGCTGGACGATCGCAGTCAGCCGCTCAAGGCGCGGCTTGAACAGCAACCCATTACCCATCTCTCGCTGGTGCCGACCCAGCTCTGGCGCCTGCTGGCAGAGGGTTTTGATCCCGCCCGTACCAGCCTGCGCGAGTTGCTGCTCGGCGGTGCCGCCATCCCGCAGCCGCTGGTGAGCCGCCTCTGCGCTATGGGGCTCGAACCCAAGGTGAGTTATGGTCTCTCCGAGATGGGCAGTCAGGTCTGCACCGCTATCCCCGGCGATGCAGGCGTAGTTGGCAAACCGCTACCGGGGCGGGAGGTGTGTATCAGGGAGCAGGAGATCTGCGTGCGCGGCGCCACCCTGTTTGCCGGTTACTACCGGGCTGGCGAGCTGGATCTGCCCCTCGATGGCGCAGGCTGGTTTCATACTCGCGACAAGGGGAGGTTCACTGCGGCAGGGGAGCTGCTGGTAGAGGGACGGCTCGATAACCTCTTCATCTCGGGTGGCGAAAACATCCAGCCCGAAACCATCGAGCAACGACTGGTAGATCATCCCGCTGTCGCCCAGGCGCTGGTGGTGCCGGTGCCGAGCGACGAGTGGGGCCAACGCCCCGCCGCCTTTATCGACTGGCACGGCGAGCCGGTTCCCGACTCCGAGCTGGCAGCCTGGATCCGCAGCACCCTGCCCGGCTTTATGGTGCCCGACCACTGGCTCCCCTGGCCCGATCTTGGCGGCAATCTCAAACCCTCCCGCCAACTGCTGGGCAAGGTAGCCCGACAACAAACTACTCGGGCACGACAAGCTGAATGAGATCGGACTCACAATTTACCGATCTTCTTTGAAAACAAAAAAGAAACATGTGAGTCCTTACTGCGGCGCCAACCCACGATAATTCGATCAGACTCAAAAAGTCACCATCTTATTGATTTATCTGATTTTTAATTGGCAATTGATATCCCTTTGGAACTGTTTAAATTGCCTTGCGATTACTCGCAAGACAATACACAAAAAAGAACAAAGGGATAAAAATGAACCGTTCAGGTACCGGGTGGCTGCTGCTGGCAGGCCCCCTGCTTTTGGCTACATCCTCGGCGCAAGCCAACTACTCCCCCAATGACTGGCGACAGTATCAGCTGACTGGCGAATCGAGCCGGCAGCTGGCCGCTCGCATCACCGAGATCACCTACGAGCTCAAGGCGCGCAGCAGCAATGCACCCTATCAGCAGCTTAGGGTCTACCGCCGCTTCGACTGGCAGAACAGCGATCTCGCCGCACTGGCCGAGCAACAGTGTGGCGACCCGCAGCTCAAGGTAGATGCGGGCTGGCAGATCCGCTTCATGCGCTGTGAAGACCGGATTCCAGCGGGCAAGCTCATTCCCGCCAGCAGTTATGACTTCGGTTATGGCCTCAAGCAGGGTCGCTGGGAGCAGCTGGCGGGCACGCCGACCGCCCAGCGGCAGGATCGTCTGCCGCTGCCGCAAGCCATCATCCTGGGTCAGAGCGAAAGGGAGCTGGATCGTTGCGAGCTCAACGCGCAGGGCCGCTGCGCCGAGTCGGAGTGGCACTATCAGCCGCAGGATTGGCAGCAGTTGCAGGTACTTGAAGAGACCCCGAGTGAACGGGATGGCCGGTTGGAGCAGATCTTCTTCCGTCTGCAACCGGTGGCAGGCAGTCAGGCTGCCGCTCAGGTCAGCGAGCTCCATGTCTGGCGCCGCTATCAGTGGCAGCTGGATCAACTCACGCCTCAACAGGAGTGTGATGAGCCGCAGGAGCGCAAGGAGGGGAGCAACACCATCCGCTATCGCATCTGCCGTCAGGTGATCCCCGCTGGCAGCGAGGTTCAGGTAACGTTGCAAGATAGCGGCTACCAATACCCGGTCGCCGGCGGCGAGTGGCAACCCCTGCCAGAGAGCAAAGAGTGGCAGGAGAGCCGGGTGCTCAATCGCCCCATCGTGCTGGCCAGCAAGGAGGAGCAGCTGGAGTGCCGCCGTGCCAACGGTCGTCTCTGCTCGGAGCCAGAGCAGCCCGATGTGGATCTGCTCGACAGCGATGCCGCCAAACTGGTGGCCGACGTGAGCGGCCAGAACAGTCCTGCCTGGCAGGCGGATTACGGCCACGATGACGCCAAGCTGATGGCGGTGGTGCGCGGCATGCGTGCCCTGCTGGCGGCCAACCAACCGACCCATCCGGCAATGGACAAGCTGCTCTACTATGTGCGCGCCCACAACTACCACGGCGGCGTTGGCAAAGAGAGTGATCAGGCCGCCCGGGCACTGGCCGGGGTAATGATTGATCTGCTTAACCATCCCCTGCTGCTGGGTGCCGAACCACAGGATCAGGCTGGCACAGTGCTGGAAGCCTGGAGCGTGGCGGCGCAGGGACAACTTGGCCAAGCCGCCTTCCGCCAGAGTGCCGCCCCCATGCTGGCCCAGCTCAACCAGGCGTTCGGCTATGCGGTGCAACATGCGGCGCAGATCAATGGCCACAAACCCTGGGCCGATGGCCTGTTCGAGCTGCTCAATCTGGTCGATCAGAGCGCCTCTTACGGTCAGCAGGCTGACTTCAGCGCAGCTGTGCTGCAGCAGGAGGCGGCATTGCGCCAGAGCCTGCTGCAACTGGGCCTGAGCGAGCTGGCCCTCTGGAAACAGCGCGATGGCTCACGGGATCTGTTTATCTTCAACAACATCCTCGATGCCCATAGCCGTCTCTACCAGATGATGCGCTACCTCCATCACACCAGTCCGGATAAGGCGATCGCCTACCGCCAACAGCTGGATCGCGATGTCATCGCCATCATGCGCCAGCAGGGGCTGATCCCGGGCGGCCAGCATCCGGCCGCCATGCTGGAAGAGGTCTCCCTGACCCTCTCCAGCTACTACCTCACCTACACGGATCGCACCAGCGAAGCCTGTGTCAGTGGCGAGTTTACCGGGCTTTGTACCCCGATCCGCATGGAAGATATTCTGCCGTTCGAGCACACCTGCTCACCCACCCTGCGTCTGCGCGCCCAGGATCTGACCCTGGCTCAGGCCGAAGGGATCTGCCGCGAGCTGGGTGATGAAGAGCAGCGCTTCCACCAGCAGATGGAGACTGGCTGGCAACCGGTGGCCGATGATCACAACGAAGCGCTGGAGCTGGTGATCTTCAACTCCTCCGCCGACTGGGGCCGCTACGGCAGCGCGCTGTTTGGTGTCTCCACCGACAATGGCGGCATCTATATCGAGGGGGATCCGGCTCGTCCCGGCAATCAGGCCCGCTTCTTCGCCTATGAGGCGGAGTGGAAACGCCCTGCCTTCCAGGTGTGGAACCTGCGCCACGAGTACGTTCACTATCTGGATGGTCGCTTCAACCAGTACGGCAGCTTCGGCCACTATCCGCTCAACCGCACCACCTGGTGGGCCGAGGGAATTGCAGAGTACATCGCCCACGGCCAGTGCTTTGCCCGGGGTCTGGATAACGTGGCAAACCGCCCCGCCAACCAGCGTCCGACACTGGCGGCTATCCTCCACCTTGACTACGACCAGGGTGGCGAGATGGTCTACTCCTGGTCCTATACCGTGCACCGTTTCCTCAACGATACCGGTCGCGGCGCCAGCTGGCTGGCGCTGGCACAGGCGCTGCGCAATCCGGATCGCCAGCAGGCGATGAGCGACTTCGAAGGGGAGCTGGACCGGCTGATCGCCAACGACAGCGACGCCTATCAGGCGTGGCTCGCCCGGGATCTGCTGCCCTGGTGGCAAGCAAACAAGGAGTCAGACGCCTGCAAGGGCAATGACTCCGCCCACTGATAAACCTTCACCTAACAGAGGGGCTGCCACCGCAGCCCCTCGCTTTTTCCCCCGCACTCCCTCTTCTGCTGCGACAACCTCTGCCCGAATGAGGTGCCCGCCCGTTATCAAGCCTGACGCCAGCGGCCGAGTTGTAATAGAATGCCGATAGCCACTCCCAACTTCAGACCCTGACCGCACCGCGCATGAAGAAGTTTGCCAAGATCCTCCTCGCCTGCCTCGTTTTGCTGCTGGCCCTGATTGCCATGCTGCTGGGCTACAGCGAGTGGATCGTCTCGGATGCCCGTCACTACACCTACGATCAGGTGGACAAGGTGCCCTACAACCGGGTTGCGGTGGTGCTGGGTACCTCCAAATATCTCTCCGGTGGCGGCCCCAACCACTACTTCAAATACCGCATCAAGGCGGCGGCCGAGCTCTACAACAATGCCAAGGTGGACTTCATCATCGTCTCCGGTGACAACGCCACCGTGCAGTACAACGAGCCACGCCAGATGCGCCGCGCCCTGATCAAGGCGGGCATCCCCGCCTCCGCCATCTATATGGATTTCGCCGGATTCCGCACCCTCGACTCAGTGGTTCGCGCCAAAGAGGTGTTCGGCCAGGAGCGCTTTACCGTGGTCTCCCAGGGCTTTCATAACGAGCGGGCCATTTTTATCGCTCGCCATTTCGGTATCGATGCGGTCGGCTTCAATGCCGAGGATCCCAGCGCCTATCAGGGGATCCGCACCCGGGTGCGGGAAGTCTTTGCCCGCCTGATGGGGCTGCTCGACCTCTATGTGCTGGACAAGGGGCCCAAGTTCCTCGGGGCACCGGTCCCCATCGGCCTGCCTGTGCCTTGCCAGTCACTGAGTACCATCGGCAGTCTGCAACCCTGCCTAAAACAACCCAAACCGGCGCTGGATGAGGCCAAGCCAGCGGCAGTATCTGCCGCGGTTGCCACCGAGTCGGCTACTCCATCTTCCTCGGCCGTGACGGAACAAGTCACGCTAGCTTTATCCGCTGCGGCAACGACTGAGCCGGTCACTCCCGTCACACCCTCGGCAGAAACCACCGCCGAGACGCCCAGCACGGCCTTGCCCACATTGCCGATGACCCCTTCAGCCGCCAGCGTCAGCACTGCCACACCATAAACAGACGACCCGCCAACTGGCGGGTCTTGTTATTACAGCGCGGGTTGTGGCGGTGAGCCTGTACACCCATTCCCTGCGACTAGGTCAGCCTCGCGCCGCCTGATAGCGGCGGGCCACTTCGGCCCAATCCACCACCTGATAGAAGGCTGCGATATAGTCAGGACGCTTGTTCTGGTACTTGAGATAGTAGGCGTGCTCCCACACATCCAGCCCCAGGATCGGGGTATGGCCATGCATAAGGGGGCTATCCTGATTGGCACTGCTCTCCACCTGCAATCTGCCCGCCTTGTCCACCACCAGCCAGGCCCAGCCGCTACCAAACCGGCTCAGGGCCGCCTGAGTGAAGGCCTGCTTGAAGGCATCGAATCCCCCCAATTCCCGCTCGATAGCCAGAGCCAGCTCACCACCCGGCTCACCGCCCCCCTGCGGGCTCATCACCAGCCAGAACAGGGAGTGGTTGGCATGGCCGCCGCCATGGTTGCGAACCGCCCCCTGCAAGGTGGCGGGTAGGGTATCGAAGCGGCGCAGCAACTCCTCTACTGGCAGTGCAGCCAGCTCGGGCGCCCCTTCCAGCGCTGCGTTGAGGTTGTTGGTATAGGTCTGGTGATGACGGCTGTGGTGGATCTCCATGGTCAGTGCATCGATATGGGGTTCCAGTGCGTCGTAGGCATAGTTCAGGGCTGGCAGGGTATGGCTCATGATGACCTCTGTTCGGATTAATGGAGCCGGGATGAGGGCTCGCTCTGACACAGGCAGTGACCGAGTGAACGCATGATCCCGGCGTGGCTGCCGTGGCGCTGTACGAACGTCAGCAACTCGGCACGGGTTGTGCGGGTATGGCGCAAAGCAGCCTCTCGCAGGCGAGAGGAGCAAGCGGGGGAGTGACAGGTCGCCAGCAGGCAGTCGTGCACATAGCAGAGCAGGTCGGCGGCGCGATCGGGCAGGGTCATGGCCACCAGCAGATCCGCCAGATTGTGGTGAGCCACCACCAGCGCCGCCACAGCCTCATCGGCGTCATGCCACTGCACCAACTGCTGACGAGCCAGCCAGAGCGCCTGCTGATAATGGGCCAACGCCTGATGATACTCGCCGCAGTCAAACAGCCGGTTGCCCTCTCGGGTCTGCTGTTTCCAGTGACTCATGCTGCTGCCACCTTCGGTCGAGTCGACCCACCCCTTCACCCAGGTTGCTGTCATATGCTTCACACCAACAAATGATAATAATTATCATTGCATGAATCATATCCGGGAGACAAGGGGCGTCGGGATCGCAGCAAACAGCCAAAACAGCGCGGCCACTCCTTGGCAAGGAGTGGCCGCTTGAGGCACCGGTCAGTGAATTCGACCGGCTAATTGGAAGTTAACGGCAGGTCAGATGTTGTTGGCTGGCGAAGGCGGGGCGATCCCCAGCAGCATATGGTCCATCATGCCTACCATGCGCCCTATCTCGGGCTTGGTGATGGTATCGTTGGCCCCCAATTGCAGCGCTTTCTGGCGGTTGTCATCGCTCATCAGGGAGGAGAACATCACGATGGGCATCTCCTTGTAGGAGGGGGTGTCCCGCAGCCGCTTGAGCAGGTGCATGCCATCCATGCGCGGCATCTCCACATCGGTGATCACCGCATTGACGAAGCCGGTCACCGGCATTCTCTCCTCCTGGGCCAGACGATCGAAATCCGTCATCATCTCCAGTCCCTCTCCCCCGTCCTTGGCCGTGATCACGTTGTAGCCAGCGGTACGCAGGGTGGTCTCGATCATCTTGCGGATAAAGGCCGAGTCGTCCACCACCAGAATGGTTTTGCCCTGGCGCAGCGCCATCATGCGATCGTCGATAAGCACTTTGCGATCCTGGGTGACGTCGTACTTCTCCATGCTGAGCTCGGGGTTGATATCGGCGATGATCTTCTCGAAGTCGAGGATCATGATGAGGTTGCCATCGCGCCTGACCACGGCCACCACGCAGTCGTTCTCCCCCGCTTCCAGAAACTGGCTGGGGGACTCCACATCCTCCCAGGAGACCCGGTGGATCCTGCTGACACTGTCGATCAGGAAGCCGTTAGCCATCTTGTTGAAGTCAGTGACGATCACCACCTTGTGGCTGGGGTCAGGGTTGGTCTTGATGCCGAGCCAGCCCGCCAGATCCACCAGCGGGATGAGGCGATCCCGCAGGGAGAATACCCCCACCATATGACGCTGGGCATTGGGGTAATCGGTGGTCTCCGGCACCCGGATCACCTCGCGCACCTTGGCGACGTTGATCCCGTAATAAGCGGTTTTTTCACGACCGTCCGGTAGCTGCTTCTTGAGGTGAAACTCGATGATCTCAAGCTCGTTGGTGCCACTTTCGGTCAGGATAGATTTACGCTCTTCCCCATCTTTGGACATCATGGTGACTCTCATTCTGGTTGCGCGGGCAGCAGACCGCTGCGGTTTTCCCTCAGTATAGGAATGGATTTCACCCAACGGCTCGGATCTCGGCAAGATTGCAGCCTTAACCGCTTGATCCCGCAGGCTGGCACGATCGTATCTGCCAATCAGGACAACATTGGCGGATGGTGAAATCCATCATGCACCCACAAGGAGCCTGAGATGAGTGAAGGTATCGTCGTGATTGGCGCTTCTGGCGGTATCGGGGCGGCGCTGGTCGCACACTGGTTGGCGGCGGGTGTCGGGCCAGTGATTGCCATCAGTCGTCAACCCGCACCAGCAGGAGCCTCTTCGCCGGCCCTGCACTGGCTATGTTGTGATTACAGCGATGAGCAGATGGCAACTGCGGTAGCCCGCATCGCGGAGTTGGCGCCGAGACCCCATCGGGTGGTGATATGCAACGGCATCCTGCATCAGGGGGAGATCCAGCCAGAGAAGCGGCTCGAAGCAATCAATCTCGATGCCATGACCCGCCTCTACCAGACCAACGCCTTGCTGCCGCTGCGCTGGATCAACCAGTTGTTACCGCTGTTTGGCCGCGAGCCTTGCATTCTGGCCGTTCTCAGCGCCCGGGTCGGCAGCATTGGCGACAACCGAACGGGCGGCTGGTATGGCTATCGTGCATCCAAGGCCGCCCTCAACATGCTGCTCAAGTGTGCCGCCATCGAGCTGGCCCGGCGGGCCCCCGGCGTCAAATTGCTGGCCTTCCATCCCGGCACCGTGGATACCCAACTCTCCCGCCCGTTTCACGCCAATGTACCGGCGGGAAATGTGCAGAGTCCCGAGCTGGTAGCCGACCATCTGATTAACCTGATGAACCGGCTGCAACCGGATGGCGAGCTGAGCTTTCTCGACTGGCAGGGCAAACCTATCGAGTGGTAGAGGAACTCAAGAGACGCGCCAGCAGCGCCCGCAAACTCTTGATCACGGCGGGCTTGCCCGCCAGTTGCAACCTCGCGGCCAGCATTCCCCAGTCGGCATATAGCCAGATGGCTGCGATCAGCAGATAACGCTCGTCAGGGGTCAGCGAAGCCAACACATCCAGATTGCGCGCCAGCCACAACTGCAGGCTGGATTGGCTCAGTTCGAACGGCTTGTGATGCAGGGCAAAGCACTCAATCTCGTCGCGCTCGAACTCACCAAGCTCCGCTGCGGTGACGGTACTGCCTTGCAGGCATTGCCATACCAACTCGGGATCCAACGCGCTTAACTCGCCCGCCAGCAGGGTCGGCAACTGGCAAACAAAACGCTGCTGCCACTGATCCAGCTCGGGCTCATGCTCGGGTTTCAGCACTTTGAGCAGCAGGGCTGCGTGGCAGCCGCTAGCGGCATCCCGTTGCAGACCAATGCGCAGCACCGTCAGTCCGGCCTTGCGCCAGAAGGGGAGCAGGTCGGCGCTAGCCGAAAAGGCCGAGCCGAGGTAGTCGGTGCCAATCTGGCGATAGTGCTCCTCAAGCTTGCCAAGCAGCAGTGAACCCAACCCGTGACGATGCAGCTCGGGATGGATGGCGATACGCATCACCCGGGCGTAGCTGCGCCCCCCCGCAGTCTTGAAACCGGCATGAGCTAGCAGCGACTGGGGCAGCAGATGGCCGCGCGGACGACGACGCCCGGCCCAGATCGCCTCGGCCAGCTCGGGATCTATCTCCCCTTCTCGCGCCACCAAGGCCACACCCAGCAGGCTCGCATCCTGCTCCAGCAGATGGATATCGAGATCCGGGCTCTCAAGCAGGGATCTGAGATCGCTCGGCGTAGTCTGGTAGTGGGCCAGCACCAGCAAGCCGAACAGCTGGTTGAGCAACGTCTCGTCGCTCGCCAGCACCTCCTGATTGACCAGACGCCAGCTCGGGCTGGTCGGCGGCAAGGGCATTGCGACTTCGGCATTGAGGCCGAGCAGGCGGAAAATCAGCGGCTCCAGCGGATCGCGCTCACTCCAGCGAATGGGCTCAGAGAGGTGGATCTCCTGCCACTCCGGGGTCTGGCTATCGAGCACCCGTTTGAAGCGCAGGTGAAAACCGCGCCCCGTCCCTTCGTAACCGTGCTCAGTGGTGGCAAACACAATGCGGCTGTGGCGGGCCAGCATGGCTTCAAGCAGCGGGGTCGGAATGGCGGCAGCTTCATCCACCAGCAGCAGATCGGGATTCATCGCCTCGTGCACCAGCCGATCCGGCGAGCAGTAGCTCAGTCCGGTCAGCTGTTCAGGCGTGGTATCTAGCCCGCGAGCTGCGTGGGCAAACAGGGTCGCTACCGTTGCCTGCGAGGGGGCCGTCACCACTATGTTCAGCGAGGGTTGCTGGCGCAGCAGCTCGGCGGCAGCCAGCCCCAGCAGCGCACTCTTGCCTCGGCCGCGGTCGGCGCTCAGCACCAGCGGACGGCGGCGATGGCCGTGCAACACCTTGTGGATGGCGGGCAGTGCCCGTGTCTGATCGCAGCTCAGCCTGCGTTCGGGCCCAAGCGGTTGCCATGGATGCGAGCAAACCGGCGGTTCCAGAGAGAGGGCAGGATCCCCCTCCAGCAACCGCACCAGCCGGACGATAAAGCAGTGACCGGCCCGACCGGCCTCCTCCGGCTGGGCCACCAGCCGGATCCGGTCGGGGTCCGACCATGAGGGCCAACTCTCTCTGGGCGGGGTCAGTAACAGCAGCAAGCCACCGGCGCGCAGAGTGCCCGCCAGCGCACCAAAGGCGTCGGGATGAAAGCCGCTAAAGGCATTGAAGACGAGCGTGTCGCACTCCTGGCCAAGGCGCTGCAGCGCCTTGGCGGCTGGTTGTGGGGCATAACACTCGGGTCCGGCACCCAGCCAAAAGACAGTCTCACCGAGCAGGGATTGGGCGCGGGCAATGCAGTCGGCCTCCTTCCCCTCCAGCCAGATCAGGCGCCGCTCACCGGCGCGGGCCAACGCCTCGCGCAGCAGAGTGACCTCTTGCAGTGTCATGAAGCTTGGCTGTCAGCCGGTTTGCGGGGCTCGAACATGCGATCTCCCATCTGATCGATAAAGGTGTGGGCCTTTTGCACCATGAAACGCTCGGCATCGGCCGGATTGGCAAACAGATCGGAGCGGATAAAGCGATGAGTCTGCAGCACGCCGTCCAGCTCCTTGGTGATGCGCCCTGCCAGTCGGTACTGGCCACCTTCTGCCATGGGCTCCGGATAGATGAGATAGCCTGCATATTCGGTGGGAGTGACTTCCGACGCCTTGGTCGGCTCGCCCCCGAACAGGGCGCTGAACAGTTTCTTGAGCATGGTGATCTCCTCTGGTTGCCAGCATTGTCCCCAAGGGGTTGCACAGTGGCAAGCAGGGGATCTTATTACCAATGGTTATTTGCACTACGAACCATTCTCATTTAGATTTCATCTCATTCCACAAGAGGTGACCATCATGTACGTCTGTTTGTGCCGCGGCATCACAGATACCCAGATCCGCAAAGCGGTGCAGTCAGGTAAAAGCGAATTCCGCCAGCTCAAGCAGTCGCTCGAGGTGGGCGCCCAATGTGGCAAATGCGTGCGCATGACCATGGAGATCATCGCCGCCGAACTCGACAAGATGGAGCAGGAGCAACCCGTGCTCTACTACGAAGTGGCCTGATCCGGACACCTCTTTTCTGATGCGACCCGCCAACAGGGTCACCCCTTTTCTCAGGCGAGCTGGCTCGCCAGACCTCTTGTTGTCACTTTTCTGGACTAAGCTCTAACGATCGAAGCCTCAGGCACGAACCAAGGAGCACTGTCGATGAAAGGAGATCCCAAGATCATTGCCCATCTCAACAAGGTGCTGGCCAATGAGCTGATTGCCATCAACCAATACTTCCTGCACGCCCGCATCTACGATGACTGGGGCCTCAAGGCGCTCGGGCACAAGGAGTATCACGAGTCTATCGATGAGATGAAACACGCCGACGAGCTGGTCAAACGCGTGCTGTTTCTCGAAGGGCTGCCCAATTTGCAGGATCTGGGCAAGCTGCGTATCGGTGAGACCGTCGAAGAGATGCTGCGCTGCGACCTTTCGCTGGAAATGGATGCCATCCCCGACCTCAAGGTAGCCATCGCCTACGCCGAGTCGGTGCAGGACTACATCAGCCGCGACCTGTTCCAGGAGATCCTGGAGGATGAGGAGGAGCACGTGGACTGGCTGGAGACCCAGCTCGATCTTATCGATCGCATCGGGCTGGAGAACTACCAGCAGTCGCAACTGCACCACAGTTCATCCTGAATAGTTATGGCATGAAAAAACGGTTAAAAAACCCGCTAAGGCGGGTTTTTTAATGTCTGGCTGCATAGCTTTTCACACCACTTATCAGCATGAAAAATAAGCGTATTTTTGCTATTCAGATCGCAAAAACAGACGCTTGGCAGTTGCACTATTGGGGCCCCTCACAGGGACATACAATAACAACATGTGAAAGGACTAAATCATGCACTTCCTACCCAACAAGCTCGCGCTAGCCTGCGCCATTGCCCTGTCTCTTGCCGCCTGCAATGACAACAGCTCGAACGCACCTGCAGATCCCGCAGCCACCAAAGCATCCCTGATGCAAACCATGGATGAGGCCCTGCGCGAGAGCCAATCGCTCGACCCCTACGGTTTTGCCATCGATGCCACCAGCATCGCCAAGCGCAAAGCACTCGACAGTTCACTGCTCCAACGACTGAATGCTCTGGATCCCACGGTGCTAAGTGAGCGGGATCGGCTGTTCTACGACATGATCCGCTGGGACTTGCAGATCAATCTTGAAGGATACGATTTACCCCAATCCCAGATCCCGATCCATCACTTCCGCAACCGCGTGGTGGATCTGGCAGATGACGTCGGAGCAGCCCCTGCCAGCGGCAAAGCGGCTCGCACCGTCAGCGGTGACTTCGACTATTTCGAGCACAGCTCGGCCGACAGGGTCACGCCGGGTGATGGCGCATGGCGACGGGATCTCGACCGCACAGACACAGCTCCGGCACTTGCAATGGCAACTCGAGCAAAGACAACAATGACCCCGCTGGCCTGGTATCAGGAACACCTCACCTGGCTCAAGGCCTATGATGTCTATCTTGCCGAGGTGAAACACCAGTTCGAGCTGGCCAGTGTTCAAGGCAACACCTTGCCTGATGAGCTGGTAGACCGGCTGCTGGCCCAGCTCAACAGCAAGCTGGATGGGGAGGCGATCGCCGGCTCCAACCTCGGCTGGCAGCAGTTGCCGGGGGATGCCGATGCCACACTGCGAGCAGACTACAAAGCCGTGTTGGACAGCATCAACACCCGCTATCTGGCGCTGCGCGACTATCTGGATTACCAGCATGGCGGCGCCTATGCAGTGCGCTTGGGTAGTGGCGAGTGTGATGATGGCTTCTGCGGCATGACCAACGGGCGAGACTGGTATCGCTGGCTGCTGAAGAAGCACACCACCACCAATATGACACCCGAGCAGGTACATGAGCTGGGATTGAGCGAGGTAGAGCGGATCTTCGCTGCCATGGTCAAGGTATGCCATTCCGTCGGCAAGTGTGACAGCGACGACGTGAGCCAGAGCAAGCAGAGCGGCCAGATCTACGCCTTCTTCCGCTATCTGAACGAGCCGACCTTCTTCTATCAGAACCCGCTAGAGGTCTGGTCCGCCGGCCTCAACCCGGACAATGCAGCCAGGGCGACGTTGAGCGGGCCACAGCAGCAGGCGCTGGCCGAACACGAGCGGGCACTGCAGGAGTACAACGTCTTCAAGAGCAAAGCAGCACTGGTGCTGCCAGACTTCTTCGATGCCGAACGTACCATTCCCAAACTGGATTACGAGGTGGTGCCCGTCTCCTATGAAGATGCGCCATACGGCGGGGTAGCCTGGTATCAGGACGGCAACCCGCAGACCGGCCGCAAGGGGCAGTTCTTCCTCAACACATACTACCCCTATGGTCTGCAGAGCTGGAACATCAGCACCCTGCTGGCCCACGAGGCGGCGCCGGGTCACCACTTCCAGATCACCATCGCCCAGGAGCTAGCCGCCAAGGATCCCGACTTCCCGCAGTACGTGGCTAACGCCTCCTACACCTCCTATGCGGAGGGCTGGGCGCTCTACACCGAGTATCTGGCGGATCACGACATGGGGCTCTATCAGGGGCGCGGTCTCTACGATCCGGCGGTGGGAGACGTGAAGGTCGAGGGGTCTTCCGCCTTCAACAACCAGTTGCAATACTTTGGCCGCCTCAACGAGGAGATGCTCAGGGCGATGCGGCTAGTAGTGGATACCGGTATCCACTGGTATGGCTGGAGCCACGATCAGGCCGTCAACTACATGAAGGAGAACTCGGCATTGGGTGCTGGGGACATCAGCTCCGAGGTACCGCGATACATGGCCTACACTGGCCAGGCGACCTCCTACAAAGCGGGCCAGCTGGCGCTGATCCGGATGCGGGAGTCGGCCGAGCAGGCACTGGGCGGAGGCTTTGACCTCAAGGCGTTCCACCACCATGTGCTGGAATACGGCATGCTGCCCATCTCGGTGCTGGAGCAGAAGAACAAGCAGTGGATTGAACAGTCGAAGTGATCACAGTTACGGCGCCCAGCAAGGCAACGGGCGCCGCTTTCGATTAGGATACGGCTCTATTCAAACAACACTGCTACGGATGATGTCCATGGAACAGATCGCCCGTGAGATGGCGGCCCACAAGCGAGTGGCGCTGGTGGCTCACGACAACATGAAGACCCCCCTGCTGAACTGGGTGATGCGGCGCAAGGAGGAGCTCAAACTCCACCACCTCTACGCCACCGGCACCACCGGTACCATGCTCGGCAAGAAGGCGCAACTGCCCATCACCTGCCTCTTCTCCGGCCCCATGGGGGGCGACCAGCAGCTCGGCGCCCTGATTGCCGAAGGGAAGATTGACGTGCTGATCTTCTTCTGGGATCCCCTCAATGCGGTGCCCCACGATCCGGACGTGAAGGCACTGCTGCGCCTCGCGGCAGTCTGGAACATCCCGGTCGCCACCAACGAGGCGACCGCCGACTTCATCATGGACAGCCCCCATATGCGCCAGGCCTTCAGCGTGCAGATCCCGGATTACGCCGGTTATCTCAAGGCGCGCACCGAGTGATCGGCTAACCCGTGATGCAAGAGGGCCGCAACAAGCGGCCCTCTTTAATTGGGAAAATGAATCAGCCAGGGACACAAACCGGCGCCGGCTTATAGCGCGCGGGCGAGGATCCGCGCCACCTGATCCGGGTCGATATCCTGCTGCTCCCCGAGTCCGGTGCGCCCCACCCGCTTGAGGTTGGAGCAGACCGCCGGAATGCAGCTTTCGCTGAGGCCATAGTCGGCAAGCCGGGTCCCCAGTCCCATCTTCTGGAAGAACTGTTCGGTGCGGATGATCGCCTCCTCGATGCGCAGGGCCTTGTCCTCGCGGGTCGAATGCCACACCCGCTCGGCAAACTGGGCCAGCTTGTCCTGCTTCTGGCTCGCCCGCTCACGGAGCAGCGAAGGGAGCACCACGGCCAGACTCTGGCCGTGGTCGAGCCCGTAAAGTGCCGTCAGCTGATGACCGATGGCGTGAGAGGCCCAATCCTGCGGCACCCCGCAGCCGATAAGACCGTTGAGCGCCAGACTGGCGGCCCACATCAGATTGGCCCGCACCTGATAGTTGGTCGGCTCCGCCAGCGCCTTGGGGCCATTCTCCACCAGCACCTGCAGCAGGCCTTCTGCCAGCCGATCCTGTACCTCGCCTCCCACCGGAAAGGTGAGGTACTGCTCGGCAATATGGACGAAGGCATCCACCACTCCGTTACCGGTCTGGCGCGGCGGCAGGCTGTAGGTGGTGGTCGGGTCGAGCACCGCAAATTGCGGCTGCACCAGCGGGCTTCTGAAGGAGATCTTCACATCCCCGCGGCTCACCACCGAGGTGGGATTGCTCTCGGAGCCGGTGGCTGGCAGGGTCAGCACACAGCCCATCGGCAGCGCCTTGTGCACACTTGCCTGTTTACCGCAGATATCCCAGGGATTATCCCCCTCGTAGCAGGCGGCCGCCGCAACAAACTTGGTGCCATCCACTACCGAGCCGCCGCCGACGGCTAGCAAGAAGTCGATGCGCTCGCGTTTAACCTGAGCCACCGCCTCCATCAACAGCTCGTATCTGGGATTGGCGCCGATGCCGGAAAACTCCTGCCACGTCACCCCCTCCAGCGCCCGGGTCAACTGCTCATAGACGCCGTTTTGCTTGATGCTGCCTCCGCCGTAGAGCACCAGTAGCCGGCTGCCGGGTGGGATCAGTTCGGGCAGGCTGGCGATCTGCCCCTCGCCGAAACAGATACGGGTCGGATTGGCATATTGGAAGTTGTACACGGCGGACTCCTCGACTGGCTCAATGCGCGGACATTGTGCGCCTGTGGGGAGGTGAGGTCAAAAGAGGTGGCAGAAGCTTGCCCATCGGCGGTCGACACTGGCCCATCGGTGCCGACCGGGTAGATCTCAGAACAACGGCAGGATCAGGCAGTTTTGGCCTCATCTTTGGATGAGCTCTTCTTGCCGGTCAGGCGATCCATCGCCTCCTTGAGCATCGCCTCTCGCTGCTCGTTGAGCGGCTTGCTCTGCTCCGCCCGCTCTTCCGGCGTCAGCTTCTTGTTATCGGCGATGGTCTTGAGCTTATCTTCGATCTCGTTGAACTTCTTGCGATCGAAACCAAGCGCCTTGTCCACCAACTGCTGCACCACGCCCCCCTTGTCGGAGCTCATATCCAGCGCCGGCGGCAGCTTGTTGTTCTTGGCCAGATGTTCGTAGGTCAGCACCTGCTGGGCCTGACCGGTCATCCGTTGGGTGGAGAGGCTGACCATCTCCTCCCAGCCACCACCCTGACCGCCGCTACTGGCACTGTTGAGGGTGGCGAGGGCGCGGTTGTTGGATGCGCTTTGGGCAAGCTGCTGGCTGTAGGGTTTGATATCCATGGGGGCTCCAATTCAGTGCGCATCTGCGGCAATGGGCACAGGCTGATCCGGTCACATGGGGCGTCAGGCCCCACCATTATCAATTAAACCAGCAAGTTACAGGCCAACTTGTCAGATGGTGCAAGATCCCGCGCTATGGCGGATCTCAGCACGCCCCCCACGCAAGGCTGACGTCAGAATCATGACTCATCTGCTGTCGGCTCACGCTGTTTTGGCACATTTCGCCGTCCGCGCACCACGACGCCAGAGAAAAGTCAGGAACCGCAGCTCGATCACAAAATAAACAACCACTCGGGAATACAATTTTGGCGCACATCACAACCAGCCAGCCGTGTCATGGATGATCTGTTCGAAAAACCAATAACAGGCAGACCAATCTGTCGTGCTCACTCCGCTGCCAGTTCGGAGTTGCAGCCTCCCCACACCTCATCCCCTCGTCTGACTCTCACTCACCGCAACCCTTCGGGTACACCTATGAAAAAACACACCTTGAGTCTTCTCTCCGCCACCCTGCTCACCCTGCTTGGCACCAGTGCCGACGCCTGTACCGGCCTCATCGTCGGCAAGGGAGCCAGCTTGGACGGCAGCGTAATGATCGCCAGAAACGAGGATTTTGGCGTCAACAACTGGAACAAGTACCTCGCCTTCCGGCCCGCGCAGCAGAACGAGGGCAAACTCTGGAAACTGGGCAACGGGCTGGAAGTGCCGATGCCCAAAGCATTTTTCGCCTACTCCGCCATCCACGACTGGGATGCCACAACCAGCGATCCGGCAGGCAAATATTATGAGGAGCGTGGCATCAACGAGTTCAACGTCGCCATCTCGGCCACCACCAGTGCCGAGGTCAACGACAAGGCCCAAAAAGCCGATCCGCTGATCGAGAAGGGAGTGATTGAAGCCATCATCCCCACCCTGATCCTGCCGCAGGCCAAGACGGCCAAAGAGGGGGTCGAGCTGCTCGGCCGCTATGTGGAGCAATATGGCGCCGGTGAGGGCAACAGCCTCTATCTGGCGGATGTGAACGAGGCCTGGCTGATGGAGATCGGCTCCGGCCACCACTGGATCGCGGTGCGGGTGCCGGACGACAGCTACGCCATGATGGCCAACGGCCTGCGCATCCACGGCGTCAATCTCGACAGCGCCGATGTGCTGCACTCGCCCAAGCTGCTGGAGTTCGTGCGCGAGCACAAACTGCTGGATAACGCCGACCCGAAAGAGTTCAACTTCGCCAAGGCGTTCGGAGTGATTGCCGATCCCTACAACGTGGATCGGGAGTGGCTCGGCCAGAACATGCTGACGGCCTCCCACAAACAAGCGACCCGGCAGGCGCAATATCCACTGTTTATGAAGCCGGATGCCCCCATCGCCGTGCCGGACGTAGCCAGGGTGCTGAGCGCCACCTATGACGGTACGCCGCTCGAGGACAAGGCGGAGCGGCCGATCCGCGTCGATCGCCAGCTGGAATCCCACGTCATCCAGCTGCGCAAGGAGATGCCCAAAGAGCTGCAGGGACTGATCTGGCAGAGCTACGGCGTGCTGGCCGAATCTGTGATGGTGCCGCTCTACAACACCCTGGAAAACTATCCCCTGCCCTATCGCACCGGCAGCGACAGCTACTCCGACGATTCCGCCTACTGGCAGTTCCGCAGCCTGACCGCGCTGGCCAGCGCCGATCCGGACAAGTACCTGCCGCTGCTGCGCGGCGTCTGGAGCAATGAGAGCAACAAGCTCTATAAGGAGGTCGCCATCCTCGACAAGAGCCTCAAGCAGGCCTACGCCAGCGACAAGGCTACCGCCATCGGGCTGGCTGCCGACTACTCCTATGGCCAGTTGGAGCAGACCTATCAGATGGCCAAAACGCTGCGCTACAAGCTGATGACGGATCTGACCAAGCGCACCGAGAAGAAGTATTCGCCGGAGGAGTTCAAGAAGATCATGAGCCTGTAATCGGCTCGCCAACGCAAAGAGGCTCCCAAGGGAGCCTCTTTTGTATCAGCCAATCCAGCGATCAGCGACGGCTGATATTGAGCGGGCCGAAGGTCTGCGCCACCGGCATGATCTCGATGCTGTTGATGTTGACGTGGGCCGGCTGCTGGCTCACCCAGAGCACGGTATTGGCGATATCTTCCGGCTGGATCGCCTCCACCCCCTGATAGACGGAGGCCGCCTTGGCATCGTCACCGTGGAAGCGCACGTTGGAGAACTCGGTGCCGCCGCACAGGCCCGGCTCCACGTTGGTGACGCGGATGGCGGTACCCGCCAGATCGGCGCGCAGGTTGAGGCTGAACTGCTTCACGAACGCCTTGGTGGCGCCGTAGACGTTGCCGCCCGGATAGGGGTAGGTGCCGGCAATCGAACCGATGTTGATGACGTGGCCGCGATTGCGCGCCACCATGCCCGGCAGCTGCAATCGGGTGAGCAGGGTCAGACCGCTGATGTTGGTGGCGATCATCTGCTCCCAATCTTCCAGATCCGCCTTGTGGGCCGGCTCCAGCCCCAGCGCCAGACCGGCGTTGTTGACCAGCAGATCCACCTCGCTCCACTCGGCTGGCAGCCCGTCGATGGCAGCGCGAGTGGCCGCCTTGTCCTGCACGTCGAACGCCAGCGGCAGGAACTGCGCGCCCAGCTCGTCAGCCAGCGCAGCGAGCCGCTCTGCGCGGCGACCGGTACCGATCACCTTGTAGCCCGCCTGCACCAGCTGGCGGCTGATGGACTCACCAAAACCGGACGAGGCGCCCGTTACCATTGCTATCATCTGAACCTCCATTATCTCAACCGATATTGTTATTTATGTTGTTGAAACCAATCTGATTTATTCATCGCTCAATTCACGTCCGGTCGCCTTGCGCCAGACAAATACCGCCAGATGGAGCAGCAAGAGGGCCGAGCCACCCAGCGCAAACAGCAAGCCGGTGAGGGCGTTGACCGAGGTGTCGGCGCCACACCACCACCAGACCAGCCAGCCGACCATGCCGATGGCAAAGGTCTGGCCGGCGCAGACCGGGCAGCGCCCCAGCTTGGCCCTGATGGCGGTGGCAAGGCAGTTGTCGCAGCTCATCCTGCTCCTCGATTCTGCTCGTTCAACATGATCAGTTGGCCTGTGAAGAGGGCTTGCGAGCCTGAGTGCGAGCCACTCTACGCCGCTCACGCTCCTCGTCGCTCACCAGCGGCAGCACCAGCCGGTGGGCGTGCTGGTCGCGGCCATAGTAGTCCGCCAGCCGCTGCTGGGGACGAAATCCCAATCCCTGATAGAGCGCCAGCGCCTCTTCGTTGGCGTCCCCCACTTCGAGGCGAATCGCCCCCCAGCCAGCGGCCTTGCCCTCGCGGATCACCTGCTCCAGCAGGCGCCGCGCCCAGCCCAGACGACGCACCGTCCAGCGGATAGCCAGCGCCTGAATGACCAGCCGATCCCAGCCTCTGTGCTCCAGCAGGCAGAGATAGCCCATCAGCTGATGTTTCTCGTCCAGCAGTAACAGGGTGCGCCCCTTGGCGTGGGCCAGCAGATAGTGCCAGCGGCTGCGGCCAAAGGCGACTTCGGGGGGAAAACAGTAGCGTTCCAGATTAACGATGGCGCCCAGATCATCGGTTCGGGCCGCACGTACGGTCAACACGGGGAGTCCTTATTCGGTTATTTATCCTCAGCACCAAAAATGCGACTTGTATCACAAGTTACCAAGGCGTCATATTAGGCACTGTAACCTCTTGTTTCCCCTCGCGCCATTGTCGTGCTTGTCGGTGCATCGAAGCCCACTGGGGATCCTGCCTGTTCAGGCAGTCTGATCTGTGGAGCCGAAAATATGAGTACCTATGTCATCGTCGAAGAGCTGGGCGACTGGCCTTGCCATGCCGATTATCTGCTGACCGCCCGCACCTATCTGCAACATGGCGTGCCGACCACCGGCGGCCGACCCCGCATCATCAACCTCTGCCGCAATCTGGAGCACCTGAGCGCAGGCTACTACTGCTCGCTGCTGGCCCAGGCCCGCGGCCACCACTGCCTGCCGGGTCTGCAGGCCATCAGCCGACTGCAACCCCAGCAGCCACCGGCCAAGCTGTGGCGCAAGGCACAGGGGTGGCTGGCCCAGCAGAGCGAGGATCGGATTAGAGTGCGCGCCATCTTCGGCCAGTGTGAACAGAGCGAGCTGGCGGGACTGGCCCGCTACTACTATGGCCTGAGCCAGTTGCCGCTGCAGGAGCTGACCCTCAAGCGCGGTCGCCACGGCTGGTCGGTACGCCAGCAGCAGAGCCTGTCGCCGCTGGAGCTGAGCCAGAGCGAGAAAGAGTTGATGCTGCACCACGCTCAGGCACTGGTGGGCACCGGTGACGAGGAGCAGGCGGCGCCGCTCTATCAGCTCGCCATTCTGGTCGACCCCAACGACGGCCGTGCCAGCAGTGATGGGCTGGCGCTGGAGCGCTTTATCCGGGCTGCCGCCGCCCAGGGCATACGGGCCGAGATCCTGCCACCGTCAGCCATAGAGCGGCTGCCGGAGTTCGACACCCTCTGGCTGCGGGCCGAAACCGCGGTCGGCCACTACACCTTCGAATTTGCCCACCGTGCCGAGCAGCTCAAGATGCCGGTGATCGACAGCTCCCGCGCCATCTTGGCCTGCAGCAACAAGCTCTACCTCTACGAGCTGATGGTGCGCAGCGGCGTGCCCATGCCGCCCACCATGGTGGTGACCCGCCGCGGCCGCCACCATGTGGACGAGCTGGTGCAACGGCTCGGCCTGCCGCTGATGGTGAAGGTGCCCGACGGGGCACAGGGGCGCGATCTCGCCATGGCCAGCGACGAGCAACAGCTGGCCCGCCTGCTGGACGAGGGGCTGGGCCGCTCAGCCCTGCTCTTGGTGCAGAGCCGGATCCCCGCCGAGTTCGACTGGCGCATCGGCTTTCTCGACGGCTCGCCGCTGTTCGCCTGCCGCCGCTACCGGCCCGAACCCGGCAACCGCATCCGCCGCCGCAAGCACCCCCTCGACATGAGCCGAATCGAGGCGCTGCCGCTCAACGAGGTGCCGGAGCAGGTACTGCAGACCGCCCGCCGCGCAGTGCATCAGCTCGGCAATGGCCTCTACGGGCTCGACTTGCGCCAGCAAGGGCGTGACTGCGTGCTGCTGGAGATCGTCGACAACCCCTGGATCCGCGGCGATATCGAAGACAAGGAGGCGCAGGATCTCTACGAGCGACTGGCCCGCGCCTTCCGCCAGCGGCTGGAAAACCGGGGCCAGACCACCGCATAATCCCGCCATGACTTTGTCGCCTACAATGACAGAGAGGGCCCCGTAATGGGGCCCTCTCTCATATCAAAGCGTGCTATGGCTGACTTATTGCAGACGCAGGAAACGCCCGCTCAAGGGCGGTATCTCCACCGTCACGCTGCTGCCGCCGATGGCCAGACTCTCGCCGCTTTGCAGATCCACCAGCGCACTGCCGCTGCGCAACTTGCCCGCCGGCAGGTTGTAGCTGAGCGCCGTGGTGGAGAGGTTGAGCAGGTAGACTATCTGTTCCCCCGCCGTCTGCTTGATGTCACCATAGAGACTGCCCTCGGCCACCAGTTTGACTCGCTCCCCCTGATAGAGGGCGGGGTGGGCGGCACGCATTGCCAGCAGCTGGGCCAGCCACTCTTTCAGCTCGGCCTGTTCGCTACCCGGCACAAAGCCGGTGACAGCGGGCACCTTGCCATCGCTGCGGGCCACATGATCGTCGCACAAACCCTGCGCTGCGCAGTCACCACCAACCTTGGCGGCAAAGCCCGGCACCTCGTCGCCAAACTCCTCGCCATAGTAGAAGGTAATCGGGCCGGAGCGAGCCGCCATAAAGCTGAAGGCCGCCTTGTGGCGCTGCCAGTACTCGGTCAACTTGAAGTTGCCGCGCTCCAGCAGATCACCAAAACGCACCAGATCGTGGTTGCCCAGCATCAGGTTCGGCATGGCATGATTCGGGTAGTTCTCCACCTTGTTCCAGCTGGCATCGAGCACGCTGGCCCCCTGCCCGCCCTTGCCGGACTCCTCCACCGCCAGCGCCTGCACGATGCCGTAGCGCAACGGGAAGTCAAAGGCCGAGGAGAGCGCCGGATTGTCGCTGCTGCCGTAAGCCTGGGCGCGAATGTCGTCAGCCCCCTTCCACACCTCGCCCACCATGTAGCCAAGGGTGCCCCACTGCTGCCCTGCCGCCTTGCGCGTTGCGCTGGCCTGCTCCACCTCGCTGCGAATTGCGCGCCAATCATCCAGCCCAAGCTGATAGGCCTGATCGAGGCGCCAGCCGTCGATACCGTACTGCTCGACCCAATAGCGGGCCACCTCCTTGAAGTAGGCGAGGCTCTCCGGCTTGCTGTAATCCACCAGCTGGCCGGGATAACCCGCACCGCCGCTGGTGAGGGCTGGCAGACGCCCCTCTGGCGAGGGCTTGCTCACCCCCACCTTGTTGACGTGGCCAAACACCCCGTCGAGGAAGACATAGAGGCCGCGCTGGTGCGCCCCATCCACCAACTGTTTGAGCTTGGCATTGCTGCCGAAGTTGGGGTCTACGTTGAAGAAGTCGCAGGCGAAGTAGCCGGTGGCATCGAGCTTGTTATCGCCGCCTTGCCCCGCGCAGGAGTCGAACACCGGGGTGAGCCAGATAGCGTTGACGTTGAGACTCTTGATGTGGTCGAGACTATCGATGATCCCCTGCAGATCGCCGTTGTGCTGGGAGGGGCCATAGCCGACGCCGTAGTTGGCGCTGCCGTCACCATCGGCAAACGACTCCACCATCACCTGATAGATGCG
The DNA here is from genome assembly GCF_049172135.1 of Aeromonas sp. 603079. Lineage (NCBI taxonomy): Bacteria > Pseudomonadati > Pseudomonadota > Gammaproteobacteria > Aeromonadales > Aeromonadaceae > Aeromonas > Aeromonas sp. 603079. The sequence goes on along the minus strand of NZ_JAAKPX010000010.1, from coordinate 12,729 downwards.
CAGGTTGCAGGCGGGTTGATCGTCGCCATAGCAGGCACGACTGGCCGTCGCGACCGGAGGGTGGGTGACCGGCGGATTGACGACGGGGGGAGAGCTCTCCCCGCCTGAACTACCGCTGCCGCCGCAAGCCGCAAGTAACAGGGCGGCCCCGAGCAGGCCGCCATAGCGTAACGTTCCCTGTTTCATTGTTATATTCCCGCTGTGAGAGCAGGCGTCTGATACGCCTGTTTTCCACCATGATAGCGAGGCTCACACAGCGGTGTCTGTGACTGAAAACGTTATCTGACTCAACTGGTTAAAGCACCCCCGCCGAGGCAAACCGGTAGTTGAACGAGAGCCAGTACGAGCGACCCGGCTCGGGGATACGGCCGCTCTGCTCGTAGCCCAGCCCTGCCTGACTGGCATGTACCGACTTGGAGAGGTGCTCGTAGTAGAAGGTGTCGAACAGGTTGTCCGCCCCGGCCGAGAGCTGCCACCCCTTGGCAAACTGCCAGGCGCCGCTCAGGTTCATGGTGAAGAAGCCCGGAGTCTCCCCCTGATCCTGACCCGCAACGGTGCCGGAACCGACGTCCACCCGATCCTGCGCCGCCACCGCGCGTCCCAGCAGGGTGAAGTTCAGCGCCTCGTCAGGCTGCCAGCCCAACGCCAGCTTGCCATCAAGCGGCGGCATCTGGGCCAGCGGCTTGTTGTCGCTCTGGTTTTCGCCGTAGACCACCGCCATACCACCATCGAGACGCCACTGCTCGGAAAACTGCCAGCGTCCCTCCAGCTCGCCACCCCGGGTCTGGGCATCGATATTGCGCACCTTGTTCGACTTGCTGTTGTAGAGCAGGTAGTCCTTGATGTCGGCGCTAAAGAGGGAGAGGGTCAGATCCAGCTCGCGGCTGCGCAAAGCCAGACCCGCATCCCACTGGCGGCTGCGCTCCGGGTTGAGGGTGAACGGGGTGCTGTCCTTGCTGCGCTCCCAGTAGTCCGGCGCACGCTCTGCCTGCCCCCAGGCCAGATAGCTGGACCAGCGTGGCGACCACTGATATTCGTAGCGGCCAAACCCGCTGTTAAGACTCAGGGTATCGCTGTAGAGGGTCTGTTCACCGGCGCCATAGCGGGTGGTCTCTACCCTATCCTGACGGTAACCGCCCTTGTAGCTGTGAGCCCCCTGCTGACGACCCAGTTCGGCGAAGCCGCCCTGCTGCTCGAAACGCAGGGTGCGCTGGCGATCCTTGGTGGCATAGTCGACCCCACTCCGACTGCGGTGCTGATCCCGGTTGCTGTCGAGCCCGGCGGTCAGCAGCCAGTCTGCTGGCAAGGCGATGTCGTTGGCCCAGCGACCGCCGGTGTTGCGGCGATCCGGGTTGGAGAGCATCTTCATGCCACTGTTTTGCCGCAGGCTGAAGTTGTCCATGATGTGGTCTATATAGTTGTCCCACAGGGTCAGCTCGCTGCGCTGCCAGTGAGTGGTGATCTGCTCCTGCTTGAGCTTCAGCCCGAAGGATTCGCGATCAAACATGGGGCCATCCATGGTGCGGTCCGCATAGGCGGCGCGGGCGTTGCTGCGCTCGGCGGTGAGTTCCAGCCAGGTGTGCTCCCCCGGCGTCCAGCCCAGCTGGGCGGTGCCGTTCTCGCGGCGATAGAAGGAGCGCACCTTGTTGCCATGGCCATCGCGGTAATCGTCGCTATCGGAGTGGGTGAACTGACCGCGCAGATAGCCGTCGGTCGAGCCTGCCGTCATGTCGACCATCTGATCATCGCGGCCGAAGCTGCCAAAGAGGGCCGAGGCATCGGCCTTGAGGCCCGGTGCGGTGAACTCGGGTCTGTCCCGCTCGAACAGCACGGTTCCCGCCAGCGTAGCCCCTTGCTCGAGGGATTGCGGCCCCTTCAGCACCCTGATCCGGTCAAAGGATTGGGGGAACACATAGGCGGTGGGCGGGTCCATCCGGCCACCACACCCACCGGCCAGCATGCCGCCATCCATCTGCACGTTGAGGCGGGACATCCCCATCCCCCGCAGTACAGGGTCGCCACCGAGCCCCCCTTTGCGCACCATGCTCATGCCGGTGACATTCTTCAGATAACCGGCGCCGTCGGCAGCGGGCATGGGGGAACCGGGCTTCTTGGGATCCAGCGTCACTTCAAGTGTGCTGGCGGGGCGGGTTGCCACCACCACCATGGGATCCAGCTGTTGAACCGATTCCTGACCGGCAGCGCCGTGACAGGCGAGCCCGCCCACCAGCAGGGCAAGAGGTGTGCGCATATGACAAGCCATACATTTTCCTTATGTATTTGTTTATTTTGTTATTTTCATTCAACCGACCAAACCTTTCAGCAAGGGGAATGTTTGCCATCAGGCCGCAAAAAAGGCCTGCGGCGCGAAAGCGGCAAGCCTCTGTCAGGTGAAGCGAAGGCAAGTTGGCAAAATGTTGCGCAGGTTTTACCCAAGTTGGCTCAGAAAGGCAAACGGGCAAACATTCCAGTAACAGGAATCTGGCGTTGGCTCACAAAAAATGGGGATTAGCTGAAGGCTTCCCGCTCATCGATGGGAGAGATGAGGTGATAGACCTCATGGGCGGATAGCGTGCAGCCAACAGGCCACTCCAGCTGGTGGTGACGGTTGATGAAGACCCGGGCGCAGTGACGCTCGCTCTCCAGCTTTGCAAACAGCGGCTGGGTTCGCCAGGGGGTCAGATCCAGCACACCCGTGGTGCCATCCGATAACACCAGAAACAGGCGCCATCCCCGCACATACTCGACATCGATAAAGACCGGCATCCCTTCGGCTCCGATTGAGATAATTCGCGGCAATTATAAACACCAGCGCTCCATCCATACACGCTGTGGCTCACATTTTACCCAGCAGATTATGCTGTGCTCATTAGTGGCGCGACATCACATTTTTAGATGATAAATGTGTTAATGCCGACTTTTAACAAACTTGAATGCAACCTTAACCAATTCGATCTGTCATAACCTCACAACAACTAAAAAAACGTCTGTGGACAGACGTTTACAGTCTCATTCAGGAACAAACATGACAGATCTAAAACAGCGACTCGGCCCGTTCTGGCCCTTCGCCGTCTTCTGCGCGCTCGCGCTTTTTTCTCTCTCTTTCAGCCGAATCGCCCTCGGTCTCTGGCAACTGGAACGGGTGGATGCCGTGGCCGGTTGGCAGGAGATGCTGCTGCAAGGGATCCGGGTCGACTTTGCGACCCTCTGCTGGGTCTGGGGTGTCCCCGCCATGCTCACTCTGCTGCTGGCAGGCCCCCATGCCATCGGCCGGGGCTGGCTGCAACTGATGCGCGTCTGGCTGACCGTCGGACTCTGGCTGATGCTGTTCCTCGAGATCTCCACCCCCTCGTTTGTCACCGAATATGGCGTGCGTCCCAACCGTCTCTATGTGGAGTACCTCATCTATCCGAAAGAGGTGTTCGCCATGCTGTGGGCGGGGCGCAAAGCCGAGCTGCTGCTGGCGTTACTCTTCAGTGGCGCCGTGCTGACCGGCGGTTGGTGGCTGAGCGGCCGTCTGGTGCATGGCCTCAGCTTCCCCCGCTGGTATCTGCGTCCGGCCTTCGCCCTGCTCATTCTGGCCATAGGTTTTCTCGGTGCCCGCTCCAGTCTCGGCCACCGCGCCCTGAACCCGGCCATGGTCGCCTTTGCCGAGGATCCGCTGGTCAACTCGCTCACCGTCAATTCCGCCTACTCCCTCTTCTTTGCCATCAAACAGATGGGCGCCGAGGAGGATGCCGGCCAGTTTTACGGCGAGATGACCCCTCAGAAGGTGCTCGAGGTCATGCGCAAGGAGAGTGGCCGTCCGGCCAGTGATTTCAACTCCGATCTGCTGCCCAGCCAGACCTTCAACGAGGCGAGCTTCCAGGGTAAACCGAAGAATCTGGTGATCCTGCTGCAGGAGAGTCTGGGTGCCCAGTTTGTCGGTTCCCTCGGCGGCCTGCCGCTTACCCCCAACATCGACGCCCTGTCGCAGCAGGGCTGGGCCTTCGAGCAGCTCTACGCCACCGGCACCCGCTCGGTGCGCGGTATCGAGGCGGTACTGACCGGCTTCACGCCGACCCCGGCACAGGCGGTGGTCAAACTCGGCAAGAGCCAGACCAACTTCTTCACCATCGCGGATCTGCTCAAACAGCGGGGTTATGACACCAGCTTTATTTATGGCGGCGAGAGTCACTTCGACAACATGCGCAGCTTCTTCCTCGGCAACGGCTTCACCACCATCGTCGAGCAGAAGGATTTCGACAATCCGGTGTTCAAGGGCTCATGGGGCGCCTCCGACGAGGATCTGATGGCCAAGGCCGACGAGACCTTCAAGGCGCTGCACAAGGAGGGCAAGCCCTTCTTCAGTCTGGTGTTCAGCTCCAGCAATCACGATCCGTTTGAATTCCCGGACAACCGCATCGAACTCTTCGAGCAACCCAAGCAGACCCGCAACAACGCGGCCAAGTATGCGGATTACGCCATCGGCGAGTTCTTCAAGAGGGCGAAACAGTCCGAATACTGGAAGGATACCCTGTTCCTGGTCATCGCCGACCACGACAGCCGGGTCGGTGGCGCCAGTCTGGTGCCCATCCCCCGCTTCCATATTCCGGGGGTTATCGTGGGCGACGGCATAGTGCCGAGAAAGGATCCGCGCGTCGTCAGCCAGATCGACATGGCGCCGACCCTGCTCTCCCTGATGGGGATCAGTGCCGACTACCCCATGCTCGGCAAGGATCTGACGCGCATGCCCACCGACTGGCCGGGGCGCGCCATCATGCAGTACGACAAGAACTTCGCCCTGATGCGCGGCAAGGATGTGGTGATCCTGCAACCGGAGCGGGCGGCAGAGGGCTATGTCTACGACAATGCCAGCGAGAAGCTGACACTGGCGGCGCAGCCGGACGCTTTGAAAGAGGATGCCCTTGGTCTTGCCCTGTGGGGCAGCATGGCCTATCAGAAGAGTCTCTATCAGACGGCCAAGGATGAACGCACCGCCGCCAATTGAGCCAACCGTGCTGATTCAGCCGATAGCAGACTAGAAAAAACCGCCAGCTGGCGGTTTTTTCATCTCCCCATATTGTCGGCCCACTGGCCGCTATGGCTGGGGAAAGCAGGGCAGGGAGCGGCTGAACTTGTGCTCGAACACCAGCGAAGTTTCGAGGTGCACCACCTCCTCGCGGGAGGTGAAGTGATCGAAGACAAAGTTGCGCAGGTGCTCGGTATCGGAGACACAGAGGTGCACCAGAAAATCATCCTTGCCGCCCATGTGGAACAGACTGATCACTTCGGGCAGCGCCAGAATGGCATCGCGGAAGGCATCGATGATCTGACGGCTGTGGCGGGCCAGCTGCAGGGAGACCATGGCCTGAATGTGACCACCGAGGGCCTGATAATCCACTTCGCAGTGCGCTCCCTTGAGCACGCCATCCTGCTGCAGCTTGCGCACCCGCTCCAGACAGGTGGAGGGGGCAACGCCCACCAGCGCGGCCAGATCCTTGTTGGTCATGCCCGCATCCCGAAACAGATGGGCCAGGATATCCAAATCCAGTTGATCCAGGTTTCTCATCTTAACTCCTTGAACCGCTCAATTTTTTAGACTCTGCCCGTAAACCGGGGCAAACACAACGGCCATTGACATCCCTCCGGCCCCGCCTATCCTTGGCGCCATTCACCGACCGCAGACCTGCGGCCACTACGCGAGGATCCGCCATGCACCCGTTTCACCCCTTCTGGAGCCTTGAGGTTCCCCGTGTCGATGGCCAGTTACTGCTGACTCCCTGCCCCGGCACCCAGCAGGTGCCGCTGACCCTGGCGCTCGATCAACTGCGGTTGGCCGGTGCCCACGGGGTGGTGACCCTGATGACGAGCGCCGAGCTGACCCGACTCGAACTGGCGCCGCTCGGCCAGCAGGTCGAGCACGAAGGGATGCGCTGGTTCCATCTGCCCATCGAGGATGATCTGGCCCCCGACACCGCCTTCGAGGCCGCCTGGCAACAGGCACTGCCGCAGCTGCGCGAGCTGCTGGGGGATGGCAAGCATCTGGTCATCCATTGCAAAGGGGGCAGCGGTCGTACCGGGCTGGTCGCCGCCGCGCTGCTGATGACCCTCGGCCAGCCACAGCAAGAGGCGATGACCGCCATCAAGGCCCACAGACCCAATGCATTTACCCTGGCCTGCCACCGCCAGTGGCTCGACCAGCTGGCCGAGCGGCTGGCGCAGGGCGACTGACTACTTGCCTCCCTGGTCGTAGGTAAAGACCTTGCCGATATCTTCCACCCGATAGCTGGTGAGCTGATAAACGTAGTAGTTGAGCCAGTTGGCAAACAGCAGATGACCGTGGCTGCGCCAGCTGGCGCGCGGCGTCCGGCTCGGATCGTTATTCGGGTAGTAGTTGACCGGAATGGCTGGGTCGAGCCCCGCCGCCAGATCCCGCTGATACTCCCCGTCCAGCGTCAGGGCATCGTACTCCGGGTGCCCGGTGACAAACACCTGACGACAATCCTTGGTCGCCGCCAGATAGACCCCCGCCTCTTCTGACTCGGCAAAAATCTGCAAGTCGGTCTGGGCGCGGATCAGATCGCCATCAAATGCCGCATAGCGGGAGTGGGGCGCCACAAACTCGTCATCAAAACCGCGCAGCAGCGGCTCGTGCTCATCGAGGCGATGGTGGCGATAAACCCCGGAGAGCTTCTCGCCGTGGGTCTGCTTCTCCATACCATACAAGGCTTTCAGCGCCGCCTGCACCGCCCAGCAGAGGAACAGGGTGGAGGTGACATGCTGATGGGACCACTCGATGATCTCGACGATGCGCGGCCAGTAGACCACCTCTTCGAACTCCACCAGCCCGAGCGGCGCCCCTGTGATGATCATGCCGTCGTAGTTGTTGCCACGCACCTGCTCGAAGTCGTGATAGAAGTTCTCCAGATGGGCCTGCGGCGTGTTCTTTGACTCCCTGTCATCGATGCGCAGCAGATCCACATCCACCTGCAGCGGCGAGTTGGAGAGCATCCGCATCAGCTGGATCTCGGTCTCAATCTTCTTTGGCATCAGGTTGAGGATGAGCACCCGCAGCGGGCGGATGTTCTGGGTGACGGCCCGGGATTCCGTCATCACGAAGATGTTCTCCTGCCCCAGCACTTCGGCGGCGGGCAACTGATCCGGGATCTTGATCGGCATGCTTACTCCCTGTACTGCATCGGTAAATATGTCTGGACATCCAGAAGCCTATAATAAAGCTCCAGCCCTGTCATCAGATACCTTTTGTATTCACCCCCGCCTTTGACTAGCATACGGCTCAGTGTGTCTCCTGCTTCCAAGATAATGACCGGTATCAAGATTTCCGTAGATCGACTGCAAGTCGGCAACTATGTATCCCTGCCACTGGGGTGGCGCGAACACCCGTTCCTGTTTTCCAGCTTCAAGATCAAAAGTGAAGAAGAGATCGAGCTGATCCGCCGTCTCGGCCTGAAACTGGTCACCATCATTCCCGACAAGAGCGACGTTCCGCCCAAGCCCCTCAATCAGGTACAGCCTCAACCACAAGAGAGCGCAGACGCCGCCCAGCGCCAGGCTCAGATGCAGCAGGAGAAGGACCGCCGCATCGAGCAGTTGCAGCAGTATCGTCGCAACCTGCAGCAGTGCGAGAAACAGTTTCAGCAGTCGCTGGCCCAGGTGCGCAGCGTGATGAGCAAGATCCAGTCCCGCCCCCTCAATGCCATCGGCGAGGCGCAGGAGCTGGTCAACGCCATGACAGAACAGCTGCTCTCGGTGGACGAGATGGTGCTGCACCTGGTCTCCGACAGCGAGGATGGCAACAACCTCTACTTCCACTCCCTCAACGTCAGCGTGCTCAGCATGCTGCTGGCCAAGGAGTGCAACATGTCGGCCGACCAGATCCGCCATATCGGTATGGGGGCCCTGTTCCACGACATCGGCAAACTGAAGATCCCGAGCCAGATCCTGCGCAAGACCGAGCCGCTCACCAGGCCGGAGCAGAACCTGATGGCCCAGCACCCGCGCTACGGACTGGATCTGCTCAATCTGGCCAAGGATTTCCCGTCGGAAGCGAAGGGGATAGTGCTGCACCACCACGAATATCTGGATGGCAGCGGGCCGGAAGGGCTCAAGGGCGGCCAGCTCGATCCGCTGACCCAGATGGTGTCGCTGATCAACGAGTACGATAACCTCTGCCACATGCAGGCCAAGGTGCCCTACTCGGCCCTGAGCGGCCTCTACAAGCAGCGCAAGGCGCAGTTCAATCCGGAGTACCTCAGCATGCTGATCCGGTTGATGGGGATCTATCCCCCCGGCAGCGTGGTGCAACTCTCCAACGGTCAGGTGGGGCTGGTGATGTCGGTCAACGCTTCCCGCCTGCTATACCCCTCGGTGCTGGTCTACGATCCGCGCATTCCCCGTCAGGAAGCGGCCATCATCGACCTGCAGCAGGCCGAACTGTCGATCGCCAAGGTGATCCACCCCAAACGGCTGCCGCCCGCCGTGTTCGAGTACCTCAATCCGCGTACCCGGATCAGCTACTACTTCGAGCACAACAAAGCCTGATTGTGTTGGCCCAAGGCCAACCGTTGCCACCCGTTTAATCCAAGGAGCCTGCCATGCGTATCGAGATCATCAGTACCGGAGACGAGATAGTGACGGGTCTGGTGGTGGATACCAACGCGGCCTGGCTCAGCGCTCTGCTGCTGGAGCAGGGCTGGCAGGTGCGCCGTCGCCTGACGGTAGGGGACAACCTCGCCGACCTGAAAACGGTGCTGCAAGAGAGTGCCCGCCGCGCCGAGGTGGTGTTGGTGTGTGGCGGGCTCGGGCCCACCGCCGACGACCTCACCGCTCAGGCGGCAGCCGAGGCCTTTGACCAACCGCTCACCCTCTTCCCCGACTGGCTCGCTACCATCGAAGCGCGCTACGCCAGCCGTGGCCGCCCCATGGCACAAAGCAATGCCAAACAGGCCTGGCTGCCACAGGGGTGCGAGATCCTCGACAACCCGGTCGGCACCGCCTGCGGCTTTGTGGTGCGAAGTGGCCAGAGTCAGCTCTTCTTCACCCCGGGAGTGCCGTTCGAGTTCAAACAGATGGTGCGTGAGCAAATTCTGCCGCGCCTCAAACAGCTGGCCGGTGCGCAGATCGATACCGAGCTGCGTCGCTTTTACACCTTCGGCATCTCGGAGTCGGCGCTCAGCGATATGCTGGATGCCGAACCCTGGCCAGCCGGCATCGAGCTGGGTTACCGCTCCTCCATGCCCCTTATCGAGCTGAAACTGATCGGCCACGGCGCCAGTGCCGCTGATATGGAGAGTGCCGAGCGCCGACTGCTGGATACGGTCCGCCCCTGGCTGGCTGGCTGCGGAGATACGGAACCGGCGCAGCAGATCCTCGCGCTGCTGCAAGGCAGGCCGCTGTCTCTGCTGGAGGGAGAGAGTGGCGGCGCCCTGCTGGCGCTTTGTCACGGCCATTCCCGGCTGGAGGCCAACTTCAGTACACAACTGGCCGATGAGCTGGCGCAGCTACCGACGACCGATGCGGGCCTGCAACTGACCATAGGGCGAGAGGGGCCAGAGGGAGTGCCACTGCTGCTCAGCGCCGATGGCATGCACATCGGTCAGACAGTCAAGGTCAGCCACCCCGACCCGGAGAGCCGCCGCAAGATCCTCGCCTTTGCCGCCCTCGACATGCTGCGCCGCCACCTGTTGGACGAGCCGGTACTCGGCAAGTACCTCACGCTGGACAGAACGACACAACGCGGCGGTTAACCACAATCCCTCACCCGGCCCGTGCAGGCCATGCCGCTGGCTGATATATCCGGTCACTCTCCGGCATCCCTCTTGGCGTCATCACCGAACAGAACGCCATTTATACGACCACGATTTATCCGTCTCTTGTCACCGATCCGACCTCAATTCATTGACCATTCAGAAGAAATATCTGAATACTGCCCACTCTCAGGGTTGGCGACTCGCTTTATTCATCACAGAGAGATTAAATGACAGTAGAGGGGAAAACCGAGCGCCCCTCTCCCCACCAGGCAAGGAGATGCGGTGTTAAGCAAAGAGTGGCTGCTGCTATCAAGCGATATGGAACTGGTCTGCCTGCGGATTGCCGCCGGTCTCACCAAACCTGTCACGGAACAGGATGTGCAGGCTCTGCTGCTCGCTTCCAACTGTCGCCGCTATCAGCCGCTGCCCGAGGGGATCAAACAGGCCATCAGCCTGCTCAATACCCTGCTCACCAACCCTGCCGCCCCCGTCCCCGCCAACCCCATCCCCATCGGCAAGCGTCAGGATGCCCGACTCGCCGTAATAGTGGAGAAGGATCGCATGAGCGCCATCGCCCAGATCACTGCCGACTGGGGGGGCAAGTATGTGACGCTGGAACAGCTGAAAGAGGCGATCGCCATCAGCGAAATCAAACAGGGGGTGAGTGAGCAACTGCTCACCGCCGCCATCCAGTCCGCCAGGGAGGCATCCCCCGGCACCCTGCTCAAGCTGGTCATCGCTCGTGGTCAACCTGCACAAAATGGTGAGGACACCCGTTACGAGCGGCTGGTGGAGACTCCGGCCGAACGGATCCTCAAACCACAGGAACTGGATCATGGCAAGGTCGACCTGCGGGATCTCGGCTCCATCGTCACCGTCAAAGCCGGGGCGCCTTTGATGCGACGTCATCCGGCCACCCAGGGAGTGCCCGGCTTTACCGTGACAGGCCAGGAGCTGCCCGCCAAGAATGGCAAGGACAGCCCGATGAGCGCTGGCGAGGGCACCTTTATCTCCCCCGACGATCCCGATCTGTTGATCGCCGGTCGGGCAGGCCTGCCCTGTCAGGAGAAAGCGGGCATGAAGGTGGATGAGGTGCTCACCGTCAAACAGGTAGATGTTCGTCACGGCCACATTACCTTTGAAGGGGGGTTGATCGTCAATGGCGACGTCAATCCGGGCATGAAGGTGCGGGTCAGCGGCGATATCGTCATCGGTGGATTTATTGAAGGGGGCGTGATCGAGGCCGGCGGCAGCATCACGGTTCGCCACGGCATCATTGGCCGCCGCAACGAGCAAGGGGAGTACCTTTGCCAACTCAATGCGCAGGGGGAGATCCACGCCAGCTACGCCCAGTATGCGCAACTTGAAGCTGGGGGCGACATCCAGATCCAGAGTCAGCTCAGCCACTGTTATAGCCGCAGCGGGCAGGATATCAAGGTGGGTGACAGCAGCATGCGCAAAGGCACCCTGCTGGGTGGCACCAGCATAGCCAACCGTCTCATCATGGCCCCCAGCCTGGGGGCCGAGGCCGCCAACCATACCCGGTTGCAGATCCTCGGTGGCTATTTCACCCACAAGGAGCAGGAGATCCAGCTGAAGGTTCGTCAGCAGGAGTGCCAGGCTCAACTCGACAAGATCAAGGCGCTGGTGATGAGGCTGCTGCAACTGCCCAGCGATAAACGCAATCCGGATACCCTGCGCAAGCTCAAACCGATCCGGGACCATCAGCTGGCCGAACTGGCCCAGCTCGATGAGCAGCTCACCGCCAACCAGGAGGAGCTGCGAAACTTGATGGCTCAGATGGAGGTCATTGCCACCCAGCACCTCTACTCCGGCATCGAGGTCGAGATGGCCAGCTTCAAACGCAAGGTTACCATTACCCGAGGCCCTACCCGCCTGACTATTCACGACGAGCAGCTGGAGATGACCCCTTACGAGGGGCACAGCTAGGTGAACCATCCGCATCGACCGTGATCCCGCCGTCGATTTTCGCTACACTCGCCACTTCCTTGGCCCCACCGGGTGGGCCAGCCAGACTCAGGTAGTGAGAGATGTACAAGCTGATCGCATTGGATATGGATGGCACCCTGCTCAACCCGCAGGGCCAGATTACTCCCCGCACCCACGCCGCCATCAGCGCCGCGCGCGCCAAAGGGGTAACCGTTGTGCTGGCCTCCGGCCGCCCGCTGGAAGGGATGAGCCGCTATCTGGAAGAGCTCGGCCTCACCACAGAGCATGACTACGTCATCTGCTACAACGGCGCCCTGGTGCAACAGGTGGCCGATCAGCGCATCATCCGCAGCCAGCTGCTGACCGGCAGTGACGCCAGCGCCGTCGCCAAACTGGCTGACGAGCTGGAGGTGAACGTCCACGGTTTCTCGGTGACCCAGGGCCTCATCAGTCCCCGTGTCAGTACCTACACCGAGCACGAATCCCGCCTGATCGGCATGCCGATCAATCTGATCGACTTCGCCACCCTGCCTGCCGACGAGCAGATCATGAAGGTGATGATGATCGACGAGCCGCCCCAGCTCTCCCGCGCCATCGAGCGACTGCCTGCAGAGCTCTATGAGCGCTATACCGTGGTACAGAGCGCCCCCTTCTTCCTCGAGTTCATGAACAAGCAGAGCAACAAGGGAACCGGCGTGGCCGCACTGGCCGAGCACCTTGGCCTGACCGCCGATCAGGTGATCTGCGTCGGGGATGCGGGCAACGATCGCCACATGATCGAATACGCAGGCCTCGGGGTTGCGATGGGCAATGCCACCGACGAGATCAAGGCTCTCGCCCAGCACACCACTGCCCGCAACGATGAAGATGGCGTAGCTCAGGTGATCGAACAGTTCGTACTGAACGCCTGACCGCAATCGAGCGCCGCTGCGTCCGATAAGGAAATAAAAGGCTATGTCCCAATTACGTGTTGCATGGGGCGCCCCAGGGCCTCATACAAACACACTTTGATATTTACGCCTTTTCC
>NZ_JAAKPX010000009.1:0-164475 GCF_049172135.1 Aeromonas sp. 603079 | reverse complement strand
ACGCGGTAGCGCCGATGGTAGTGTGGCATTCGCCATGCGAGAGTAGGACACTGCCAGGCACCCAATACAAGAAACCCTGCTCAATGAGCGGGGTTTTTTATTGCCTGAAAATCAGCAAATCGTCTGATTATTGACCTTTTATTACCTCTTCTTTTGCTGTTTAGTCTGTTTTCACTCCTCAATTTTCTCCGCAACTGCCATCGCCGCTGGCGGTGGTTGTCGCTATAATGGCCGCCCTCAAGCAAGGTGGTGGTATGAAAGCAGAATATTTACAGCGATTCGGGGGCATTGCCCGTCTTTATGGTCAGAACGCCCTGCGTTCCTTTAGCCAGGCCAAGGTCTGTGTGGTGGGGATCGGCGGTGTGGGCTCTTGGGCGGCCGAGGCGCTGGCCCGTGCCGGTATCAACCAGATCACCCTGATCGACATGGACGATATCTGCATCACCAACATCAATCGCCAGATCCACGCTATGCAGGGTACGGTCGGTCGCCTCAAGACCGAGGTGATGGCCGAGCGTATTCGCGCCATCAACCCGGATTGCGAGGTGATCGAGGTGGATGATTTCGTCACCGCCGATAACCTGGCCGAGCATATCAAGCGGGAGTTTGACTATGTGGTGGACGCCATCGACTCGGTCAAGGCCAAGGTGGCGCTGATTGCCTTCTGCAAGCGCAACAAGATCCCGGTGATCGTCGCGGGTGGTGCCGGCGGGCAGATGGATCCGACCCAAATCACCGTGGCCGATCTGGCCAAGACCATTCAGGATCCGCTCGCTGCGAAGGTTCGCTCCGACCTGCGCCGGTTGCACAACTTCAGCAAGAATCCGGCGCGCAAATTCGGGGTGGAGTGTGTCTTCTCAACCGAGCAGCTGAGTTATCCGGATGGCAATGGCGGTACCTGTCAGGCCAAAGCGGCCAGCGATGGCACCATGAAGATGGATTGCGCCTCCGGTTTTGGCGCCGTGACGCCGGTGACGGCAACCTTCGGGATGGTTGCCGCGTCCCGGGTATTGAAGAAGATTGCCGAGCGGGGCGCCCGCGCCGAGAAAGATAGCGGGAATGAAGAAGCTTGATCGATTGGCGAAGCCTAATCGACCGCTGAACAGAGCGGGTTAGACAGCCTGTTCCCGGATCGCCAGCACGATCGCTCTGAGCCCGTTACCCCGTGACGGGCTCAAGTGCTTCTCCAGCCCCAGTTCGGTGAAATAGCCTTCCATATCAAAGGCCTGGATCGCTACAGACGATTGGTGGTTGAGCGCTGCCAGCACGATGACGATAAGGCCCCGCACGATGCGGGCATCGGAATCACAAGCAAAGTGCCAGCAACCATCCTCGCTTTGCTCTCCCTTCAGCCACGCCTGGCTTTCACAACCCTTGAGGCGGAACTCCTCCTGCTGCCATTCGCCGGGTAGCGCTGGCAGCTGTTTGCCGAGCTGGATGATGAGCCGGTACTGGTTCTCCCAGCCGTGAGCGGCGGCAAACTGCTGGCGGATGGTGTCGGCGTTGGGCTCAAGGCCAATCTGGGTATAGCTTGCGAGGTCACTCATTCGGTTGTCTGCCTTAGAAGAAGTCACTGAGTTTGTGCAGGGCGGCCAGCAGGGCGTCGACATCATCCCGATTGTTGTAGCAAGCCAGCGAGGCGCGCATGGTGCCGCCGATCCCGAGCGACTCCATCAGCGGCATGGCGCAGTGATGGCCGACTCGCAGGGCGATCCCCTGCATGTCGAGCAGGGTAGCAGCATCTTGCGGGTGGATGTCGTCGAGCAAGAAAGAGACCGCACCGGCGCGTTGGCTGGGTTCGCCGACCAGACGCAACCCCGGCACCTGTTGCAGGCCAGCGACCAGATAGTCGGTCAGTGCCTGCTCATGTTGGGCGAGCCATTGCCGATCTTGCGCCATCACAAAGTCGATGGCGGCGGCGAGGCCGATAGCGCCAGCGATATGGGGGGTGCCCGCCTCGAATTTGAAAGGCAGGGTGTTGAAGGTGGTGCCGCTGAAACTGACCCGATCGATCATCTCGCCACCTGTTTGCCAGGGCGGCATCCGTTCCAATAGCTCGGTGCGGCCCCACAGCACGCCGATGCCGGTCGGGCCATAGAGCTTGTGGCCGGAGAAGGCATAGAAGTCGCAACCGATGGCCTGTACATCCACCTCGAGATGAGCCACCGCCTGGGCGCCGTCGATCAGCGTCACGGCGCCAACCGTTTTGGCGGCCGCCACCATCTCTTTGACTGGATTGACGGTGCCAAGGGCATTGGATACGTGGGCCACGCTCACCAGCCGGGTGCGTGGCCCCAGCATGGCGTGATAGGCGGCCAGATCGAGATCGCCCCGCTCATCGAGGGGGATAACCCGGATGACTGCGCCGGTGCGCTGGGCGACCAGCTGCCATGGGACGATATTGGCGTGGTGCTCCAGCGTGCTGAGGATGATTTCCTCCCCCGCCTTGAGCTCGCTCATCCCCCAGCTCTGGGCTACCAGATTGATCGCTTCCGTGGTGCCGCGGGTCCAGATCACCTCTTGGCTGCGGGGTGCATTGATGAAGCGGGCGACCGTCTCGCGGGCGGCCTCGAAGGCGCGGGTTGCGCGACCACTCAGCGCATGGGCTGCGCGGTGCACGTTGGCGTTGTCGGCCCCATAGTAGTGAGCGATGGCATCCAGAACCGCTTGCGGCTTCTGGGTGGTGGCGGCGTTGTCCAGATAGACCAGAGGGTGGCCGTTTACCTCCTGCGCCAAGGCCGGAAACTGGCTGCGCAGTTGGTCGTGCTGTTGCTGATTCATGTTCCCCTCATCATCTGGAAAAAGTCATCATCTCGAAAGGTCGGCCATGATCCTGAAAATAGCGCCCGAACACAAGGCGCGATAAGCCAGATGGGCGGTTGCCTGCCGTGCAGCAGGTACGGCTCGTCGGGTGATTTCTGGTACAATGCCGCCCCTCATCATAAGCCAAGAGATCCGGCCCATGAAGCTCAACCCCAATCAGAACGAAGCGGTCAAGTATGTCTCCGGCCCTTGCCTGGTGCTGGCGGGTGCCGGATCGGGCAAGACCCGCGTCATCACCAACAAGATTGCCTATCTGGTGCAGCAGTGCGGCTACAGTGCGCGCAACATCGCTGCGGTCACCTTTACCAACAAGGCGGCGCGGGAGATGAAGGAGCGGGTCGGCCAGACCCTGGGACGTAAGGAGGCGCGGGGGCTGATGGTCTCCACCTTCCATACACTGGGTCTCGATATCATTCGTCGTGAGCACAAGAGCCTGAATCTCAAGGCCAACTTCTCCCTGTTCGATGACACCGACCAGCTGGCGCTGCTGAAAGAATTGACTGAAGACGAGCTCGACAACGACAAGGACAAGCTCTCGGCCCTTATCAGCCAAATCTCCAACTGGAAGAACGACCTTATCCTGCCCGCCCGTGCCATGCGCATCGCCCGCGGGCCGGAAGAGGTGCTGATGGCCCAGCTCTACGAGCGCTATCACCGCCAGATGGTGGCCTATAACGCGCTGGATTTTGACGACCTCATCGTGATGCCGACCCTGCTGCTCAAGAGCAATCAGGAGGTGCGTGAGCGCTGGCAGAACAAGATCCGCTATCTGCTGGTCGATGAGTACCAAGACACCAACACCAGCCAGTACGAGCTGGTGAAGCAGATCGTCGGCGAGCGTGCCCGTTTTACCGTGGTAGGGGACGATGACCAGTCCATCTACTCCTGGCGCGGTGCCAAGCCGCAGAATCTGGTGCTGCTGAGTGAAGATTTCCCCAGCCTCAAGCTGATCAAGCTGGAGCAGAACTACCGCTCCAAGCGGCGGATCCTCAAGTGCGCCAACATCCTGATCGCCAACAACCCGCACGTCTATGACAAGGCGCTCTTCTCCGAGTTGGATGAAGGGGTGAAGCTCAAGGTACTGTTCGCCAAGAACGAGGAGCACGAAGCGGAGCGGATCGCCGCCGAGATGATGGGTCACAAGTTTATGAACCGCACCCGGTTCAAGGATTACGCCATCCTCTATCGGGGCAACCATCAGTCGCGCATCTTCGAGAAGGCGCTGATGACCAACCGGATTCCTTACCGTATCTCCGGCGGCACCTCGTTTTTCTCCCGCACCGAGATCAAGGACATCATGGCCTACCTCAAGCTGCTGGTGAATCCGGATGAGGACACCGCCTTCCTGCGGGTGGTCAACCTGCCGCGCCGCGAGATTGGCCCCACCACCCTCGAAAAACTGGGTCAGTATGCCAATCAGCGTGGCAAGAGCCTGTTTGCCGCCAGCTTCGAGCTGGGGCTGGAGCAACACCTCTCCGGTCGTGGCCTTGCGGCCCTGCAGGCATTTACCAACTGGCTGGTTCGCCTTGGCGATCAGGCGCTGCGTGGCAATCCGGTGGAGGCGGTGCGGGATATGATCAAGGAGATCCACTACGAAGAGTGGCTCTACGAGACCTCCCCCAGCCCGAAAGCGGCCGAGATGCGGATGCAGAACGTTTCTACTCTCTATCGCTGGATCACCGAGATGCTGGAAGGGGATGAGCTTGAGGAGTCGATGACGCTGGCACAGGTGGTCACTCGCCTCACCCTGCGCGATATGATGGAGCGCAACGAGGGGGAGGATGATGCCGATCAGGTGCAGTTGATGACCCTGCACGCCTCCAAGGGGTTGGAGTTCCCCTATGTCTACATGGTGGGGATGGAGGAGGGCTTGCTCCCCCACCAGACCAGCATCGATGAGGACAATGTGGAGGAGGAGCGGCGTCTCGCCTACGTGGGCATCACCCGGGCCCAGACCGAGCTGACCTTTACCCTCTGCAAGGAGCGGCGCCAGTTTGGCGAGTCGGTACGGCCAGAGCCGAGCCGCTTCCTGCTGGAGCTGCCGCAGGATGACCTTGAATGGGAAAACCAGAAGAAGGTGACTGCCGAGGAGCGCCAGCAGAAGGGGCAGATGGCGGTGGCCAATCTGCGCGCCATGTTCAAGAAAGATTAGGAGGTTGCGTTGCCGGGGGATAGCAGTGGAATGATGTCTGCTCCCGGCATGGGGGGAGATATATAGCGTCCTTGCCCCATCCGGCAGCCGATATCTATCAGCTTCTGTAACTGCTGCTGGTTCTCAATGCCTTCAACCACAAGGGTGTAATCGAGATCCTGACAGATATCCCGCATGGCGCGGATCAGCGCCAGATCTTTGGGGGACTGCAGCATCCGCTGGGTAAAGCTGTCATCCACCTTGATGTAATCTACCGGGAAATGGAACAGGGCGTTGAGGGAGGAGAAGCCGGTACCAAAGTCGTCCAGGCTGATCTGAATGCCCTTGGCACGCAGTTCATGCAGGGAGGCCAGCGCATCGGAATCCTGCCGCGACAGCTCCCGCTCGTTGAATTCAAAGATCAGATAGCCTGGTGCTATCCCCTCCTCATCGATAATGTCCACCAACCGCATGATGTGATCATGGTTGACCAGATGTTTGCCGGAGAGGTTGATGGCGACCTTGAACTTGCTCTGGCCCGAGATCGGAAGCCACACTTTCAGTTGCTGGCAGGTGTGGCGCAGGATCTGATAATCCAGCTCCAGAATCAGGCCACATTGCTCCGCCAGCGGAATAAAGTCGAATGCATCCTTCAGAATTCCCTCTTCGGTCAGCCAGCGCGCCATCACCTCCAGACCGGTCAGGCGGCTATCCTGTAGCCGGATCACCGGTTGGTAGTAGGGGACGATACGCCCTTCCCGCAGGGCCCGAGCCAGCATCTCTTCCGGCGAATTCCAGTTCTGGTTGATGCAATCATCCGAGTAGCTGACGATGCGGCTGCGGCCATTGCGTTTGGCCTGGTACATGGCCAGATCGGCCTGGTGGAGTAACTGGCTGATATCCGATGTCTGTTCGGACACACTCGATACCCCCAGGCTGACGGTAATACTCAGCTCATTGCCAAGCAGCCGGAACGGATAGGAGAGGCGGCTGATGATACGGTTGAGCACCGGGCTGATGTCATCTTCATGTTTGCTGCTATCGAGATAGATGACGAACTCGTCGCCCCCCAATCTGGCCACCATATCGTTTTGCCGGATGCAGGTCTGGAGGCGGCGGCTTACCTCCTTGAGCAGCTGATCACCAGCACTGTGGCCCAGGGTGTCATTGATCTGCTTGAAGTGATCCACATCGATGAAGATCACCGCAAACCCCGGTGACTTGTAGCGGTTGTAGTGGGTCATGGCTTGATTGAGGTGGTTCATCAACAGTGCCCGGTTCGGTAGCTGGGTCAGCGGGTCGTGAAGCGCATCGAATTGCAGCCGCCGTTCCAGCTCCTGATGCTGCTTGAGCTGCTTTTGCAGCCTGAGGTTGGTCTGACGCAGCTGTTGCAGCCGCTGGTTGATGGAGTCTTCACTATTGATGTCGTTAAGCTGCTGGCGGATCCGCTTCAGCTCCAACAGCAGGGTGAGCTGACCACGCAGGAAGTCGAGAAACAGCTTGTCGTCTGTCTCCAGCGGTTGCGCGGTGCTGATGATGAAGTGGGCGAAGTACTGTTGTTGCAGCCGTAGCGGCATGCTGTGCCAGTAGGTTGCCTCCCTGTTGACCTCGATATTGCTGGTGCTGTGGCACAAACCGCTGATGAATTCGTCGCTTTGACGAGGATGTGCGGGATAAATCTTCTCAAGCGTATGGCTGTGGAGCCTGACCAGCAGCATATCCTCAATGGCGAGCATCTGGCGCAGCACCGCCTCCAGCTGGGAGAAGAGCGCCTGACCGGGCAGGGTGTTGGCCAGTCGCATGATGCGGCTGATGCTCTCGATTTTCTTTTTCCAGTTCGGGTCTTTGCGGATCAGCGGAGAAGGCAGCTCGGTGAGATGGGAGCCCGCTTGGGTTTCGGTCAGCCGTTTGGATAGACACTCCAGCAGCAGGCGTAATGTGGGCAGGTCGGATGGTTCGCCGCGAGCCAGCAGCCACTGCACCTGACCATGTTCGATAGGAAAGACGCACCACCCTTCGGCCTCATCGAGCTGGGTGAGCTGATCGGTGATGTGGGACTGCTCCCGCCCCAGTTGTTGCTTGAAGGTATCGCTGATTTTGTAGGCGTAGAGCCAGTTCAGACCACTGTCGGAGAGGCCCAGCATGCCGAAATGCTGCAACGGGCAGAGCTGGTTTATCTGCTTTATCAGATCATCATAATCGCTGCTCTGCGCTGTAGGGGGAGCCGGAAAATCCATAATGGCAGAGACCAACGCCAGCAGAGGAGTTGAGTAGTGGGATTCGGTGGAATGGGGCGACATGAGCAACTCCCGACTATGCCTACCCTACAAGAGTAGTCGGAAGCCGATAGATTGAAAGGGCCGCAATTGCGGCCCTTTCAAATACTTAGAGGTTGTCAGTCATGTAGTGAATGGCGTTTTCAATCTCTTCGTCGCTGCAGCTCGCACAAGTGCCGCGTGGAGGCATCATGCCGGACTTGCCGGTGAAGCCTTCGATGGCATGTTTCTTGAGAGTATCAATGCCCTGAGCGATGCGAGGATCCCAGGCGGCCTTGTCACCCCGTTTGGGGGCACCGGCGGCGCCGGTGTCGTGACAGGCAAAGCAGGCGCCCTTGTATACCGTTTCGCCATCGCGGGGACCGGAAGAGGCGGCCGCCGTCGGTGCAGCACTCGCGCCGGCAATACCTTCCAGATCCTTGGCGGTATAGACCTGACCGATTGGTTTGATCCGCTCGGCAATGGCCTCCGGTGACATCTCATCGGCAGCAAGCACTGCCCCAGACAAGCTGGCGGCCGTCATCCCGACAGCCAGCAAATAGCTCAGTTTTTTCAACACGCTCATATACTCCCAGCAGTCTTTTATTATCCATGTAAACGACGGGATTATAACCGAATAGTTACAGCCATTTAAACGCTTGTGTGTGAAGTGTTAAACACTCTGCGTACAAAGTTTTGGCCGATATCACGGCAATTCGGGCGGTGGAGATAAAAAGAAACCCGGCATTCGCCGGGTTTCGGTTAACCAAGGGGTGAAACGGCCTATTTATCCCAGCTCAGGATCACCTTGCCGGAGTGGCCGGAGCGCATCGCATCGAACCCCTGCTGGAATTCGTCGATGTGGAATCTGTGGGTGATGATGGGGGAGAGATCCAGCCCGGACTGGATCAGGCTGGCCATTTTGTACCAGGTCTCGAACATCTCGCGGCCATAGATCCCTTTGATAAACAGCCCCTTGAAGATCACCTTGTTCCAGTCGATGGCCATGGTGGAGGGGGGAATGCCGAGCATGGCGATCTTGCCGCCATGGTTCATCTTGTCGAGCATCTCCTGGAAGGCGCTCGGGACGCCGGACATCTCCAGCCCCACGTCGAAGCCTTCGGTCATGCCCAGCTCGCTCATCACGTCGGCCAACTTCTCCTTGGCCACGTTGACCGCGCGGGTAGCGCCCATCTTGCGGGCCAGCTCCAGTCGATATTCGTTGACGTCGGTGATCACCACGTGGCGCGCACCCACATGGCGGCAGACGGCGGCGGCCATGATGCCGATGGGGCCTGCCCCGGTAATGAGCACATCTTCACCCACCAGATCGAAGGAGAGGGCGGTGTGCACCGCATTGCCGAACGGGTCGAAGATGGCAGCCAGCTCGTCCGGGATATTGTCCGGCAGCTTGAAGGCGTTGAATGCGGGGATCACCAGATACTCGGCAAAGGCGCCCGGGCGGTTGACGCCAACACCAATGGTGTTGCGGCAGAGGTGAGTGCGGCCAGCGCGGCAGTTACGGCAGTGACCGCAGGTGATATGCCCTTCACCGGAGACCCGATCGCCGATGGCGAAGCCGCGCACCTCCTGACCGATGGCGACCACTTCCCCAACATATTCATGGCCGACCACCATGGGTACCGGAATGGTCTTCTGGGACCACTCGTCCCAGTTGTAGATGTGGATATCGGTGCCGCAGATGGCGGTTTTGCGGATCTTGATCAGCAGGTCGTTGTGGCCGAGCTCGGGGGCCGGCACATCCGTCATCCAGATGCCGACCTCTTTGTGCAGTTTGGAGAGTGCTTTCATGGCTGTTCCTTCAATATGAATGCAGAAAAAAGGGGCTGCAGCCCCTTGATTCAAATCAGATAACGCCGAGTTCACGGCCGATGCGGATAAAGGCGTCGATCGCCTTGTCCAGCTGCTCGCGGGTGTGGGCGGCAGACATCTGGGTGCGAATGCGCGCCTGACCCTTGGGCACGACCGGGAAGGAGAAGCCCACCACATAGATGCCGGCTGCCAGCATGCGGCTTGCCATTTCGGAGGCCAGTTTGGCATCCCCCAGCATCACCGGAATGATGGCGTGGTCGGCGCCAGCCAGAGTGAAGCCAGCGGCGCTCATCCGTTCGCGGAAGTAACGGCTGTTCTCTTTCAGGCGGGCGCGCAGGTCGTGACCCTCGGCCAGCATGTCGATCACCTTGATGGTGGCGGCAACGATGGAGGGGGCCAGCGAGTTGGAGAAGAGGTAAGGGCGGGAGCGCTGACGCAGCCAGTCGATAACCTCTTTCTTGCCAGAGGTATAGCCGCCGGATGCGCCGCCGAGCGCCTTGCCCAGAGTGCCGGTGATGATGTCGACCCGATCCATCACGCCGCAATATTCGTGGGTGCCGCGACCGTTTTCGCCGATAAAGCCGACGGCGTGGGAGTCATCCACCATCACCAGCGCATCGTATTTGTCTGCCAGATCGCAGATGGATTTGAGGTCGGCGATGACCCCATCCATGGAGAAGACACCGTCGGTGGCGATCAGTTTGAAGCGGGCGCCATCGGCGTCAGCCTGCTTGAGCTGGGCTTCCAGCTCGGCCATGTCGTTGTTGGCGTAGCGATAGCGCTTGGCCTTGCACAGCCGCACGCCGTCGATGATGGAGGCGTGGTTGAGGGCATCGGAGATGATGGCATCTTCGGCGCCGAACAGGGTCTCAAAAAGACCGCCATTGGCATCGAAACAGGAGGAGTAGAGGATGGTGTCTTCGGTGCCGAGGAAGGCAGACATCTTCTGCTCCAGCGCTTTATGCTGGTCCTGGGTGCCACAGATGAAGCGCACCGAGGCCATGCCGAAGCCGTGGCTGTCGAGTCCCTGATGGGCGGCGGCGATCAGATCCGGGTGGTTGGCCAGCCCAAGATAGTTGTTGGCACAGAAGTTCAGTACCTGCTCACCGCCGACGGCGATGCTGGCCTGTTGGGCGGAGGTGATGATGCGCTCCTGCTTGTACAACCCTTCAGCTTGCACCTGGTTCAGTTGCTCGGTCAGGTGACGATAGAATCCGTTAGACATCCTCGATCCTTATTGGCTATTTCAGCTGCGTATCAACAGAGGGCGACATTTTACTGCAATCTGTTGCGGTAAATTCAAATGATTGTGCTGATATTCAACAAATGTGAAACAGATCTCACCCAGCTGGTTGGGCCAGCTGACGGTAGTGTTGTTCCAGCTGCTGGATCTGTCCGGCTACCTGGGGTTGCACATAGGGGCGCAGCAGGAACAGCACCTTCAACACGCCCTGATAGAGCAGAGGTTTGGTGATGCGGGTGTTGGGGGCCTGGGCAATCTGGAAGGGGATCCAGCAGGTCACCACCATCTTGATGGTCTGTCCCAGATCCGGCAGGTCTTCATCGCTGACATCGATAATGCCCCCTTCGCGCAGGCTTCTGAGCAGCGCGACCACGGAAGAACGCATCTGCTCCTGGGCCTTGAGGTACTTCTGTTGCAGCGGTTCGTCACGGCTCAGGATGTCCGGCAGGTTGGCGTAGAAGAAGCGGAACTGCCACATCAGATAGAAGATGGCATCGAGATAGCCCATCAGATCCTGCAGGGTGATTTCATGGTTGCGGGTCGGCACGAAGCTCTCGCTCAGGTGACGGGCATACTGGTCGAAGATGGAGTGGATGATGTCTTCTTTATTGCGGAAGTGGTAGTAGAGGTTGCCCGGGCTGATACCCATGTGCGCCGCAATGTGGTTGGTGGTGATGTTGCGTTCACCCTGATCGTTGAACAGCTCGGTCGCGCTGTGAATGATCCTGTCTCTGGTTTTCATCACTCATTCCTCCAACAGGTTCCGCTCGGGGCAGTTTTGAACAAGGTCGAATCCCCGGACGGCCCGTGATAAACTTTTCGGCAATTTCAAATTGGCTCACTATACACAGCTTTAACAAGCAGTCACATGTAGCCATCAACGTACGAGAGGCAAACTCCATGATCGTAGTAACTGGCGGTGCTGGCTTTATCGGCAGCAATCTGGTCAAGCAGCTGAACGCTCAAGGACGGACCGATATCGTGGTCATTGATGACCTGACCGACGGCACCAAGTTCGTCAACCTGGTCGATCTGACCATCGCTGACTACATGGACAAAGATGAGTTTCAGGCGCGCATCGTCTCCGGTGACGAGTTTGAAGAGTGGGACAACGGCATCGAGGTGATCTTCCACGAAGGTGCCTGCTCTGCCACCACCGAGTGGAACGGCAAGTTCATCATGGAGGTCAACTACGAGTACTCCAAGGATCTGTTCCACTACTGCATCGAGCGTGAAATTCCGTTCATCTACGCCTCTTCTGCCGCGACCTACGGTGGCCGCAACGACAACTTCATCGAAGATCCCAAGTTCGAGCAGCCGCTCAACGTCTATGGCTACTCCAAGCAGCTGTTTGACCAGTACGTGCGCCGCTGGATGCCGGAGATCAACTCTCAGGTCGTTGGCCTGAAGTACTTCAACGTCTACGGCCCGCGCGAGCAGCACAAAGGCTCTATGGCTTCCGTCGCCTTCCACCTCAATACCCAGGTGAAGAAGGGCGAGAATCCCAAGCTGTTCGAAGGTTGCGATGGCTTCCCGAACGGTGGTCAGATGCGTGACTTCATCTATATCGACGACGTCTGCAAGGTAAACCTCTGGTTCTGGCAGAACCCGCAGCACTCCGGCATCTTCAACTGTGGTACCGGCCGTGCCGAGCCGTTCCAGAACGTGGCCGAAGCGGTGATCAAGCATCATCAGAAGGGTTCTATCGAATACATCCCCTTCCCGGATCACCTCAAGGGTCGCTACCAGAGCTTTACCCAGGCCGACATGACCAAGCTGCGCAGCGTGGGTTATGACGCCGAGTTCAAAACCGTTGCCGAAGGGGTAGCGGATTACATGGCCTGGCTCAACCGCTAACGGGTGAGCACAACGCGGCAGTTTGAGCGCAAAACCGGAAGTGGGCACTCGCCTGCTTCCGGTTTCTGGTCTCTGTGGCTGCTTGCCGTTCCTCTCTTCTCTACCGGGTAACCACGCGATGAATATATTGATGGCTCTCTCCCAACTCGAGGTAACGGGAGCTGAGGTCTATGCCACCACGGTCGGTAACGAACTGACCCGGCGTGGTCACAACGTCTTTTATGTGTCAGATACCCTGACCAAGCCGACGCTTGGCCCCGTCTTCAAACTGAGATTCAACAAGCGCAGTATTCTGCGCCGCTTCTGGCACGTCTTCTACCTTATCTATCTCATCAAGAAGCACCATATCCAGTTGGTGCATGCTCACTCCCGCGCCTCCGGCTGGAGCAGCTATGTGGCTTGCAAGCTGACTGGCACCCCGATGATCACCACGGTGCATGGTCGCCAGCCAGTGCACGCTTCGCGCAAGGCCTTCCATGCACTCGGCTATCGGGCGGTTGCCGTTTGTGAGGATATTGCCCATCAGATTGTCGACAATCTGGGGGTAGATCCCGCGATCGTGCAGGTGCTGCGCAACGGTATCGAGACCGACAAATTCCAGCCTGTGCTTGTGCCGGACAACCCAAAGCCGGTGATTGCCATCATCGGGCGCCTGAGTGGCCCCAAAGGAGAGCTCTGTTACCGTCTGCTCGATGAAGTGCTCGACCTGGATGCCTGCAAGGTGCGGATTGTGAGCGGTACCCGCGTGCCCGAGCGTTTTGTCCGTTTTCAGGAGCGTGCCGAGTTTGTTGGCTATGTCGATGATGTGCCCGCTCTGCTGGCGAGTTGCGATCTGGTGATTGGTGCCGGTCGGGTAGCGATGGAAGCACTGCTCTGTGGTCGGCCCGCCTTTGCCATTGGTGAAGCCAGGGCCATTGGTCTGGTGACGGAACGAAATCTGGACGAGGCGCTGGCGAGTAATTTTGGCGATATCGGTCCCAAGGATCTGGCTATCGATTTTGCTGCCCTGAAGGGAGAAATCGAATCCGCCCTCGCAAGCAAGGTGGTGCCGGAAGTCATTCGGCAGCGCATTCAGGATGAGTATGGCTTGCAGGGGGTAGTATCCGGCCTCGAAACCATCTATCAGGATGCGGTGGTTGAAACCCTGCGCCGCGAGATGCCGGTCATCATGTACCACCGCTTTATCGAACAGAATAGCGAGAAAGGGGTGCACGGCACCTGGATGCCGATCACCATGTTCGAGAAGCATCTGCGCCTGATGAAGTGGCTCGGCTACGAGACCCTGACTTTCCGCGATTTGGCGGACAAAGGCTTTATCCACCGTCTGCAATACGGCAAGAAGTACCTGATGATCACCGCCGATGACGGCTATCAGGACAACCTGACCCGCATGCTGCCACTGCTGGAAAAATATGGTTACAAAGCTGTGGTGTACGTAGTCACAGGTGAAGGTTATAACCGTTGGGATGTGGAGCATCCGACCAATCCGGATACCAAGGTTTCGCTAATGAGTGGTGAGCAGGTCAAAGCGCTGGCCGCCAGCGGTCATGTGGAAATTGGTGGTCATACCCTGACCCATCCCCGCTTGAGCAAGCTCACACCCGAACAACAAGCCCATGAAATTCAGGAGAATAAACGCCAACTGGAGGCCCTGCTTGGCCATCCACTGCTCTCGTTTGCCTACCCTTACGGAGATATGGATGAGAGTGCCAAGGAACAGGCTATCACCGCCGGGTATCGTTTTGCCGTCGCTACCAATAGCGGCCCCAAAGCAATGCACCAGGACCCTTTCCAGATCCGCCGGATTGCCATCTTCCCCCGTACCGATGTATTCGGGCTGTGGCGAAAAATTCGTGGGAATTATGTGTTCAGGAAATAACTTGTGAATTTAGATAAAAATTGCCTACGACTAAATATTATTGTGCAATTTGCAGCTTTTTTATTTGGCGCAATAGTTTTAACGGTCCCCAGTGGCTATGGATATGGGCCCAGCATTTTAGTTTTGGCAAGTGTTTTTGTCTTTTGGCGTAAAAAATATTATTTGGCAATGAGTTCAGAGGTGAAAATATTATCATATATATTCATCTCTTTTTTTATCATCCAAGCAGTGTCAATCTGGATTGATGGTGGCGCACTCAAAGAGTTAGATCGACCAAGTCGTTTGTTAATGGCTGCAATGACCTTACCTTTATTAAGTGTGTTCCCCATTAACATAAACGTTCTTATTGCTGGCCTCTCTATAGGAGCAGTGAGCTCAGGTCTAATCGCAATATATGAAAAGTTTTATCTTGGAATGCCTCGAGCTTTTGATGAAAGCATGCCAATTCAGTCAGGAAACATCAGCATGACATTGGCATTGTTATGTCTGTGTGCTTTTTTCTGGTTCCGCCATTTAGGGAAGAAAAACATTGCTGCCTTTATGCTTCTTTCATTTTTAATGGGGGGGATAGGCAGTTTTCTCTCCGGGACCAGAGGTGGCTGGGTTTTACTTCCAATCGTCTTGTTTACAATAGTTTTTTATTTTAGAAAACAGCTATCCCTCAAAGATGGTCTCTATGCAAGCACTGTATGTGCCTTGTTGCTTTTCTTGGCTATGCTTCCGCAAAGTGGCGTAATGGATAGGATATATAATGCAAAAGCGGATGTTGTTCATTATTTTGATGGTGTGAATCCGGATACATCTCTAGGCATTCGATTGCAGTTGTGGGAAAGTGCATATAACTCTTTTTTGGAAAAACCAATTTTTGGTTGGGGAAATAACGGAATTCGCTTATCACAATTAAACCAATATAATAATGGTTCTATATCCGAGTTCATTTATAATTTTAACTCACATGCACATAATCAATTTTTAGATGAATTGGCTAAACGCGGCATTATAGGCTTCTTGATGTTAGCTCTGCTGTACTTTTATCCACTTTGGGTTGCGAGTAAAAATAGAGATAACTTATTGGTCAGTAGTATGTTGGCGGTTTCATCATTAACTCTTGTTGATTATAGCTTGAGTCAAGCATTTATAAGTCATAACTCCGGGATGATATTCTTCATGTTTTTATTTTCGGCTTTAATTACCACAATAAAGGTATCGCCTTTGGAGGGAAGAAAATGATTAAGAAATTGCAATCATGGCGCGATATCATTCGTCGTAAAATAGGGATTGTGCTTTTTGACCGATCTTTGAAATCAGCTTCAAGTAAAGATGGTGCTATAGTCTTTGTTCGTTGGGATGCCAAATTGGGGGATGCCATAGTATCATCTTGGGTCGCTCGTGAAATAAAAAAGAAGTTTCCAGGCAAAAAAGTAGTTGCAATTACAGCCCCTGAGATGAGGTCTTTATTTAAAAACCAATTTCTTTTTGATGAAGTTTATTCTATTCCGAAAAGACCAAGTTATGCAGCACTCGCCTCATTGGCTAGAGATATAGGAGATATTGAATATCTTGTTCATCTTACTAATGAAATGAAGATGAAAGATATTTTCTTTATCTCAAAATTATCTGTAAAAAATGTTATTGGTATAGATGACAAAATAAAATGTGTGAATATTAAAATTGGTCATTCAACCAAGAATATTCACTTCTCACAGAAGTTTGCCTTGGCCGTTAATAAAATGGGGGTTGATAACCCCGATACAGATTATATTGTTCCA
Source organism: Aeromonas sp. 603079 (assembly GCF_049172135.1). Taxonomy (NCBI): domain Bacteria; kingdom Pseudomonadati; phylum Pseudomonadota; class Gammaproteobacteria; order Aeromonadales; family Aeromonadaceae; genus Aeromonas; species Aeromonas sp. 603079. The sequence continues at coordinate 148,685 of NZ_JAAKPX010000009.1, read as the reverse complement.
GAATATCTTGAAGATGAGTCAAGCGTTAAATCTAGCTGGCCTGATAATCCCACAATCTGTTTTAATCCTTACGGTAGTGGCAGCTCACGAACATTTAATGATGAAAAAATTATCGAGATCCTGAAGGTTATGTTGAGCAAGCCTGGATATAATGTATGTTTGCTCTATCCACCGATAAAGAAAATTGAAACAGAACACAATATCAGGAGAATGCCTGATATCTTAAGGGAAAGAGTTATCACACATGACTCATCCCATTCTTTAGGTGTTCTATTCGCTCAAATAAGAAATAGTATCGGTATCGTGTCTGTAGATACGGCGACAGTACACATTGCCGCAGGGCTGAAAAAACCTATATTTGGAATATATAATGATAATTTTGGTAAAGGTGAAAACCGGGAGTGGTTACCAAATTTTGAGAAAGCCATGGTAATGTATGTTGATGCCAAAAAAGAACAAAATGTAAACTACATTAATATGGAGGAGTTTGAGAATCAATTTAATGATTGGTATGTTCAGTACATAGCACAATAATTTAGATTTCTGCACCATAGCCTGGTGCAGAATAAAAATTAAAGCATCGCCTTTATGTATTTATTTACCCATATATCTAGTCTGTATTGATTTTTTATCTCGTCAGATATGTGATGATAAGGGATCGTTAAAAAGTCAGGTGAGACTTTTAGATCTGTATCTGTTATGCAAAATATATTGTTGGGATGAAAGAACGGAAATGTCTCTGCGGTATTGTTATTTGATATTATTTTTTGTTCATAGGCAAGAGACTCAAAGAATCTAAAAGACAAGCCTTTTTGTGACTGGTATCCTATATCAAGAATACAGTGATAAGCCGATGAGATTGCCAATAGTTCATCACCAGTAATTGGCTTGGTAATTATTTCGATTCTCTTGTCTCTTATTTTTTTGATCTTTCGGTGGTGATCAACATAAATCATGATTTTAATTTTTAAGTCTGGGTTGGCATCCAGAAATGCAGTCATAAAGGCGTAGCGTTCACGATCAAAGCTAAAAATACCAAACACATCACCATCATAGTTTCTGTTTGGTTGGAGTGGGGTTAAATTCTTTTTATAGTAGTTAGTTACTGGTGTAAAGCCATATTTTTTAACATCTTGCGGATCAAAGCTCAAAACTTTATCAAAAAGTGAAATGTTTTTGATATTATTTGGCATTCTGAGAGTACTGTCCCACAGGTGGCAAATCATCCTGTTGGTGCATTTTTTGAGCTGTGTCAGATGTTCTGCCGTGTAAATATCAGGATTAGTGAGGATAGTGATATCAAAGTGGCGGTTTTTTGTAAAACCATTCAAAAACTGGGTGGTCGACAGCCAGCTTCTTTCTTGTTTTAAATTTCTTTTAAACAGAGCCTTTGAAATTAAGTTTGATATTCTCTCTACTGGGTGCAGGTAATCATATCTAGATATTTCTCCATTCTCAATAAATGTAACCACGTGTCCTTGTTGTCGCATCTCTTCAACTATCGGGGTAATGAGCCCTGCGTTATCGATACCTATTAATAGGATATTCATTGGATTAGCTCTCAAAATGACATTTCAATATTATTTCATTAAATTTAATAAACTAAAGTGACATAAATGATTTTATGGTCTCTGTACTAGAGAATGGGCTGTAAAAATGATCTGGTATATGCATTTTATCAATATCCATACGAGATATTTTTTGCGCTATTTTGGGAATGTCAAAAAGGGAGCAAAGGTTATCTTGCAGTGGCCCAGTAAGAATTTCTGCCGGCCCAGACGGGCAATCCACGCTGATCACCGGGGTATGGCAGATGAGTGCTTCAATAAGCACTGTTGGCAGCCCTTCAGCATCGGATGTCAGGATGAGCGCCTGAGCGGCTTTGATATAGGGGTAGGGGTTCTTCTGAAAGTCGATGATCTTCACCTTGCTGGCAAGGTTCATCTCCTCGATCATGGCTTCAATGTGAGGGCGTTGCTCCCCTTTGCCCATCAGAACGAGTGGCGTAGCAACGCCGCTTAGCTGATATGCCTGCAAGAGACGATCGTGGCGTTTTCGTTCTTCGAAAGTGCCGACATGGATGAAATACTTTTCAAATGGCTTGTTGAAAGGCTCATCGGCCAACGCCTGAATTTTCTCGATATCAAACGGATTGTAGATAACCTGACACGATTTTGGTGTGGCTCTTACATTGTGCAAAATGTCGTCCGCGATGCCACGAGATACGCAGATCAGTTTCTTGCCATTATAGAAGCGCTTGAATTTTTCATATCCTTTGGCATTGTCTTTGGCAAAGCCGGTGACATTTCCGTGGATCCAGTAATAAATATTCAGTGTATCAGGCAGGTGTCTGGTAATTTTGTCACATGAGCATGAGATAATTACGTCAGGCGAGATCTCTTTGACTTTTTTCAAGATCAGAGATGCTTGTATATTTTCAACCGCAACATTGGATATGGCTTTAGTCAGCTTTGTGACAATGCCAAGATTAATCGGGTGAATGTTGTCAGGTAGCGTATGGTCTATTTTTTCCCGCAAGGTAAACAAGGTAACATCGACACCTGCATCTTTTAGCAAGGATGCGGTATTGAGCAGAACCTTTTCCGCACCACCACCATACAAGTCTTCAACAATGAATAAAAACTTTTTAACTGGTGGGGTCATAACTGCTCCGCGGGTCTCATAACTGACTGGTAAATCTACTAAAAATGTGAATCGTAAACGAGCAAAATCAGGTGGCAACTGTTAAAGTCGTTAGCAATTTTTTCAATAGGTGTGGATCAATGATTGGTCTTAGTGGGCGCTACCATAACGCATTATTCGCGGCCTGTATATTTGCCGGGCTGCTGCTCTCCTGGTTGTTTTCTGTTAATCAGCTCCTCACCGGCGACCAGACCCAGATGCTCTACAAGGGTTACCTTGGAGCCTATGAGGGGGTCTGGCTCAGCTATGGCAATGCGGCGAGTGCGGTGGGCAATGTGCCGGGGAGCTTGTCGGCCTGGCTGATTGGTGGGCCGCTGCTACTGTGGGATTCTCCCTATGCCCCCATGGTGTTGCTGCTGGTGATGCGGTTGGTCGGTTTTCTGCTATTTGATGCGGTTATCCGCCAGGTGTTTGTTGACCCCGTATCGAAGGGCAATGCGCGGTTGCTGTTTCTGGTGCTCTGCTGGCTCAACCCCTGGTTCCAGTACGAGAGTTTGCTCTACAACCCCTCCTATCTCTTCCTCTTCTCGGCCATGCACTGCTGGTCGGCCTGGCATATGCGCGAGCGAGCCTCCTTCTGGCACATGATTGTTCATCTGCTGGCTATCGGTATGGCGATGCAGTTGCACTACTCCTGGCCGTTGCTGGCTGTGATCTCCACCTACCTCTTCTGGCGCCGAATCCTCAAGGTGAGCTGGAGCGGGGTGGTGGTCGCAGCCCTGCTGATCGGTGCATCTCTGATCCCTTACGCCATGGAAGTGATGAGCAACAGCCATATCACCCAGAACGTCGATCCCGAAGCGCGTCAGCGCTATATCGGATGGGGGCTGGTGCATGTCTATCCGGTGCTGAAATCGGTGATCTACTGGCTGCGTTACGGCTCCTGGCTGTTTGCCAGCAAGCTGGTCAACGACACTCAGTTCATCTGGCTGGCGGGTCATGAATATTTGCAGATGACAGCAGTCTGGCTGTGGCGGGTGATGATCTACGGGGTGGGCTCTGCCACCGTGCTGCTGGCGGCCAAGGCCAACTGGCAACTGTGGCGGGATCTCAAGCCGCGTCTGCTGCGCAGCGACCGTGCATCAGTGGACGGCACGAGCTGGCTCGGCCTCTATGCGCTGGCGGCCGTATTGGCTGTGCTGGTGAGTGCGGCGCTCTCGCCCATCATCTTCAACTATTGGCACCTGATGCTGATCTTCCCCTATGCCCTGTTCCCGATCCTGCTGTTGCTGGTTAGCTGGAGCCGCAACCATCCTCAGTGGGTTGGCAAGGGGTTGCTGGCTGCCACCCTGTTTTGTACAGCGGTGAACCTGATTGCGGCGAGCGACAGCACCAAGTTCTCCTATCAGGCGGACTACAAGCAGCAGGTGCAGGAGTATTTGCAGGAGATGAAGCTGCAACCCAAGTAACTGGGTTGTGTGATCAGTCGAAGGGAGGCGTAATGCCTCCCTTTGCTTTTTCCGTAGCTCAATAAGCGGGTTGTGGTTGCCGGTTATCGCTGGTGGCGTAGCCGACCTGCTTTGGTGGCCATTGCACCAGCTGCAAGGGCATAGCCGGAATGCAATAATCTACAAGTCCAAGGCCCGCTTCTGGTGTATCTATAACCCATGAATACCACCGATTCCCTCATCCGCTACTGGCAATCCCCGCACCTACCGGGGGTCGAGCTGTCACACTCCCACCACAGGGCGTTCAGCTATGGCCGCCATGTCCATCTCGACTACCATATCGGGCTGGTGCAGCGGGGTGGCCAGAAGTTTATCCACAAGGGAAACAGCCACCATCTGGTGCGCGGGGTGCTCTCTACCGTCAACCCGGACGAGGTGCACGACGGCCTCAGCCTGTTGCCGGAAGGGTATGAGGTGAGGGTCTTCGCCATCGATCCGCAGCAGCTGGCGCTCTGGCTGCCGGAGCAGCCGGAACCCTTCTTCGACAAGGGATTGCAGAGCCGCCCCGACCTCTATCAGGGCTTTGCCCAGCTGCACGGCTATCTCGACAACCCCAAGGCCGATGGCCTGCTGATCGAGAGCCAGCTGCTTGCCCTGCTGGGGGAGCTGCTGCATCTGGCCCCCGAGGTACACCAGCTGGCGGATCCCCAACTGCGATTCCTGCGCGACTACCTGATGGCCGCCCTCGACGAGCCCCACTCGCTGGAAGAGCTGGCGGGGCTGCTCGGGCTCGATCGTTTCGCCTTCCTGCGCCAGTTCAAGAAGCGTAGCGGCATGACCCCCTATGCCTGGCTGAAACGGCTGCGGCTGGAGCAGGGCAAACGGCTGCTGGCGAGCGGCATGGCGGTGAGCGAGGTGGCGTTGGCGGTCGGCTTCTTCGATCAGAGTCACTTCCACCACGGCTTTCGCCAGGCATTCGGTCTGACACCCGCCGAATTTCGTGCCCAGATGCAATCTTTTACAAGCCGCGCCCCCCGCTGATCCGCCATGCTGGCTCTCCGTCGTTAAAGCGAGAGTTGTTATGCTGACCAGTCTGTTCGTTACCCTCGGCCTGATGCACCTGATTGCACTGGCCAGCCCCGGCCCCGATTTCGCCCTGATCCTGCGCACCAGCCTGCACCGGCCGACCGCCCTTGGCGCGGCGCTGGGCATCTCGCTGGCGATCATGGTGCACGCCACCCTGAGCCTGACCGGGATCAGCATGCTGATCGCCAGTCACCCGCTGCTGTTTATGGTGATCAAGTGCTGCGGCGCTCTCTATCTGGGCTGGCTGGGGTGGGGCGCCCTGATGGCGGCTCGCCAGCAGAGCAGTTCCGTGATGGCCAGTGCCGCCAACGAGCTGCGCGGCTGGGGCAGGGGCGTGCGCACTGGCCTTGCCACCAATCTGCTCAACCCCAAGGCGCTGGTGTTCTTTATCGGTCTGCTGGCCGCCATGGTGACGCCAGAGGTGGATGGGATGACCCGCAGCCTGCTGGTGGGCGAGCTCTTCATCATCTCCCTCTGCTGGTTCGGGTTGCTGGCGTGGAGCCTCTCCACCGATCGCGCCCAGCGCCTGCTGCTGCGGGTGCAGCGGCCGCTCAATCTGGTGACCGGCGTGCTGTTTGCGGTGGTCAGCCTATCCATTCTGGCGAGCATGGGCGCCGAGCTGATGGTCTGACGGGTGGGCGCATGGGCCTATACTCCAACAAGGTTTACCTGTCAGGAGTACCCGGCCATGCGTCTACTGCCTCTTTGCTGGTTGTTGGGGATGACCCCGGCGCTGGCGGCCCCGGTTCAGCTCAAATTGCTGGAGTGGGGCTATCTGCCTGCGGGTTATGAACAACAGTTTGCCGACTACGCCAAAACCCATGGGGTGGAGGCGACGGTCAGCCGGATCGAGCCGCTGTTGACCGATTTCGACAGCGTCTACCGCGCCCTGCGCACCCGCAGCGCCGATGTGGTGCTGCCGACCAGCTACTTCTACAAGGCCCATCACCAGCCGCTGTTCAAGCTGCTGCTCCCCATCGATTTCAGTCGTCTGCAGCACTACCCCGAGGTGAAGCCCGCCCTCAAGAACACCGAGTATGACAAGCAGGGGGAGCGCAACTACTCGGTACCCTTCTCCTACGCCATGTTCAGCCTCGCCTATGACAGCAAGCAGGTGCCGCAAGCGCCAACCAGTTGGCAGGTACTCGCCAACAGCTCGCCGCCGGGCCAGTTTGCCGAGTTCTGCGACCAGTTCGAGCCGCTGCTCTTTTCGGTGCTGCTCTCCCTTGGCAAGTCGCCCGCCCTGTTTGCCAGCGGCGAGATGCTGGCCGACAAGACCTTGCAGCAAGAGGTGGAGCAGCAGCTCTCGCAGCGGCTGCGAGCCAGTCGCGGCTTCTGGTTCAATCAGGCCAACCGCTGTGAGGATCTGCGCCAGCAGACCTTTGCCACCACCTGGGGGCTGGAGCTGGTGGAGTGCAACAAGCAGAACGAGCAGCAGTGGCGGATCGCCATGGTGCAGGAGGGGGCCATCTATGCCCTCGATGCGATCTCCATCGCCCGCCATGTCGGGGATGAGCCTGCACGGCTCAAGGCGGCCTACCTGCTGGTGGATTTTCTGCTGAGCGCGCCGCTGCAACGCCAGATGCTGGTGGGCACGCCCACCATCTCGGCCAGCAATATTGCCTCCCGGCCGCCCCTCAGCCCGCAGGAGCAGGCGGTGCTGCCGGATCGCCCGCTGCCGGAGTTTGACGAGCGACTGTTGGTGCCCGCGTTGCCCGCCCATATCAAGAATCGCTACAAACGGATGGTGCAGCAGGCGATCGTCGCCAGCGGCAAAGAGGGGCTGGTCAAGCAGTGCCCCTGGGATCTCGATAACTGATGAATGAGCCTGCCGCTTCTTCGGCGGCAGGCAAGTTTGCGCAAGATGGCTGATGATCGGTCATCGCGCGTTTCAGGGCATACCCCCGTTCAATTCACGCCGCTCGCTGGCCTGCATCGTTTGAAAAAACAGTGCGCTTACCGCAGCCCCATTTAGCCGGATTAAACAACCGAACCCTCGCCAGATTGCCGTTCGTACCCTGGCTGACCCTGTACAAAAGTGCCTCAATTGTGACAACTTGGATGTGAGCTGAACAATCCTGATCTGTCCCTTGTGGGAAGGTGATGAATAGGTTATTTCTCTGTGACATTGGCGGCATCCGGCACGGGTTCTCCAGCCATGTGGTGCGAAATCCACAGCAAAAACAAACAGTAAAATGCAGGAGCAAATATGAAAAAGGTCGTGATGGTTGCCGTGGCTGCGGCTCTGCTGGGTGGCTGCGCCGTCAAGAATCAGGTATCCCACAGCTTGCAGGCGATCCCGCTGACAGCCTTCCAGCAGAGCGAGAGCAACCCCAATCAGCGCGTCTACAAGGAGCCGGGCGTTGACCTGCGCCAATACAATGAGGTGCTGCTCGATCCGCTGCAGTTTATTCGTCAGGAGAACGGCCAGTGGTATCTGCTGACCGCCAACGAACAGAACCAGATTGGTCGCTACTACCACGACAAGTTCCAGAGCGAGCTGATCAAGCAGGGCGTCAAGATCGCCACCGCCCCCGGCCCGAAAGTCATGCGGATCCAGGCCGCCGTCACCAACTTCGACCTGACCCGCCCCGACCCCAAGCTGCGGGATCTGCTGCCGGCCAAGATCGCCATCAACGTCACCCGCGAAGTGATCGGCAAGGAGCCCTACCTGCTCAAGGTGGGCAGCATGGCCCAGCTGCTCGACTCCCAGAGCGGCAAGCTGCTGGTGCGGGTGATGGATGCCCGTGAGAGCACGGATACTACCCACAAGGATGAGCCCATCACCGCTGAGGAGATGGAGAAGATGATCGACCAGTGGGCGGCCAGCCGCGCCAAACAGCTGGCGGACAATCTGGGGCGCTGATCGACTGGCGCGTCCAAGCGGGGCGCAGCGGGAGCCTTTTGGGCTGCAATAATGGCAAGATGTTGATAAGGTGGTCATTTTGCAGGCAGGAGAAAATGATATGAAACGCGTGTTGTTACCCATCCTTGTTGCTGGCCTGTTGAGTGCCTGCAGCACCTCGTCACCCACGCCGGAGTGTGCACCGATGGCGGGTGGCTGGCAGAGTCAGCCGTTGCCCAATGCGGAAGGGGAGGCTGCGCTGGCCAGCGTGCTGGCTCGCATGAACACGGCCGCCAAACTGCAGAGCATCCGCGAGGTGCGCAGCCAGGTGGTCTCCGGGGTCAACTACGACATCGAGTTCCAGCTCGACAACGGAGAGGTGTGGAACACCCGTGTCTATCGGGATCTTGCCGGCAACTACCAGATGACCCGCACGGCTGCACAGGGCGAGCTTCCTCCCTTGCCTTGCGTCAAGGCCAAGTAATTCCTGCTTGTTGAGCCCCTCGTCAGAGGGGCTCATCTGACCAGAAAATTTCTGCTTTTCTCCCCGCATTCTGACAGTCAGGATGACCCTTCCCGTGACTGCATCCTCATGGAAAAGGAACCGCTATGAATCGCCACCCCTGCATCAAACACTGGCGCGAGCTGCAAGAGCAGACGCCGCGCTACTACTCCGGCAGTCAGGAGCCCCTTTCTCGCGGCTGCGCCCTCGGCAAACACTTCGGCTTTAGCCGCATCGGCATTCACCACGAGATCGTCGAACCCGGCCATCGCACCAGTTGGCCCCATGCCGAAAAGACCGAAGACGAGTTTGTTCACGTGCTGGAAGGGACGCCGGATGTCTGGCTCGATGGCGTCCTCTATCGGCTGCAACCGGGGGATTCGGTGGGCTTCAAGGCTGGTGATGGGCTGGCCCACGCCTTTATCAACAACACCGAAGAGACTGTCCGGCTGCTCTGCATCGGCGATACCGATCGGGAGGACAACCGCATCCACTACGCCGTGCATCCCGAGCGAAATATCACCCTCGGCAAGCTGCACTGGGATGACGTGCCCGAGCGCGAGCTGGGGGATCACGACGGCCTGCCCGACAAGCTGCGCGAGCGCAACGGCCCCTTCTAGGGCGCAGCCCTTCTGCGCACCAGCCCAGTGCCATCCGATATAAAAAAGCCTGCCGCGTGGCAGGCTTTTGCTATCTGTTTGCCGCCTGTGGCGTGCAGCGCTTATTGCAGGTTGAGCCCGCCCAGATAGTCGCGCTTGCCGAGATCGACCCCGGCACGGCGCAGCAGGGCGTAGGCCATGGTGAGGTGGAAGTAGAAGTTGGGAATGCCGTACTCATGGACGCAGGTATGGCCATCCATCCCCTTGCCGCCCGCCCAGTGGGGCACGTAACGGCCGCTGGCGTACTGGCTGTAGTCCGCGTCCAGCTTGCCTTGCAGATAGGTGATGGTCTTGCCGATATGGGCGCGCAGATCCGCCATGGTCTTGGGGTCATCGCCCATGGCTGGCAGCTCGCTGTGGCTGGCAGTGGCGACCACGGCACGGGCCGAATCGCAGCAGATCAGCACCTGCTTGCTGAAGGGCAGCATATCGACGATCAGCCGATCGCCGAAGAAGTTATCCACGTTGAACTGCTTCGCCGCGGCGTGGGCCTCGGCCTTGGCCAGACAGTGATCCAGATTGGTCAGCATCTTGATGAACTGGGCGGTGATATCGCGATTCATGAGCACTCTCCATCTTGTTGAAACTGCGGCCCGCGTGCGCGGCCACGGTGAATGAGACTGGCTAATCGGCCACCAATATACCCCAACCGCTGCCGGGTTCGAGCCTGCCACGATGAAAATGGCAGGGTAGCACTACTTCGCGCGACAACCGCTGGCCAAGGGGCCATGCTCGCGTTTTGAACCTGCGAGTCCCTTATCGCCCCTTTTTTGATCTGTGACATAAATCACCTTTTTTCAGGGGCGTAGGCTGAATGCCGTTGTCCTGGACAGACGCCTGCGCATTCGCCAGGACACAAGAAAAGGAGAATGAAATGAAGATCTATGACCGTAACCGCAATGTGCTGAACCTGGGTCAGCGCGTCATGATTGCCGCCACTGGCGCAGTCGATTTTCTGAAAGAGGCCCACACCGACAACATGACTCCCTATCAGGCGGAGCATGAGAAGTGCGTGCTGCTGGCAAACTCCGGGGAACGCTACGCCCCCATCGAGTTGATTAGACTAGGCTGATCCCTTTCCCTGTCACCCTACTCTTTACAATTCACCCGGCCGCCGCGTCCCATCTGGCGGCCGGGTTTCTGATTTCCCCCTTCATCCCACCAAATGCCGAAAAATTGAACCGGGTCACATCCCGCTCGATTTGAGCGATTGTCAGCCAGAGCAGGCTCATGCGAACCTTTAAACTCCGTTAACTCACTAAAAAATAACGACTATGTTCAGGCAAATAATGATGAGTGCCGCCCTGCTGTCGGCGGCGCTGCTTTCCGGTTGTGCTTCCGTACCCATGGCCGATGCCACCGCAGACGCGCAGGCCAAGCAGTTTGTGGCGCCCAAGGATGCGGCCAACCTCTATATCTATCGCAACGAGACCTTCGGGGCGGCCGTCAAAATGCCGCTGCTGGTGGATGGTATGGCGGTCGGTGATACCGTGGCCCACACCTACATCCTCAAGCAGGTGACACCGGGCAGCCACACCATCACCTCCAAGTCGGAGAACGATGCCACCCTGACCCTCAGCACCGAGGCGGGTAAAAACTACTACGTCTGGCAGGAGGTCAAGATGGGCCTGCTGATGGCCCGCTCCAAGCTGAGTCAGGTCAGCGAAGAGGAGGGCAAGCAAGGGGTGATGGAGAGCAAGTTGGTCAAGTGACCAGAGGCTTTCACCTAAAGAGCTGGACGTAATCGAATAATCGGAGAACAGAGATCAAATGAAACTGAATAATTCTTTAGTTCGTCGTGGTGGAAAAACATCATCAACGTGGTCTGGTAATACAGAGAAAATTTCAGCCTACACAGACAATAAAGGCCTACGCTTCCGTTTTTCCATTCCATCAAAGGGTGGCGGAGATACTGATATTCTGCTCAGCGTGGGTAACGAAGATATGGCGGAGCTGCTCAAAGTTCTTGCTAGAACATGCCCAGATTTGGCTAGCGCATTTGCTGAAGCAGGAGGCATCGCAGTTGCTGAGTCACTCAAAGCTTTAGCACAGAAGGGGGCTGGCACGTAATTCGGAACAACAAAACGTACCTTACGACGCATTTATTGGTGTTTCGATACGGAAATTCTGAAACTTAGCTATGGCGTTATAGGGTCCATCGGTTCGTATAGCGAGGGGAGGGAATGATGGCTCGGCGTGTCAATCTGCTGGAGCGGCGCAACAACAGGTTACTGGTGGGGCAAATTGACCTGTTGAGTCGTCATGTAGTTGGCCGATTGGCCTTATTCAACCTGCCTTCTTTACGCGTTCATTTCAATGGGCTTTGCTAATCAAACCCGTTCTTCTTGAAAAGAACTGGGATGATAAATTGAATTTTCTCAAATTTTTATAGGGAGAATATTATGTCTGATAAAATAAACTACCCTGATCTTATTTACTCTTTGAGTACGAACTCCTTAGGTCTTAACAATGGCGGTGACTTGCCAATAGGCATCTTAATAATTTTTGTTTTCGCAGTAGTGCTATTTAAAACAATAAGCAATTTAAATCTTTCAGAATTAGCTCATACATATGAAATGATGAGGAAGAGAAATATTGTTGAATTGGTTGAACGATTGAATGATAAAAGTGAGAATGATGATTCATATATGCCATTGAAAGAAAAAATCGAAGCCTATGATTTTAAATTGGCAACAGGCATATATACGAGTGAAGCAAGAAGAAAAGTTTTAATTGAACTGCATAGCATGAACCCTAAAATAAATACGTGGGAAAGATTAAATAGTGCTATGAAATTTATGGGCGAAGATGACTCTATCAGAGACTTTACGAAGCGAGATGTTCTTGAGAAAAAATTATTTACACTACTCGGACATCTCTGTGAAATGTTAGCGGTGCTCTCTCTATTATTTACTGGGTTATTAGGTGTGTTCATTTCAGACACGAATTTCCAAGAGCTAATATGGTTGCTATATACAATTATTTTCGCTTTTTCTGGTGTATTTTTTCATCGTCAAAATTGGCCGTATATTTCAGCAGAAAAGATAAAAACAGTGATAAAAAACACCATGAAACACAATGGCGAAAATTAGAGTTTATTTGCCAAGCCTCAATGATAGGCTCAGTAAATAATAGAGGTTATGCCCATATCCTCGAATATCAGAATACGAGTCATATTACGCTAACGTCCGATCACGCTTCGCTAATCGAACCTACAGACCTATTTATCTTTAAGGTACGCATGAATTCCAACGCATCTAAAAATAAATCAGAAAGTTCTTGTCGAGAAATCACCATATCTTCATTAACTTTCCAAGCTATACCGACATCATAATCAAAACCTGGATACGCTATCTGGAAGTCTGTTTTCTTGTGGTCTCTAGCGGGTTCCAGTTTCGCCAGTGGTATCCGCAAACGAGCGAATCGGGTTCTTACGGCCTGGAATCGATGCAATACTACAATTGAATCGTCACTTCTTTGTTCTTTAAGGAACTGAGTAAGTGTTCGCACAACCTCATATGCACCTAAAATCCACAAATAAGAATGTGTAAGATGGCGTTGTATCAAGTTATAATCGTTATTGGCATCACCACCATTCTTGTATTTCTGAACCAAGTCAAAATCTATCTCACATAGGTTTGCATCCATCTCTCCAAGATTTTGCACAAGGCTCATTAAAAAAGGCTCAAATCTCATCAATCCAATTGATACTTTAAGCCAGCGTTCAAAACGTAAATCACTATTCATTATCTGTTCCATGGAAATGAAAGTTTAAATATTCGTAGGTTCGAATGGCGAAGCGTATTCAGACGATCGTGTTATTAAATATGTCGCTATAACGGATATACAAACCAGCCCGGCTTAATGCCGGGTTGGTTAAGTTAATAATCAAATAGCTTCCAGTCTGGCATACGCCGTCACCAGCCACTTGGCGCCAACGTCGTCGAACTGGATCTGCACCCGGCTCTGCTGGCCGACTCCTTCGAAGTTGAGTACCACCCCTTCGCCGAATTTCGGATGGAGCACCCGCTGGCCGAGCTTGATGCCGCTGGCGTCGAAGCTCTGCTGCACCTCGTTCTGGCTAAAGCGGCCGTACTGGGTGGGGCGGCTGACCTGAGTGCGCAGCCGGATCTCTTCCAGACACTCGGCGGGCATCTCGCGGATAAAGCGGCTCGGCTTGTGGAACATCTCGCGGCCGTAGATGCGGCGGCTCTCGGCATAACAGATGTAGAGCTTCTCCATGGCGCGGGTCATGCCGACGTAACAGAGGCGGCGCTCCTCTTCCAGCCGGCCCGACTCCTCGGTCGATTGTTGGCTGGGGAACATCCCTTCCTCGACGCCGACCAGCAGCACCAGCGGGAACTCCAGCCCCTTGGCGCTGTGCAATGTCATCAGCTGCACCGCGTCGGCATATTCGTCCGCCTGATTCTCGCCGGATTCCAGCGCCGCGTGGGCGAGGAAGGCGGAGAGATCGCTCATATCCTCCAGCTCGTCCGGGCGCTGGTACTGGCGGCAGGCGGTGACCAGTTCGTCCAGGTTCTCTACCCGCGCCTGGGATTTCTCGCCCTTTTCCGCCAGATACATCGCCTTGAGGCCGGAGTTCTGGATGGCGATATCCGCCTGCTGGTGCAGCGGCAGCATGGAAACCTGCTCCTCCAGCGCGTCGATCAGCTCGACAAAGCCGCGCACCGCGTTACCGGCGCGACCGGTCAGCACCTTGTCATTGAGCAGCGCCTTGGCCGATTGCCAGAGGTTGAGCCCCTGATCGCGGGCGTTGCCGCGCAGGATCTCGAGGGTGCGATCGCCGATGCCGCGGGTCGGGGTGTTGACCACGCGCTCGAAGCTGGCGTCGTCGCCACGGTTGTTGATAAGCCGCAGGTAGGCCATGGCGTCCTTGATCTCTTGCCGCTCGAAGAAGCGCAGGCCACCGTAGATGCGGTAGGGCATGGCGTCCTGCATCAGCGCCTCTTCCAGCACCCGCGACTGGGCGTTGGAGCGATAGAGGATGGCGCAGTCAGCCAGGAGGCCGCCCTTTTCCTTCCAATCCTTGAGGCGACCGACCACGAAGCGCGCTTCGTCCACCTCGTTGAAGGCGGCGTAGAGCGAGATCGGCTCGCCCTCGGCCCCTTCGGTCCACAGCTCCTTGCCAAGGCGCTCGGCGTTGTTGGCGATGACGCTGTTGGCGGCTTTGAGGATATTGGCGGTGGAGCGGTAGTTCTGCTCGAGGCGGATGGTCTCGGCGCCCTGATAGTCGGTCAGGAAGCGCTGGATGTTCTCGATCTTGGCGCCGCGCCAGCCGTAGATGGACTGGTCATCGTCGCCGACGATCATCACCTTGCCGCTGTTGCCCGCCAGCATCCGCAGCCAGGCGTACTGGATGCCGTTGGTATCCTGAAACTCGTCCACCAGGATGTTCTGGAAGCGGTCGCGGTAGTGCTCGAGGATGTGCGGCTTGTTGAGCCACAGCTCGTGGGCGCGCAGCAGCAGCTCGGCGAAGTCCACCAGCCCGGAGCGATCGCAGGTCTCCTGATAGGTCTTGTAGATCTGCTGATAGGTGCGGGTGACGGGGTCGCCGTAGAGGTCGATGTCGCCGGGGCGCAGCCCCTCGTCCTTCTTGCCGTTGATGTAGCCCATCACGGCGCGCGGGGCCCAGTGCTTCTCGTCCAGATTGAGCGCCTTGAGCACCCGGCGAATGAGGCGGTACTGGTCGTCGGAGTCGAGGATCTGGAAATCCTGCGGCAAGCCGGCATCCAGATGGTGGGCCCGCAGCAAACGGTGGGCGATGCCGTGGAAGGTGCCGATCCACATGCCGCGCACGCCGTCGCCGATCACCTTCTCGACCCGGCCGCGCATCTCGGCCGCCGCTTTGTTGGTAAAGGTGACCGCGATGATGGAGAAGGGTGAACAGCGTTCCACCTGCATCAGCCAGGCGATACGGTGCACCAGTACCCGGGTCTTGCCCGAACCGGCACCGGCCAGCACCAGCAGGTTGCTGCGGGGCGCCGCAACGGCATCTCTTTGCTTGTCGTTGAGCCCGTCGAGCAGGGTTGAAACGTCCATCACCACTCCTGTTTATTTATACAGGCGGCGATTATACGGCCATCCCCCCGTCAGACCAACTGCAAACTCCGCACGGCGGGCAGGTGAGGGGAGTCGGGCAGGGCGGCTGCGGCGGTTTCTGGTCGGCAAAATGGTTGCGGAGAGGGGATGGTTTCCAGCTGTAGCCAGCGGCCGGATAGCGCGCCGCGCGGTTATTTTGCGAGCCGGATCACGGGGCGATGGGTGGGGCGGATGCCCAACCGGGGAAAACGGTTTAGAGTAACCAATTGAACAATAAGAGAAATGTCGTTTGGGTCTCTGCATTGTCAGCATAAACAACTGAAAAGTAGCTAAAAAACAACTGCTTATAAGGTTATTTGCTTATAATTCAAACCGTTAACGCAAACGTTTTTCCCTTATCATTTGCTTGACCCGCACCGGGGCTGACTTAGAGTAACCCTGCGTGCTAGATGACCCGCTTCGGCGGGCAAGCAAGTTCCCTCACTTAATAACAATCAAGGATACGATCGTGACTAAAGTGCTCAAACTGGCCACCGTGGCCTCCCTCACTCTCGCTGCTCTCTCTGCTCAGGCTGCTTCCGAGCCAGCCGTCATTTATGACACCGCGGGCAAGTATGACAAATCATTCAACGAAGCCGTGTTCCGTAACGGCGTCGAGCTCTACAACAAGGACAAGGGCGTCAAGGTCAAAGAGTTTGAACCCCAGAACGAAGCCCAGCGCGAGCAGGGTCTGCGTCGTCTGGCCAGCCGTGGCAACGGCCCGATCGTGGCGGTCGGTTTCAACATGGGCTCTGCCGTCGAGAAAGTAGCGACCGAATTCCCGAAAACCCAGTTCACCATCATCGACATGGTGGTCGACAAGCCGAACGTCCAGTCCGTCATCTTCAAGGAGCATGAAGGTTCCTTCCTGGTGGGCGCGCTGGCTGCCATCGCTTCCAAGAGCGGCAAGGTCGGCTTCGTGGGCGGCATGGATATCCCGCTGATCCGCAAATTCCAGTGCGGCTACGAGCAGGGCGCCAAGTACGTCAATCCGAAGATCGAAGTGTTCCAGAACATGGCGGGCTCCACCCCGGCCGCGTTTGCTGACCCGGCCAAAGGTGCCGAGCTGGCCAAGTCCCAGTTCGCCAAAGGTGCTGACGTGGTTTACGCCGCAGCCGGCGGTACCGGTATCGGTGTCTATCAGGCAGCCAAGGACAGCGGCAAGTTTGCCATCGGCGTAGACTCCAACCAGAACCACCTGCAACCGGGCACCATGCTGACCTCCATGGTCAAGTCTGTGGGTCTGGCTGCGTACCAAACCTGGGATGACGCGGCCAAAGGCCAGTGGAAACCGGGTATCAAGAACCTGGGTCTGGCCGAAGGCGGTGTGGATTGGGCGCTCGACAAGGACAACGAGAAGCTGATCACTCCGGAGATGAAAGCCAAGGTGGATGCCATCAAGGCCGAGATTATTTCAGGCAAGGTCAAGGTTCATGACTACATGAGCGACAATACCTGCAAATACTAATTAGATAGTTGCTGCTACGACTCTCAACGCACCGACCGGCCCGCACGGGCCGGTTTTTACAGTCTTATTTCATGAAACGCAGGGCTGCATCATGGACCAGACAGATCGCTATGCCATCGAATTAAGAGGTATCGATAAGCGGTTCGGCGAAGTGTACGCCAACAAGCTGATCGACCTTAAGGTTCGGAAAGGCAGTATTCACGGCATCGTTGGCGAAAACGGCGCCGGTAAATCCACCCTGATGAGCATCATTTACGGCTTCTACCATGCCGATAAAGGCGAGATGTTCATCGACGGGAATCCTTTCAAACCCCACGGTTCACAAGATGCGATTGCCGCAGGCGTGGGCATGGTGCACCAGCACTTCATGCTGGTGAACAACTTTACGGTTTTGGAAAACGTCATCCTCGGCGCTGAAAATGGCTGGCACCTTCAGCAGAGCGTGGCGTCGGCAGAGAAGCTGCTCGGCGAGCTGGCGCGGGACTATGGTCTCGAAGTGCCGCTGCACGAGAAGGTGGAAGATCTGCCGGTGGGCCTGCAACAGCGGGTCGAAATTCTCAAGGCGCTCTATCGCGGTGCCCGCATCCTGATCCTCGACGAGCCGACCGGGGTTCTCACCCCGCAAGAGGCGGATCACCTGTTCAAGGTGCTGGAGAAGCTGCGGGATCAGGGGGCGACCATCATCCTCATCACTCACAAGCTGCGCGAGATCCTGGCCATCACGGATCAGGTCTCCATCATGCGCCGCGGCGAGATGGTGGCGCACGTTGCCACCAAGGATACCGACAAGGAGCAGCTGGCCGAACTGATGGTGGGCCGCAAGGTGCGCCTCAAGGTCGACAAGGGGCCGACCCAGCCGGGCGAAGCCAAGCTGAAGGTCGAGGGGCTCAGCTACTTCGATGCCAGCAAGGTGGAGCGGGTCAAGTCGGTCAGCTTCGAGGTGCGCGCCGGTGAAGTGGTCGGCATTGCCGGGGTCTCCGGCAACGGCCAGTCCGAGCTGCTCAGCCTGCTTGGCGGCATCATCAAGCCGAGCAAGGGCGGCTTTACCATCAGCAGCCGCAGCGGTGTGCACAAGGTGAGCGCCGATCATGCGGCCGATCCCGAGATGGTGCGCAACTTCGGCCTCGGCCATGTGCCGGAAGATCGCCACAAGATGGGTCTCATCAACCGCTTCGAGGCGAAAGAGGCCTTTATCCTCGGTTATCACCGCCGTCCGCAGTACAACAAGGGGTGGCTGCAGAACAAGGAGGCGATCCAGCAGGATTGCCAGGCCAAGATGGAGAAGTGGGACGTGCGCCCGCCTCATCCCGACCACAAGACCGCCAACTTCTCCGGTGGCAACCAGCAGAAGCTGGTGATCGCCCGTGAAGTGGAGCAGGACCCGGATGTGCTGTTGATTGGCCAGCCGACCCGCGGGGTCGATATCGGTGCCATCGAGTATATCCACCAGCAGATCATCGCCATGCGCGACAAGGGCAAGGCTGTGCTGCTGGTCTCGGTGGAGCTGGACGAGATCATGAGTCTCTCTGACCGCATTCTGGTCATTGCCGACGGTCGCATCGTTGGCGAGCTGGATGCCGCCAAAGCGGACGAGCGCACTATCGGCCTGATGATGGCGAACATAGTGCCGGACGAAGTTGCCAAGGAGGCCCACTGATGAGCCAAGTACGTATTCCTGCCTGGGTCTCCGTGGGCGTCGTGTCTGCGGTCAACATCCTGCTGGCCTTCCTGGTGTCGGCCATCCTGTTCTACTACCTCGAGATCAACCCGGTCGATGCCGCCAAGATTATGTGGTACGGCGCGTTCGGCACCGGTGAAGGGGTCGGCTTCACCCTCTACTACGCAACCGGCTTTATCTTTACCGGTCTGTCGGTGGCGGTCGCTTTCCACGCCGGTTTATTCAACATCGGTGGTGAAGGTCAGGCCTATATCGGGGGGCTCGGTGTCGGTCTGGTCTGTCTGATGCTCGGCGATGTGCTGCCGTTTGCCCTGCTGTTGCCGCTCTCCATCATTGCCGGTGGTCTGTTCGGTGCGGCCTGGGCCTTTATTCCGGCTTGGCTGCAAGCCAAGCGCGGCAGTCACATCGTGATCACCACCATCATGTTCAACTTCATCGCCGCCTCGCTGATGGCCTATCTGCTGGTGGAGGTGTTCAAGCCGCCCGGCTCGATGGCGACCGAGAGCAAGGTGTTTGCCGAAGCAAGCTGGCTGCCCAAGATGAGCGGGCTGGCGAACCTGTTCGGGATGGAGATCCCCAACAGCCCCCTTAACATCAGCTTCTTCTGGGCGCTGATCTGTGCGGCGCTGGTGTGGGTCTTTATCTGGCACACCCGCTGGGGTTACGAGATCCGTTCGGTCGGCGCCAGCCAAAGCGCCTCCGCCTATGCCGGTATCTCCTATCCCAAGGTGGTGATCCTGGCCATGGTCATCTCCGGCATGCTGTCGGGCTTCTTTGCCCTCAACGTGCTGCAGGGTGAGCTGCACCAGATCAAGCTCAACTTCGTGGAAGGGTTCGGCTTCACCGGTATCGCGGTGGCGCTGATGGGGCGCAACCATCCGGTGGGCGTCATCATCGCCAGCCTGCTGTTCGGCTTCCTCTATCAGGGGGGCGCCGAGCTCAGCTTCGAGTTCGGTGTCGACCGCAACATCGTGGTGGTGTTGCAGGGTCTGGTGATCCTGTTCTGTGGCGCCCTTGAGCACATGATGCGCCCGCGCATCGAGCAGCTCTATCTGGCGTTTGCCAACCGCTCAGCCGCGCAAGCTAAAGGAGTCTGATCATGTTTGAAATTCTGATCCTGATGCTGGATGCGACCATTCGTACCGCGCCGCCCCTCATTCTCGCCGCCATGGCGGGCATGTTTTGCGAGCGCTCCGGGGTGGTCAATATCGCGCTGGAAGGCAAACTGCTGGCAGCAGCGTTCGCCAGTGGTGCGGCGGCAGCGGTCTCCGGTTCTGCCTGGGTAGGTCTGGGGGCCGGGGTGGGTGTCTCCATCCTGTTTGCCCTGATGCACGGCTTTGCCACCATCACCCACCGCGGTGATCAGGTGGTGAGCGGCATGGCCATCAACATTCTGGCGGCCGGTCTGACCGTGACGCTGGGCCGTTACTGGTTCGATCAGGGTGGCCAGACCCCGGCGCTTTCCGGTGATGCCCGTTTCGCCCCCATCGATCTGCCCTATGCCAAGGAGCTGTGGGATGTGCCGGTGATCGGCCAGCTCTACAGCGAGCTGTTGAGCGGCCACTCCCTGCTGGAGTACGTGGCGTTCGCCTGCGTGCCGCTGGCCTGGTGGGTGATGTTCCGTACCCGCTTCGGTCTGCGTCTGCGGGCGGTGGGCGAGGCGCCCGCAGCGGTCGATACCGCCGGTATCTCTGTGGTGCGGATGCGCTACACCGCGCTCCTCATTGGCGGCCTGCTGGCCGGTATCGGTGGCACCTATCTGGCGGTGGCCCAGACGGCCCAGTTCATCCCCAACATGAGTGCGGGCAAGGGCTTTATGGCGCTGGCGGCGCTGGTGTTCGGCAAGTGGCGTCCCTGGAATGCCATGGCCGCCTGCCTGCTGTTCGGCTTCCTCGATGCGGTCGCCATCCGCCTGCAAGGGGTCAGCATCGGTGGCTTCGCCATTCCGGTGCAGGCCATTGAGGCTCTGCCCTACATCCTGACCGTGTTCCTGCTGGCCGGTTTTATCGGCCGTGCGGTGGCCCCCAAGGCACTTGGTACACCTTATGTGAAGGAGCGGGAGTAGCGCTCTTAAGCGCGATATTCCCGACCACCCAGATAACAACAGGCCCACTTCGGTGGGCCTGTTTTTTTATGGGCGGGATAGGGCAGACCAGCCGGGTTCTGGATGGTGTGATAGAGGGAGGCGATGGCGTGAAGGGATAAAGGGGCTGCGTGAGTTGCTGCGGGGAGCGGTTGGCGTACAAGAGCTGACCCTCTGCCTGCACCATCAAAAACCCCCTCGTATCAGGAGGGGGTTGCAGAGGTTATTGCCGGGTTAACCCTGAGGTTCAGGGTGCCAGCACCAGCTTGTAGACGCCAAAGCCGGGGTGTTTGGCATCGGTGGGTGGCAGGGTCTCCACATAGTTCAGCTTGCCACCGGTCAGGGCTTGCGCCTCGCTGCGTGGCGAGCTGTAGATGCGCAGATCCAGATTGGCGGGCAGGGGGGCCAGCTGCCAGTTGTTGTCTGCTGGAGGCTCGAAACCGGCCGGATTCTTCTCTGCCAGATCCTTGAGGTATTCGGAGAGCACTTCGCGGGTTTCGAACTGATCTTCATGGACGATCACCTTGGCGTTGATGCCCGGGAAGTTGCCACCACCGCTGGCGCGGTAGTTGTTGGTCACAACGTAGAACATCTGGGCCGGGTCGATTGCCTTGCCCTGATAGGTGAGGTTGGTGATGCGATAGCTGTCGCTCACCTTGTTGCCATCCACATCGTAACGGGCAGGTTTGGTCACATCGACCTGATAGTTCACCCCGTCGATCACGTCGAAGTTGTAGGTGCGGTACTTCTCGTTCACCAGCCACTGGGTGGCGGTGCTGGCGGCATCGATCTTGTTGAACTGGACGGCGCTCTTCTCCAGCCACTCCTGTACGGTCGCGCCATTGATGGCGACTACCTGCAGGGTGTTGGGGTAGACATAGAGGTCGGCCACGTTGCGCAGGGAGATATTGCCAGCCGGTACATAGGTGAAGTCGGTCGGGCCGTTGCGACCGCCGCGGAATGGTGCGGCGGCGGAGAGGATGGGCCATTTCTCCTTGAGCTGACCATCCTGTTGCAGCTTCTTGGCATGCCACAGCTGGGCGTCACTGACGATCTGGATGGAGGGGTCATCCTGTACCAGCGCGAAGAAGCTGTGGATTGGCTTGGTGATCTTGCTGAGGGGCTCGTCCAGCCACTGGTTTGCCTGCTCGTGCTCGGCAATGACCTGATCGACCACCGCCTGATCTTCGGTGCTGGTGGCGCTGCTGTCGATCTTGCGCAGCTGGGACTGGCTGGAGGCCACTTCCCAGCGACCCTCTTTCCAGGTCATATGCAGGTCGATGATGCCGAGGTGGTTGCCCCAGACGCCCGGCATCACGGTCGGTACGCCCGCCAGGGTGCCTTTCTCGTTGTCCACGTCGGTCATGTTGGGGTAGTCACCCGGGAAGGTGCGGTGGGCGTGGCCCAGCAGCAGGGCATCGACCCCCTTCACCTTGGCCAGCGGCAGGGCGGCGTTCTCCATCATGGGTTCGCGCGGGTCACCTATGATGCCGGTATGGGCCACGACCACGACGATGTCTGCGCCCTTGGCGCGGATTTCGGGTACATAGTGCTCGGCGGTCTCGACCATATCGGCCACCACCACCTTGCCTTCCAGATTGCGCTTGTCCCACTGGGTGATCTGGGGCGGGGTCAGGCCCAGCACACCGACCTTGATGGTCTGGGTATTGCCGTTGGCATCCTTCACCTGACGATCCAGCACCACATAGGGTTTGAACTTCTGCTTGCTCCAGTCGATGGTGCCCTTGCCATCACGGCTGAAGGCATCGGCCTGGAAGACGTTGGCGTTGATGTAGGGGTAGTTGGCCCCTTTCAGGGTCTCTGAGAGGAAGTCGAGACCGAAGTTGAATTCGTGGTTGCCCAGGTTGCCGACATCATAGCTCATGGTGTTGAGCGCCTTGATGGCGGGGTGGGTCTGCTTGCTCAGCCACTGCTGTTTGACCTGCTGGTCGTGGATATAGTCGGCCAGCGGGGTGCCCTGGATCAGGTCGCCGTTGTCGATCAGCAAGTTGTTGGCGTTCTCTTCGCGGGCCTTGCGGATCAGCACAGCGGTGCGGGCAAAGCCCAGCGAGGCATCCGGCTTGTTCTGGTAGTAGTCGTAGCTCAGCAGGTTGGAGTGGATATCAGAGGTTTCGATCAGCCGCAGGGTGAGATCACCGGGGGCCTGAGAGTTGTTGTCGTCACAGCCGGACAGCAAAAAGATAACTGCCACCGCGCTCAGTTTGAGGGTGGTTTTCATTGTTGAATTCTCTTGTTATGGGTATGCCAGCGTGGAGCATTCTATCGATAGCAAAAGAATCCTATTGTGAGCCGGCTGGCAATTCGGGTTAATTGCCTTCCTGTTAATAGAGTTATGGCTCTGATTTTAATCTCTTTTTTTTTTATCTTTCTTCAGGGCCGCCACCCTCAATGCTATTTCACTGTTAGTCACCCTGTTGTCGTCACCGCTGTGCGGTCGGGGCAAGCGGAGCGGTCTGCCGCTCCTGCGAGGCTGTAATGGTTGGTTACAGATCTCCATTCGACTGATAGATGACCTTTCCCTTAAATTCAGCGGCGATTGATTGCATCTAAAAAATTACAAAGCGACAGCAAGGAATAAAACTTCATGAAAATGCACAACAAAGCGCTGCTGGCCATCGCCTGCGCTGCGGCCCTGTCTGCCTGTGACAGCGAAAAAGCTGCCAACAGCATCGCCAAGCGGGTGCCTCTGGCTCTGCCGGAGGCGGGTCTTTACCAAGCGAATCTGATGAGCCGCGACGGTGACAAGGCGACGCCGCGCATGATCAAGGATCTGGATGGTCTGGCGCTGGTCTACCCGAAGGGTGAAACCGTGCAGTACTGGGGTGTCTGGGTGGATCATCAGGTGGGCAAGGTCGAGACCAACAGCCAGTGGCTGGGTCAGGCTGACCAGAAAGCCGACAAAGACGGGATCTACCCGGTGCAGTTGATCCGCAACAGCGAGCGGCTCGGCACCAGCACGGCGCTCAGCTCGGTGACCAACGACCACAACCTCATCACCTTCCAGGATCAGCCGGTCATCGATCTGCAGGGCAAGGAGATCAAGCGCTGGTTTTTTGATTTCACCCGGACCGGCACCAAGTTCTCCGACAACTCCCCCATCTATTCCGGTTTCAGCGGTCATGTGGCGGTGACGGCCCTGACCACCAAAGCGGTGACCACGGCCAGCTGGAGTGCCACGGACAGCGATGGCTTCAGCAGCGACATGGTGGGCAAGGTGGATACCACCAACAACGGCGGCAAGCTGACGGTAGCGATCGAGTTTCCGGCGGCAGGTTGTACGCTGGTGGGCGAGGGGAGTGCCACTGCCGGGTTGAGCAAGCTGACCATGACCGGATTTGGCAAGTGCAACTTCAAGCAATCCGCTGCCGCCACGCCGATCGAAAACCTCTGGAATGCCGCTCTGGCCCGGGCGATGGATAACAGCGTCGCCTATGTCACCACCTATACCACGGATGCCAAAAAAGAGGCGCTGGTCATCGGCTTCCCCGACACCAATGGCCTGCTGATCACCGCTGACAAGCGGTAAGCAGCCCAACGGCAGGGGCGGGCAAACACGCCTGAAACAACAAGGGAGCCAGTGGCTCCCTTGTTGTTTTCAACGCACGGTTTACAGCAGGAACAGGGTCGCCAGCCCGAGGAAGATAAAGAAGCCGCCTGTGTCGGTGATGGCGGTGATCATCACGCTGGCACCGACTGCCGGGTCGCGGCCGAGGCGGGTCATGGTCATGGGGATGATGACCCCCATCAGGGCGGCCACCAGCAGGTTGAGCATCATGGCCAGGGTCATCACGGCGCCGAGCGCCGCATCCTGATAGAGCAGATAGGTGGCGATGCCCATGGTGCCGCCCCACACCAGCCCGTTGATAAAGGCGACGCCAAGTTCCCGCAGCAGCAGGAAGGAGAGGTTGCCTGCCTGAATGTGCTGCAGCGCCAGCGCCCGCACTATCATGGTGATGGTCTGGTTACCGGTGTTGCCGCCGATCCCGGCGACGATGGGCATCAGGGCCGCCAGTGCCACCAGCTGGGAGATGGTGTGCTCGAACAGGCCGATCACCCGCGAGGCGACAAAGGCGGTGCAGAGGTTGATGGCAAGCCAGGCCCAGCGGGTCTTGACCGCCTTGGAGACCGGGGCGAACACGTCTTCATCCTCGCTGATACCCCCCATCCGGCGCAGGTCGGTGTCGCTCTCCTCATAGACCAGATCCACCACCTCTTCGACGGTGAGGCGGCCCATCAGCTTGCCCTTGCCATCCACCACGGCGGCGGAGAGCAGGTCATCCCGTTCGAAGGTGCGGGCCGCCGCTTCGTCGTTATCCTCCGGATCGAAGGTGACCGGATCCCGCTCCATCACGTCGCTCACCAAGGTGGCGGGCTTGTGCAGCAGTACAGTGGTGAGGGCCAGCTCCCCCAGCAGGTGGTTGCGCCGATCGATGACGAACAGCTTGTCGGTGTTGGCGGGGATCTTGCCGCGCAGCCGCAGATAGCGCTGCACCGTGGCGAGCGTCACCTCGGGGCGGATGGTGATGATCTCGAAGTCCATCATGGCGCCGACGGTGTGCTTGCCGTAGCGGATCACCTCCCGCACCCGATCCCGGTCGGCGGGGGCCATATAGGTGAGCAGCCGCCCCATCAGGTTGCGCGGCAGGTACTGGCCCAGATAGATCTGGTCGTCGATATCCAGGGTGCGCAGGGCGTGCAGCAGCTCCTTGTCGCTCATCCCGCTGATGAGGCTGTCCCACACCGTCTCCGACGCTTCGACCAGGATCTGGCCGCGTTTCTCCTCCTCCACCAGCGCCCACAGGGCATGACGCTCATCGGGCGGCAGCGATTCCAGCGCATCGGCGACGTCGGCGGCGGGCAACCCGTTGACCAGCGTGGTGAGTTCGCTGGTCTGATCGCGCTGCTCGGCATCCTGCACCACCTGCGGGTCGAGCAGGCTGTCGGTGAGGGCATCATCGCGCAGCAGCAGGGTGAGAATGCGGGATCTGTCATCCGCGCGCTGCCGGGCGCTGTTCTTGATGGGAAGAGACATGGGATGAATTCCTGAGATGGTAGCCAAGGGCTCAATGCCCATAGGATACCAGACTTAAAACAACAGGTTATGACCGTGATGGGAGAAGAGGGAGGTAAAAGTGAGGCCACCTGCTGGTGGCCTCATGGCGAGTTGCCGAGGATCCCTCAGGCGAGGGCTTGCTGGCGCTGCGGGGCCTCGCCAAACCAGGCGAGCCGGTCGGCCAGGGTCACCACCGAGCCCACCATGATGAGGGCAGGACTCTCGACCCCCACCGCCAGCGCGGGCAGCTCATCAAGGGCGCCGCGAATGACCCGCTGGCAGGGCTGGGTGCCGCGCTCGATCAGCGCCACCGGGGTGTCGCCCCCCTTGCCGTGGGCCAGCAGCTGCTCGCGGATGGTGGCGCAGCTCGATAGCCCCATGTAGAACACTAGGGTTTGTTTGTCTTTGGCCAGCAGCGGCCAGTCGAGATCCCGGGCGCCACCCTTGCCGTGGGCGGTGACGAAACGCACGCTCTGGGCGTGGTCGCGGTGGGTGAGCGGAATGCCGGCGTAGGCGGCGCAGCCGCTGGCCGCGGTGATGCCGGGCACCACCTGAAAGCCGATGCCTGTGCCGACCAGCGTCTCCAGCTCCTCGCCGCCACGGCCGAAGATAAAGGGATCGCCCCCCTTGAGACGCACCACCCGTTGCCCCTTCTTCGCCTCCTCCAGCAAGAGCTGGTTGATCCCCTCCTGCGGCACGCAGTGGTTGCCCGCCTGCTTGCCGACGAAGATGCGTTTGGCGTCGCGGCGCACCAGCGCCATCACTTCGTCCGAGACCAGCCGGTCGTAAACCACCACGTCCGCCTGCTGCATCTGGCGCAGGGCGTGCAGGGTGAGCAGACCCGGATCGCCGGGGCCGGCTCCCACCAGTACCACCTCGCCTCCGGTCTGGCTCCCGTCGGCAAACAGGTTGTCGGCCAATTGGTGGGCAGAGGCACTATCACCGCGGGCCAGCGCTTGACCGAGCCGATCCGCTCCGAGCAGCCGCTCCCAGAAGCGACGCCGCTCCCCCATGCTGGCGAAGCGGGCCTTGACCCGCTCCCGCAGGCTACCGGCAAAGGTCGCCACGGCCCCCAGATGTTGCGGCAGCAGGGCTTCCAGTTTTTCCCGCAGCAGCCGGGCCAGAACAGGTGCCTTGCCGCCGGAGGAGATGGCCACCATCAGCGGCGAGCGGTCGATGATCGACGGCATGATGAAGCTGGAGCGTTTCGGGTCATCCACCACGTTGGCAAAGATCCGCGCCTGATTGGCGCTCTGGTAGACCAGCGCATTCACCTCGCGCCGATCGGTGGCGGCCACCACCAGCCACTTGCCCGCCAGTTGTTCCGGCACAAATTCACCGGCCAGCCACTCGATGCTCCCGTTGGCAGCCAGTTCCGCCAGCTCGGGGTCGAGCTCGGGCGCGACTACTGTGAGGTGGGCACCGGCATCCAGTAGCAGGCGCGCCTTGCGCTCCGCTACCTCGCCGCCGCCGACCAGCAGCACGGGTTTGTTGTCGAGTCGGCAAAAGATGGGCAAGTAGTCCATGGGGCCTCCGGATCAGGCGGTTCGGGTCTGGTTGGCGGTGCTGGTGGTCTCGCTCACTGCAACCGGGCGTTCAGCTTTCGGGGTGGCATACCAGTAGCCGAGGCCCATAAAGAGGACGCCGGAGACGGTGTTGCCCAGGGTCACCCACAGCAGGTTGTGGCCGATGCCGCCCAGGGTGTAGGCCTCGGAGTGGGCGCCAAACCAGGAGAGGGCGAACAGGGTCATGTTGGCGATGGAGTGCTCGTAGCCGGAGGCGATAAAGGCCAGCAGGCACCACCAGATGGCGATGAAGCGGGCGGCCCCTTCGGTGCGCAGCGCCATCCAGATGGCGAGGCAGACCAGCCAGTTGCAGAGGATCCCCTTCATAAACAGGGTCAGGGCCGGAGCCTGGGTCTTGGCCAGCGCCACCTTGTGGGCCAGACTGCCCGCATCCGGCAGCAGGCTGCCGCCGTAGGAGTAGATGAGCGCCACCACAACGGAGCCAATCAGGTTGCCCGCCCAGGTCTGCGGCAGGATACGCAGCAGGTCGGCCATGGTGATTTTGCCCGTCTTCACCCCGAAGGTGAGGAACATGGTGTGGCCGGTAAACAGCTCGGAGCCGGCGATGATCACCAGCGTCAGGGCGATACCGAAGGTGGCCCCCATCACCAGCGGCCGGATGGCGGGATCCACCAGATTGCCGAGGGTGAAGATCAGGATGATGCCGAGGCCCACATAGGCCCCCGCCATGGCGGAGCTGAGCCAGAAGCCGAGCTTGTCGCTGCGCTCGAAGCGGTTGATGCGGGCCGCGTTGGCGGCGCACTTGTTGATGGTTTCCGTGTACATCTTGTGAGTCCTTGAAAGGGCTGCCCACAGGCAGCCCGAAAGAGAGTGAATTTGTCTTTAGACAGCGACCCAGACCTGCTGGTCGCGCACTTCAACGGGGTAGCTTTGAACCGACATGGCGGGGTTGTCGAAACAGTGGCCATCGCTCAGACGAAAGCGCTGCTTCTTGAGCGGGCTGGCGACCCAGAGCTCGCCGTCGTGTTCGCAGATCAAACCCCGCGACAGCACGTTGGCGGCGAAGAAGGGATCCCGGTTGTCGATGGCGAACACCTCGGCGGCCGCGCTCGGGCGGAACAGGGCGATCTGGCGACCCTCAATGAGTGCGCAGACGCCGGTGCCCGGCAGGATGTCGTTGAGTTGGCAGGCGAATTTCATCATTTGGTTTCCACTTCGATCTGGTAGACGGGGATGCGCTCGGCCGGGGTCGCCGGTCGGTGCTGGTCGCGTTCGCTGACGAACTGGACGTCCGGGTCACGCTTGTCGCTGTTGATGAAGTGGCTGAAGCGCTTGAGCGCCTCCTCTTCATTAAGGGTGCGCGACCATTCGCACTCGTAGCTGTCGATGAGGGTCTGGATATCGCGCTCCAGCGTCTCGGCCAGCCCCAGCTTGTCGTCGACGATCACCTCGCGCAGGTAGTCGACACCCCCTTCCAGATTGCCGAGCCAGACCGATGTGCGCTGCAGTTTGTCGGCGCTGGTGACGTAGAACATCATAAAGCGGTCGATCAGCTTGATGAGGGTTTCGCGGTCAAGGTCAGAAGCCAGCAGATCGGCGTGGCGCGGTTTCATGCCGCCGTTGCCGCCCACATAGAGGTTCCAGCCTGCATCGGTGGCGATGATGCCGACATCCTTGCCCTGGGCTTCCGCACATTCGCGGGTACAGCCGGAGACGCCGAACTTCATCTTGTGCGGGGTGCGAATCCCCTTGTAGCGGTTCTCGAGGAAGACCCCGAGGCCAACGCTGTCCTGCACGCCGAAGCGGCACCAGGTGCTGCCGACACAGGTCTTGGCCATACGCAGCGCCTTGGCATAGGCCTGACCTGTCTCGAATCCGGCTGCCAGCAGCTTGCGCCAGATGGCGGGCAGGTCATCCTTCTGAGCCCCGAACAGGCCGATGCGCTGGGCGCCGGTGATCTTGGTGTAGAGCTTGTAGTCGCGGGCCACTTCGGCCACCGCCAGCAGCCCTTCCGGGGTCACTTCACCGCCGGCCATGCGCGGGATGACGGAGTAGCTGCCGTCCTTTTGCATGTTGCCGAGGAAGATGTCGTTGGTGTCCTGCAGTGGGATGTTGCGCGGGCTCAGCACATGCTCGTTCCAGCAGGAGGCGAGGATGGAGCCGACGGTCGGTTTGCACACCTCACAGCCATAGCCCTGACCGTGCTTGGCCAGCAGCTCGTCGAAGCTCTTGATCCCCTCCACCTTGACCAGATGGAACAGCTCCTGACGGGAGTGGGGGAAGTGGGCGCAGAGGTGGTTGTTGACCTCGATGCCCTGCTTCACCAGCTCGGCGTTGAGTACCTGACTGATGAGCGGCACACAGCCGCCGCAGCCGGTTCCGGCCTTGGTGTGCTGCTTGATGGCGGCCAGGGTGGTGTGACCCTCGGCCACCGCCTGAGCGATGTCGCCTTTGGAGACGTCAAAGCAGGAGCAGATCTGGGCGCTTTCCGGCAGGGCATCCACCCCCAGCGTCGGTTTGGCTCCGGCGTAGGCGGGCAGGATCAGGGTGTCCGGGTGGCTCGGCAGCGGCAGGGCGTTGAGCATCATCTGCAGCAGGTTGCCGTAATCTTCCACGTCACCCACCAGCACGGCGCCGAGCAATCGGCTGTTGTCTTCGCTCACCACGATCTTCTTGTAGACGCCAGCCTGATCGTCCTGAAACACATAGCTGTGGCTGCCCGGGGTGCGGCCGTGAGCATCGCCGATGGAGCCGACGGAGACGCCGAGCAGTTTCAGCTTGGCGCTCATGTCCGCCCCTTCGAAGCGGCTGTCGCCGCCCTGCAGATGGTCGACGGTGATCTGGGCCATCTTGTAGCCCGGCGCTACCAGCCCGAAGAAGCGGCCCTGCCAGGCGGCGCACTCGCCGATGGCATAGATGTCGGGGTCTGAGGTGAGGCAGTGATCGTCGATGACGATGCCGCCGCGCTCGGCGATGGCGAGATCACCGTAACGGCCGAGGGTATCTTGCGGGCGAATGCCGGTGGAGAAGACCACCACATCCACTTCCAGCTGGCTGCCATCGGCAAAGGCGAGGCGGTGTTTCGCCTGCTCACCG
This sequence comes from Aeromonas sp. 603079, assembly GCF_049172135.1. Taxonomy (NCBI): domain Bacteria; kingdom Pseudomonadati; phylum Pseudomonadota; class Gammaproteobacteria; order Aeromonadales; family Aeromonadaceae; genus Aeromonas; species Aeromonas sp. 603079. The sequence continues at coordinate 118,478 of NZ_JAAKPX010000009.1, read as the reverse complement.
CCATGCATCAGGATCTCGCTGGTGCTCTTGCTGGTGTGCACCTGCACGCCCATGGATTCAATCTTGCGGCGCAGCAGCTGGCCGCCCTGACCGTCGAGCTGCTCGGCCATCAGTACCGGAGCAAACTCCACAACGTGGGTCTCGAGACCCAGCGCCTTGAGGGCACCGGCCGCTTCGAGGCCAAGCAGGCCGCCCCCGATCACCACCCCGCTCTTGCCACTCCTGGCGGCGCTGCGAATGGCTTTCAGATCCTCGATGGTGCGGTAGACGAAGCACTCGTGGTGCTGACTGCCCGCAATGGGCGGCACCCAGGGGTAGGAGCCGGTGGCCAGCACCAGCTTGTCGTACCCGACCACAGTGCCCTTGTTGGAGTGCACTTCGCGGTTGGCCCTGTCGATTTTTTTCACCGCTTCGCCGAGCAGCAGGCGGATGCCGTGCTTGTCGTAGAAGCCGGGTTTGACGAGGGAGAGATCTTCGCTGGTGTGATGGGAGAAGTAGGAGGAGAGATGGACGCGATCGTAGGCGGGACGGGGTTCTGCACCGAAGACGGTGATCTCGTAGCGGCCCGGCTCGGCCCGCTCGATCAACTCTTCGATGAAGCGGTGCCCCACCATGCCGTTGCCCACAACGACCAGTCTGACTTTGCTCATGATTGCCTCTAGTTTGGAGTAATAAAACATCATTCTGGGGCTAGGCTACCCAGTCAGTCGGGGCGGGCAATTGATGCAAATCAAGTGTCTATTTATATATCTCGTCAGGGGTAATTCGATAAAATTCAAAGATATACAAAAATAGGTATACCAGTTGATGATTTCTGCGCTGGCTTGGAGTGAGGGATGGTGGAGGGAAAGCCCGGTTTACCCACGGCCGGGGAGTGAAAACTTCTGGCGGAAAATGGCCGGCCTCGCACTGGGCGAGACCGGCATCAGCTGAACAAGGTGGCGCGTCAGGCGATATGGCGGCGGAACATGGCGAGCGCCAGCGACAGGGTGACGCCGGCGATGGCGAGCAGCGGCCAGAGCAGGGGCCAGGCGGCCGACCAGTCAAACCCCTTGAGGAAGACCCCCTTGAGCAGCACGATGAAGTGGGTGAGGGGGTCGATGGCCGCCAGCCACTGGAACACCTGCGGCATGTTCTCCACCGGCGAGATGTAGCCCGAGAGGATCACCGCCGGGACGGTGAAGGAGAAGACCCCGAGAAAGGCCTGCTGCTGGGTCGAGCAGAACGACGAGATGAAGAGCCCGATCCCGGCCAGTGCCAGCCCGTAGCAGACCATGCCCGCCATCAGCAGGCTGAGGCTGCCGGCAAAGGGGAGGTGAAAGACAAAACGGGCGGCCAGCGCGACTATGCACCCTTGCCCCACCGCCACCATGATGCCGGGCACCGCCTTGCCCGCCATGATCCAGCCCGCGGTGAGGGGGGAGACCAGCAGCTGATCGAAGGTGCCCTCTTCTCGCTCCCGTGCGACCGAGAGGGCGGTGACAATCAGGCAGCCAGTGGTGGTGATGATGGCCACCAGCGCTGGCAGGATATGCCAGTGGAACTCGACGTTGGGGTTGTAGAGGTTGCGTACCGCCAGCTCGGGTTGCCCCTTGCCCTCACTTTGCCAGCGGGCGATCACCTGACTGATGTAGCCAGCCGCCACCTGACCACCGTTGGAGCGGCGGCCATCGATGATCAGCTGCACCTTGGCCGGTTCGCCCCGCGCCAGCCGACGCGAGAAATCCCCTGGAATAATCAGCCCGAGCAGTGCCTGCTGCCCGGTGATGGCCTCGGTCATGCCCGCCTCGCCTTGCACCGGGATGATGGTGGTGAAGGCGGGCATATGGGTGAGGCGCTCCAGCAGCTCGCGGCTCTGGGCACCGCCATCCTGGTTGTAGATGGCCAGCGTGTTGCCGGTCACCTCCAGAGTGGCGGCGAACGGGAAGAGGGCGGTCTGCAGCAGCACCGGCATGATGAGCAGAAAGCGCCCCTGAGTATTGCCCATCAGGGCCTGCAGCTCTTTTCGGATCAGCCACCAGAGTCGGATCAGCATGGGTTACTCCAGAGTGCGCCGCGTCTTGCGGGCGGTCAGGGCCAGCCAGAAACCGGCCAGCAGCAGCAGACAGAAACCGTTGACCAGCAGGATCGAGAAGACGCTGCCCGCCTGATAGAGGGTCTGCAGCGAGCTTGCGAAGTAACGGGCCGGAATGAGGTGGGTGATGGCCCGAAGCCAAGGCGGCATGCTGGCGATCTCGAACACGAAGCCCGACAGCATCACCGCGGGCAGAAAGGCGGCGATCAGCGCTGCCTGCGCGGCATTGAACTGGCTGCGCATCACGGTGGAGAGGAACAGCCCGAGTCCGAGCGCGCTGCCGAGAAAGACGCTGGTGACCAGAAAGAGCAGCAGCAGGGAGCCGCGCCATGGCACGCCCATTACCGCCACCGAGAAGAGCAGGCAGAGCAGCATGGCGATGATGCCGAGGCCATAGTAGGGTAACAGTTTGGAGAGCAGCAGCTCCCCCTTGGTGACCGGGGTGGCGAGCAGCGCCTCCATGGTGCCGCGCTCCCACTCCCGCGCCACCACCAGCGAGGTGAGCAGGGCGCCTATGATGGTCATCACCACCGCAATGGAGCCCGGTACCAGAAAGTTGCGGCTCACCAGCGCCGGATTGAACCAGGCGCGGCTCTCTATCGACACCGGCATGGCGACCCCCTCGCCAGCGAGCCACCCCTGCCAGATCCCCTGCACATAGTTGGTGACGAAGTTGGCGGTGTTGGGCTCGGAGCCGTCGGTGAGCAGCAGCGCCTGCGGCGTGCCATTGCCCTGACCGGCCAGCGCGCGGGAGAAACCGTCGTCGATCACCAGCAGGCCGCGGATCTCGCCACGGGCCAGACTGGCGAGCAGGGACTCCTTGCTCGGGCCGCTGTGGATCTCCAGTGCGGTAGAGCCGCGCAGGGCCTGCTCCAGCCGCACCGCTGGGGCGCCGCTATCGGTACGCCAGATGCCGAGGCGCAGATGGTCCACATCCAGATTGATGGCGTAACCCATCACCACCAGTAGCACCACCGGCATGATGAAGGCGATGAGGATGCTGCTCGGGTCACGGACGATTTGCAGCGTCTCCTTGCGGCAGAGGGCCAGCAGTCGCCGACGGTTGATGCTCATGCGTCCTCCTCGCTGGCCCGCTCGACCAGGGTGATAAAGGCCTCTTCCATTGTTGGCAAAGAACAGGTCGGCAAGGAGCCGGTTGGCAAAGAGGTCGCCGCCTCTTTGGCGGCCAGCCCTTTGAGATCGTCCGGGGTGCCGAGCGCCAGCAGCTTGCCGCGATAGATGAGGGCGATGCGGTCGCAATACTCCGCCTCGTCCATAAAATGGGTGGTGACCAGCACGGTGACGCCGTGGTCGGCCAGCGCGTTGATGTGCGACCAGAACTCGCGCCGGGTCACCGGATCGACCCCGGAGGTGGGCTCGTCGAGGAACAGCAGCGGCGGCTCGTGCAGCAGGGCGCAGGCCAGCGATAAGCGCTGGCGCAGACCGAGCGGCAGGGATTCCGCCTTTTGATCGAGCCAGGGGGCGAGGGAAAAGGCAGTCACCATGGCGTCGATCCGCGTCTGCTGGTGGCGGCCGAACAGGCCGTAAATACCGGCGAAAAAGGAGAGGTTCTGCGCTACGGTAAGCTGCTTGTAGAGGGAGAACTTCTGCGCCATGTAGCCGAGGCGCTGGCGCGCCGCCGAGGGGCTGTGGGCCAGATCGATGCCGGTCACCAGCGCCTGTCCCTCGCTCGGGCGCAGCAGGCCGCACTCCATCTTGAAGGTGGTGGACTTGCCCGCCCCGTTGGGGCCGAGCAGGCCGAAGATCTCGCCGCGGCGCACTGCAAAGCTGACATCATCGGTGGCGGCAAAATCGCCGAACCGCTTGGTGAGGTGGCGCGCCTCGATCACCGCCTCGGGGGAGACCCCCTGCGGCAGTTCGGCTTCCCGCATCCCGGCTGCCAGACTCGACTCCCCACCGGGGCCGCCGCCGAGCAGGTCGATAAAGGCATCCTCCAGCCGGGGCTGGGCCGGTTGAAAGGTGCCGTTGGCGAGATGCAGCTCCGGGAGCGGCGGGGGCGTCATGCCCGGGTGCAGCAGCAGGCGAACCCGCTCCCCCGCCACCGCGCCATCCATCACTGCCGGGTGAGCCAGTGCCCGGCGCAGCAGGGCGCGCCGCTCGCGGCCATCCAGTTGCCCCGCCTCCAGCAGCCAGCAGCGGCTGGCCATGGCCCCCATCAGATCGGCCGGGGTGCCGCTGGTGCGCACCTCGCCATCCGCCATCAGCAGCACGTGGTCGCACAGCTCCGCCTCATCGAGATAGGCGGTACTCCAGAGCACCGTCATCCCTCCCTTGGCCAGCTCGCGTACCATCTGCCAGAGGGCGCGGCGGGAGATGGGATCGACCCCGACCCCCGGTTCGTCGAGCAGCAGCACATCCGGGGTGCCGAGCAGGGCGCAGGCCAGCCCGAGCTTCTGCTTCATGCCGCCAGAGAGCTTGCCTGCGGGTCGCGCAGTGAAGCGGGCGAGGTCGGTGAAGGCGAGCAGCCGTGCGAAGGTAGGGGTGCGTTCGGGCTCCAGTACGCCGCGCAAGTCAGCGTAGAGGGTGAGGTTCTCCAGCACGCTGAGATCCTCGTAGAGGCCGAACTGCTGGGGCATGTAGCCGAGGCGCTGGCGCAGCAGATCCCCCTCGCTCACCGGGTCCAGCCCCAGCACCCGGATGGTGCCCGCTTCGGGGATCAGCAGACTGGCCAGCAGGCGCAGCAAAGTGCTCTTGCCCGCGCCGTCGGGGCCGACCAGCCCGGTGATGCCGCCAGCCGGAATGGTGGCCGAGATGGCGTTGAGGGCGACCCGCTCGCCAAAGCGTTTGGTGAGCCCCTCAATAGAGATGGCGCAGCTCATGGCGCCAGCCTGACGGTGACCGGCATCCCCTGGCGCAGGGCCGGGTCGGGGTCCTGCACCACGATACGCAGCCGGTAGACGAGGTGAGTGCGCAGATCCGGCGTCTCCACCGATTTCGGGGTGAACTCGGCGGTCGGCGAGACAAAGCCCACTACCCCGTGATAGGGCTGATCCGGCCGCGAGTCGGTGGTGAGGGTCACCTTGGCGCCGCTCGGGAAGTGGCCGAGCCAGGGCTCCTCCACATAGGCGCGCACCCAGACCGGTGCGGTCATGGAGAGGTTGAAGGCGGTTGCACCGCTCTGCACCATGCTGCCGTTTTCGACGGCGCGGCTGATGATGATGCCGTCGCTGGGGGCGGTCAGGCTGGCATCCGCCAGCGCCAGTTCGGCACTGGCGAGCGCCGCTTTGGCCCCTTCCAGTTGGGCATCGGACTGGGCAATCTCTTCCGGGCGGTAGCCGGTTTCGAGCTGGGCGAGCTGCTCGCGGGCGGAGCGCACCTGCGCCCGGGTCTGATCCCGCTGGGAGCGGGCGGTATCGAGCTGACCGCGGGAGATGGCGCCGGTGGCTGCCAATGCGATCTGGCGGCGCCACTGCTGGTCTGCCTCCAGTGCAGCGGCCTCGGCGGCGTCCAGTGCGGCCCGGGCGCGGTCGGTCTCTTCGCTGCGATAGCCTTTGTGGATCAAGGTGTTGGCGGCAGTGAGCGCAGCCAGATTGGCGCGGGCGCTGTCGCGGCTGTGGGTGAGGGGAATCGGATCGAGGCGGGCCAGCAGTTGACCGGCTTTTACGCTATCGCCCTCATCGACCAGCACCTGATCGACGCGACCGCCGACTCGAAAGGCCAGATTGACGTCGCGAATATCGACATTGCCGTAAAGGATGGAGCCGTCGGCGGGGCGCCCCTGCCACCAGAGGTAGCCACCGATAACGGTTAGCAGCAGGGCTGCGATGGCAATGCGTTGCTTCATACCGTTTCTCCTTGAAGAGGACACTGCAACCAGAGGTAACCACTGAGAGCGGCCAGCAGCAGAGCTGCCATCGCGATGCGTTGTTTCATGCAGCGTCTCCTTCTTTGATGTCGGTGGGGCGCAGGCCGCGCAGGGCCCATACCAGCCGCTGTCTGGCGGCCTCGGGGTTGTCTATCTGGCTGAGAAAGGGGGCTGCCTGTTCGGGCAGCCAGCCGAGCTGACGACCGCTGCCTGCGATCACCAACGGCAGGCCGACCGACCCCATGATGAAGATCATCAGCTGGAGCGGGTGACCCGCGACCAGCGACCCTTCCGCCTGTGCCATCCGTACCTGCTCGATCAGCAGCAGGGGATGGCGGCGCGGCAGGCTGAGCAGAAAGCGCTGGGCCGCCCCTTCGCCCGCCAGCGCATCGCCAAACAGGTGGTTGATAAAGCCGCGCTGGCGCGCCACCAGCCCGATCAGCGCCTCCATGGTCGCCTCGAACATGGCGATGGCGGAGGGGTAGGAGCCTTTGGCTGCCACCGCCTTGAGCTCGTCATAGAGGGGGGCGTACCAGAGCTCCACCAGCTCGTCGATAAAGGCGTCGCGGTTGCCGAAGTGGTAGACGAAGGAGCCGAGGTTCACCTCGGCCGCCGCCGCCAGCTCGCGCACCGTCAGGCCGCGCAGCCCTTTCTCGGTAGCGATGGCGAGGCCGGTATCGAGCAGTTTCTGCCGGGTTGGATTCATCTTTCGGGTTCCTGTTGCGCAGCTTTCGATCTGATTTATACGTATGTATAAATCAATCACACAGAAGTTGATAGATCTTTTTTTGAGCAGATTTCAGCAGGGATGAAAAACGGTGGGCTTTCGTAAGGGGAGGTATGAAAGCGCCTTGGGATTGAATGGATCGCCGCAGATAGGGCTAGAGTCCGGGCGACGGAGGCGGGATGAAATGGGTGGCAGGGAAATAAAAACGCCTCCACAAGGGAGGCGTTTTCAGGTCCATCGATCGCGCTTACAGAATAAAGCGGCTCAGGTCCTCGTCTTCAATCAGCTTGCCGAGGTGGGCGTTGACGTAGTCGGTGTCGATGACAAAGGTCTCACCGGACTTCTCGGAGGCGTCATAGGAGATATCTTCCATCAGGCGCTCCATCACGGTGTGCAGACGACGGGCACCGATGTTCTCGGTACGCTCGTTGACCTGCCAGGCCGCTTCGGCCAGACGGCGGATGCCATCCTGGGTGAACTCGATGTTGACCCCTTCGGTGGCCATCAGCGCCTTGTACTGATCGGTCAGCGAGGCGTTCGGTTCGGTCAGGATGCGCTCGAAGTCATCTGTGGTGAGAGCGGTCAGCTCGACCCGGATCGGCAGACGGCCCTGTAGCTCGGGGATGAGATCGGACGGCTTGGCGATCTGGAAGGCGCCGGAGGCGACAAACAGGATGTGGTCGGTCTTGACCATGCCGTGCTTGGTGTTGACGGTGCAACCTTCAACCAGCGGCAGCAGGTCGCGCTGAACCCCTTCACGGGAGACATCTGGGCCCGAGCTTTCGCCGCGCTTGCAGATCTTGTCGATCTCGTCGAGGAAGACGATGCCGTTGTTCTCGACCGCAGCGATCGCTTTCTGCTTCAGCTCTTCCGGATTGACCAGACGGGCCGCTTCCTCTTCGATCAGCGCCTTCATGGCCTCTTTGACCTTGATCTTGCGCTTCTTCTTCTGGTTCTGGCCCAGATTCTGGAACAGCCCCTGCAGCTGGTTGGCCATCTCTTCCATGCCCGGCGGGGTCATGATTTCGACGCCCATCGGGGAGGCGGAGAGTTCCAGCTCGATCTCCTTGTCATCCAGCTGACCTTCCCGCAGTTTCTTGCGGAAGATCTGGCGGGTGTTGGAGTTGTCGGCTTTCTCTTCCTCACCCCAGGTGTTGCGCGGGTTGGGCAGCAGGGCGTCGAGGATGCGCTCTTCGGCGGCTTCCTCGGCGCGGTATTTCATCTTCTCCATCTCGGTTTCGCGCACCAGCTTGATGGCGGCATCGGTCAGATCGCGGATGATGCTGTCCACTTCCTTGCCGACATAGCCCACTTCGGTGAACTTGGTCGCTTCTACCTTGATGAAGGGGGCGTTGGCCAGCTTGGCCAGACGACGGGCGATCTCGGTCTTGCCGACACCGGTCGGGCCGATCATCAGGATGTTTTTCGGGGTCACTTCATGGCGCATCTCTTCGTTGAGTTGCATCCGGCGCCAGCGGTTGCGCAGGGCAACGGCAACGGCGCGCTTGGCATCGGCCTGACCAATGATGTGTCTGTCCAGCTCGTGGACGATTTCTCTCGGGGTCATCTCGGACATGATGGTGTTCCTGTATCCGGGGCGGGCAGTGCCCACCCCTTGGGAAATTGGGTTTGGCTGGTGGCCTTATTTCGCCGAATAGTCCAGCACTTCGATGGTGTGGTTGCCGTTGGTGAAGACGCAGATGTCGCCCGCAATCTTGAGGGACTTCTCGACAATGGTCCTGGCATCCAGCTCGGTGTTTTCCAGCAGCGCGATGGCGGCGGACTGGGCAAAGTTGCCGCCGCTGCCGATGGCGATGAGATCGTGCTCCGGCTGCACCACGTCACCGTTGCCGGTGATGATGAAGGATTTGTGTTCGTCGGCCACGGCCAGCAGTGCTTCGAGGCGGCGCAGGGCGCGATCGGTGCGCCAATCTTTGGCCAGCGCCACGGCGGCGCGCTCCAGATTACCCTGATGGGCCTGCAGTTTTGCTTCGAAACGTTCGAGCAGGGTGAAGGCGTCGGCGGTACCGCCAGCGAAACCGGCCAGCACCTTGCCGTTATAGAGGCGATGAACCTTGCGGGCGTTGCCCTTCATGACGGTGTTGCCAAGAGAGACCTGGCCATCGCCACCGATGACGACCTGACCGTTGCGGCGAACTGAAACTATGGTAGTCACTTTACTTACCTCGCTTGAGCCGAATGACGGCCTGACTGTGCATGGCAAGAAAGATGGGGATGGCAAACGGGCTTTTCAACCCTGCCTTTGGTCGGGATAAACGGGGTAGCAATCAGGGTGGGTGCGAGTGACACCAAAAGAACAGGGCCGGGTGTTGCCACCCGGCCCTGCGTCATCGGTAAGCGGATTACCCTTTCTTGGGAATGCAGCCGCTGATGCCGGAGCTCTGCAGCTTGCCGTTGGCCGCGTCGGCGGCCGCCTTGCCGTTGAAGGGGCCCACCATCACCTTGTAGACGGTGCCGTTGGCCGTGTTGACCACCTGCAGGCTGGAAGAGAGACCGGCGGTGAAGGCGATACGTGCCTTGAGCGACTCTGCGGAATCCTGCGAGCGCAGAGCCGCGCACTGCATCATATAGCGACTGCTGTCGGCGGCTGCGGTCTGGGCTGGTGGGGTAGCCGCTTTGGCCTTGGCTGCTTCGGCCCGCTCCCGCTCCAGCTCGGCACGGATCTCCCGCTCCATCCGTTCTCGTTCGGCCTGGCGATCGATCACCTGTTCCCGAGCGCTGGCAACGGGCGCACCGTTGTCAGGCGTTGTCGCCGGATTGGTCTGATAGGGTTTGGACTGGCCGATGGGCGTCCCCGGTTGGGGAATGTCGGTCGGTACCGGTTGCGGCAGCTTTTCCGGCTGCAGGGTCAGAGTATCGGCGGGGGGCGGTGGCAGTACGCCCGGCTGGGGCGGTGGCTCGATAACATCAACCTGCTTGTTCTCAAGCCGTTCGATGTAGCTCCACTTCTCCTGTGGCAACCCGTTGTTCTGTGGTTTTGGCTTGTTGGCCTTTACCTGCTCTTCGATGGTGGGGGCGTCGCTGCCCTTGCCATTGATCATGTAAAGGAAGCCACCAAAGCCTGCCAGCAGTGCCACGACCAGCAGCACTGGAATAACAGGAAAGCGGCGAGGGGCCGCTTTCTTGGTATTGCGGCCACCCGCCCGACGTCGCGGGCGGCTGCCGACATAATCCCGGGTTGCCATCTATTACATGCGCTCCAGGGTATGGATGCCCAGTACGCCGAGGCCCAGTTTCAGTACCTTGGCGGTGGCGGCGCACAGCAGCAGACGGCTCTGACGGGTTGCCTCGTCCACGCCATCCTTGTTGATCGGGCAGGCTTCATAGAAGGTCATGAAGTTGCCTGACAACTCGTACAGGTAGGTACAGAGCAGGTGTGGCATGCCTTTGTCGGCCACGCCATTGACCGCGTCGGAGAACTGGATCAGCTTCTGGGCCAGCACCTCTTCGGCCTCTTCGTTCAGGGTCACGTTGCCGGTCAGCGTCTCGGCATCGATGTTGGCCTTGCGGAAGATGGACTGGATACGGGTGTAGGCGTACTGCAGGTAAGGGGCAGTGTTGCCTTCAAACGACAGCATCAGATCCCAGTCGAAGATGTAGTCGGTAGTACGGTTCTTGGAGAGATCCGCATACTTGACCGCGCCCATGGCGATGGCGTTGACCACATTGGCCTTCTCTTCGGCAGAGAGGTCGCTGTTGCGGCTCTCCAGCAGCGCAGCGGCGCGCTCTTCGGCTTCGTTCAGCAGGTCAACCAGCTTGACGGTGCCACCGGAACGGGTCTTGTAGGGACGACCATCCTTGCCCAGCATCATGCCGAAGGCGTGGTGCTCAAGCGGCACGGATTCCGGCACATAGCCCGCCTTGCGGGTGATGGTCCAGGCCTGCATCAGGTGCTGGTGCTGACGGGAGTCGATGAAGTACATGACACGGTCGGCGCCCAGGGTTTCATAACGGTATTTGGCACAGGCGATGTCGGTGGTAGTGTAGAGGAAACCGCCATCGCTCTTCTGGATGATGACGCCCATGGCCTCGCCATCCTTGTTCTTGAACTCGTCCAGGAAGACAACGGTGGCGCCTTCGCTCTCGACCGCCAGCCCCTTGGCTTTCAGGTCGGCCACGATCTCCGGCAGCATGTCGTTGTACATGGACTCGCCCATGATGTCCTTGTTGGTCAGGGAGACATTCAGGCGGTCGTAGTTGATCTGGTTCTGTTCCATGGTCATGTCGACCAGCTTCTTCCACATGGTACGGCAGTACTCGTCGCCGCCCTGCAGCTTGACCACGTAGTTACGGGCGCGCTCGGCAAAGGCTTCGTCTTCGTCGTAGCAACGCTTGGCCTGGGTGTAGAAGGCTTCCAGATCCTTGAGTGCCATGTCGCTGGCGTGTTCGTTGGACATCTTCTCCAGATAGGCGATCAGCATGCCGAACTGGGTGCCCCAGTCGCCGATGTGGTTGGCACGGATCACTTTGTGGCCGAGGAATTCCAGCGCGCGCGCAGCTACGTCACCGAGTACGGTGGAGCGGATGTGGTGCACCGCCATCTCTTTGGCCACGTTGGGGGCGGAGTAGTCCACCACCACGGTTTGTGGCGCGGGCAACCGTACGTTGGCGTTGGCAGAGGTCACCATGGCCTCGACCTGACCGGCCAGCCAGCGCTGGTCGAAGAAGAAGTTGATGAAGCCGGGACCGGCGATCTCGACCTTGGCGATCAGGTCGGAGGCAGGCAGGTGCTCGATGATGGCCGCTGCCAGCTCACGGGGATTCTTGCGGGCCGGTTTGGCCAGCAGCATGGCCAGGTTGGTAGCCAGGTCGCCGTGAGCTTTTTCCTTGCATCGGTCTACTTGCACGCGGGCTTCCAGGTCCGCCGGCAGGACGCCTGCTGACTTGAGATTGGCTACCGTTTGTTCAAGTAGATGATGAATATGCTCTTTCATAACTGACCACCAAGGTTGCGCGTCGAAAAATGACTGATATATAAGGGCGTGAATTTTACCCGCATCGGCCCGAGAAAACTATAGGGATGACCCGCCGCTCGCTGTCGGGCGGATATTTCACTGCGTTTGGCACCATATTCCAGAATATTGGGCGGAAATTACGGTGCTTATCCATTTCTACTGCATATCGAAGCGGCTTGTCCAGGCTATTTTCCCCTGATTGTTAAGGGTTTTTCCTTTCCGATGACGGGAATGATCTCCTCCCTCTGGCCCGGCGTATCAACAGGGGTTCCCAACCGAGGAGTTTGCGATGCGACTGGCGCTGTTTCCCCTATCTGCCCACCTGCTGCCCGGCGGCGTCATGCCGCTGCGGATCTTCGAACCGAGATACCAGCGGATGATTGCCGAGGCGGGGGAGCCCGGCTTTGCCCTCTGCATGGTGGACCCTCGCCAGCCCGACGCCCTGCGCAACATGCTGCCCATCGCCACCCGGGTCACCATCATCGATTTCGACCGGCTGCCGGACGGCATGCTGGGGATCACGGTGCTGGGGATGGAGCGGGTGCAGATAGAGGATTTGTGGCAGGAGCCCGATGGCCTGCGTATCGGCGAGGTGACGCCGCTGACGGCCTGGCCGCCCCGCCGGCTCCATCCCGATCAGCAACCGCTGGCCGAGGCATTGCGGGAGGTGTTTGCCGACTATCCCGACTATGCCGCCCTCTATCCCGCCCCCTGCTGGGACGATGGCAACTGGGTGGCCCAGCGCTGGCTGGAGGTGCTGCCGATCCCCCCTGAACAGAAACAACTGCTGCTGGCCGCCGCCGACAATCAGCCCGCCATCGCTCTGCTCAAGGGGGTACTGGTGGCCAGCCACTGATTTTTTCCTGACCCGCTGATCCGCCACTGCCGCAGCGCCGTACAAATCATCACCACAGCATGTTCGACAGCACACCAAAGGGATGGCGCAATGGCATATACTGGCCAACCACACTCGACCATACGCAGGACCTCGCCCGTGATGGATAACCCGGATGGCGACCTCAAATCTCTGCTGATCAGGGTGGCAGAGCAGGCCGACAAGGCTGCTTTTGCCCGCCTGTTCCAACACTTTGCGCCGCGTATTCGCAGCTACGGCCTGCGCCACCTCGGCAGCGAAGCCAACGCCATGGAGCTGGTGCAGGAGACCATGCTGCTGGTGTGGCAGAAGGCGCGTCTCTACCACCCCGAGAAGGGGGCGCCGACCACCTGGATCTATACCGTGATGCGCAACCAGTGCTTCGACATGCTGCGCCGTCGTCGCGCCAGCAAGGAGGATCTCTGTGCCGAGGAGCTGTGGCCGGTGCTGGAGTTTCAGGCCGAAGAGGAGCACCTGAGCGGGGGGGAAGATGCGGTGCTGACCCGTCAGATGGCCCATTATTTGGGCACCCTGCCGGAGCCGCAACAGCAGGTGGTGCGTGGCATCTATCTGCAGGAGTTCTCCCAGCAGGAGTTGGCGGAGCGACTCGGCGTGCCACTCGGCACCATCAAGTCCCGCCTCCGGCTGGCGTTACAGAAACTGAAAGAGCAAGTGGAGCAAGGCCATGATTAAAGCCCATCCGACCGACCCTATGCTGCGTGCCTTCGCCGCCGACGAGCTGCCTCTGCCGCTGGCGGTGGGGCTCTCCGCCCACTGTGAACTATGCCCCGATTGTGCTGCCCGACTAAAGACATTCGAAGAGGAGCTGGCGCAGCAATATCTTGCCTCGCCAGTAGAGCCCAAGCTGGACTCCCGCGATGAAGTGGGACTGGACGCCGGATTCGACGCCATGCTGGCGGATATTCTGGCCCAGCCGCTGGCAGAGCCCCTCTCCGAGCCAACACATGACCAGCCCCGAGCCCAGCCCGGAGAGCTGGAGGTAGCCGGTCACGCCTACCGTTTGCCACGGGTGCTGGCCCGCTATCGTTCGCCCAAGTGGCGCCATATCGGGGCCATTCGTCAGCAGAGTCTGCCGCTGGACGAGATGGGTGCCCGCGCCAGCCTGCTCCATATCGAAGCGGGCGGTCGCATCCCCGAGCACACCCATCAGGGCTATGAGCTGACCCTGCTGCTGGCTGGCAATATTCAGGATGGCGATACCCTTTACAAGGTGGGAGATTTCATCTGGCGCGATGCTAGCCACTCCCATAGCCCGCATACGCCAGATGGCTGCCTCTGCTACACGGTGCAGGATGCGCCGGTGCAGTTCACCAAGGGGCTGTCGCGGCTGCTGAATGGCATCAGCCAGCACCTCTACTGAGCACCATGACGCCATAGAAAAAGGGACCAGATTGGTCCCTTTTTTCATTTGATTGCTGGTTGCCGGTCAGGCGACAAACACCAGATAGACGGCGAATGCCACGATAAAGCGGTAGATAGCGAACGGGATAAAGTCGATGCGGCGGATCAATGTCAGGAAGGTCTTGATCGCAAACATCGCTACCACGAAAGCGGTGATAAAGCCCACGGCAAACATCGGGAAGTCGGCCATCGAGAGAAAATCGCGGCTCTTGTAGAGATCAAGCCCGCTGGCCGCCACCATCATGGGCACCGCCATGATGAAGGAGAACTCGGCGGCGGCGTGACGGCTGATCCCCATCAGCATGCCACCACTGATGGTGGCGCCGGAGCGGGAGAAGCCGGGCCACAGGGCCAGACACTGGAACAGACCGATGCCGAACGCCTGCTTGTAGCTGATGTCATCAAGGGTTTCAGCTGTGACGGCCGGGCGGAACTTCTCGGCGATGATGAGCAGGATGCCCCCCGCGACCAGCGCGTACATCACGGTCTGTGGACCAAACAGGTTGGCCTTGATCCAGCTGTGGATGGCCAGACCGACCACGATGGCGGGCAGCATGCCGAGGATGACGTGGATCAGCGACAGGGTGGCGTGATCCCGGGACGGCTTCTGGCCGAAGTGGATGCCAATCAGGCCAAACAGGCGGCGCCAGAAGACGGCGACCACGGCGAGGATGGAGCCAAGCTGGATCACCACTTCGAAAGTGGCAGCCTTGGGCCCTTCAAAGCCCAGCAGATGGCCGACGATAATCATGTGGCCGGTGGAGGAGACGGGGAGGAACTCGGTCAGCCCCTCGACGACGCCCAGAATAAAGGCGACCAGCAGGCTATAGGTGTCAGTCATCGAACAAACAATCCTTAACTTCGTTGATGTAAAACGCCCCGGGAGGGTCTCGGGGCGGCTTATCTTGCTCGATAGTGACTGCTGAGGCTATGTAAAAATCATGAAACCTTTAAGTCAGTCGCGGATAAAACGGTAGCGGGTCTGGTGGTGATAACGCTCGCTAGGCAGCAGCCAGGGGTTGCCCAGCTCGGGCCGATTGGGGCTGTCCGGCAGCTGTTGCGCCTCAAGACAGAAGCCGTCGTGATCCCCGAGTGCCAGCCCCAGGTTGTATGAATGCTCATCAGTTCCTTTCGTTACGCAGCTTGAGCATCAGGACGGCGCAGGCCAGAGCGAGAGTGATGCTGTTTGCTATGGTGATGGGCATGTCGTTAGTGCGCAGGCCGTAGATCAACCATAGAAGTACGCCACAGCTGAAGGCCAGATACATATTGGTTGAGATGGCCCTGGTTTCTTGGGTCTTTATTATGTGTATAACTTGCAAGGCAAAAGATCCTGTGGTCAGAAAGGCTGCACAGAGACCGAGGTTGGCGGTGTCGAGCCAGAAAACCAGAACGCAGAGAGCGATTTGCACAATAACGATATTGTGCCAGAAATAAACCGACAAATTTGAACTCCTCAAAGACCAATGGAGGCAATGGATATTTATTATCGTGTAATATACTTCAGCAAAAGTTTACCCAGTGGCTTTCGATGATTCATGTAACTTATGTTGATTGCTTTTCCTATGCGCAATGCAACGAAAGAATAATTTATCAATCATTGTAGTTTTCATGTTCTTGAATGGAATTTGCCAGTCAAGTTGAATGGATAGAGGCGCTCAATTCGACTGGCGTATATTTTATGGTAAAGCATTCATTGTTTTTATGTTAAAGAGACGAAATGGAACGCCATTTATTTAGAGCATGACGTACTTTGGCGTGCTTATCTTCGGTGAAATTGTAGCGGGTCATGATCATCACCCGTAATATGCTACCCAATATCGGCACAAGTGATATACAGATAAATAGTCCGTCCATCGTAGCCTGAGTCTGTGCCGCATTCGGTTGATAGCCAAGCCAGATCAGCAGGGTACCGGAAATACCACCTGCGATGGCCCAAGCCAGTTTGCCGGTAAAGGTCTGCCCCGAGAATGCGATGGCAGCGCAACGGCGGCCAGACTTTAGTTCTGCATATTCGATGGTCTCACTCAACATGGCCGAGATAAGCGGATTGGTGATGACGTTGGCCGCATGGATCAAGGCGAGGAAGCCGAACACCATTATCAGATTGTCGTAGCCTGTCGTATAGAAACCGATGCGTAATGCAATCTCCAGCAGAGTGAGTAGCAGGAAGAGATCACGTTTCCTGAGCTTGCTGGTCAATATCGGCATCAGCATACAGGCCATAGAGGTTGCCACACCGATAGAGCCCATCACCGAGAGCAGCCCGGCATCACCCATGTTGTAGGTGAAGAAGAAAATGTAGAGCCCGGTGGCCAGATTAAAGAACACGTTACAGAAGAAGGCGCCAAGTACATACGCCAACGGTTTGTTGGAACGCAGGACGCGGAAAGAGTCCCTAATGGTGATCTTGTCATTCGGATTGGGCTTGATGCGCTCTTTCATCTGGCTTGCTCCGAGCACCATCAGCGGCAGGGCGATCAGCATCAGGCAGATGGCACCTTCCATGTAGCCCTTGGTGCTGCTGGTTGCAGCAAACAGTTCGGTGAGCTTCGGGAATATGATGGAAGCACTGCCAATGCCGATATTGACGCCCAACATGGCGACGGTTACGGCCTTGGCTCGCTCCTGTGGCTCTTGGCTCATGACCGATGACATGGTCCAGAAAGGTACATCAGACAAGGTGTATATCATCCCCCACGCGATATAGGTGACTGCTGCATAAGCTACCTTGGTGGTCATGGGTAAATCCATGCCAATGAAGCTGAGAGAGGTGATCCCGGCAATCAAGAAGGGAACGAAAAGCATATATGGCGTGAATTTGCCACGTTTGAAATTAAGAGTGTCCATATAACCAGCGATAATAGGATCGTTGATGGCATCCCATACTCTGGCAATGAGGAAAATAGCCCCAGCTGCAGCGGGCGATATTCCAAGGATATCGGTGTAAAAATAGAGGATAAATGATCCCACCAGGCCGAAACTGAGGCATTGCCCGACGGCATAGCTGAAATATCCCACCAGCTCTCTATTGTGTATCTTTTGATCTGTCATCTGCCAACCTTTCCCAACATGAATGTGTTGTGAGGGGCGCCACTAGGGTGGCGTCCTCTTTTGCGTTATGAACGGGTCAATGTGCGGAGCAGTTCTATTTCACTGGCAGAGTAGGGGGTACCATCCTCCTCCAGCAGGTCGTGAAACCAGACCCTGCGGAAATCGGGGTCGATATTGCGAACGAAAGGCCATGGCAGGTGAGTTTGCGTCTTCCCTTTTACCAGACCCCATTGATAGGCACCTATTTTTAACTCTTTGAAGAGTGGCAGTTGTTGTTCCATCACGCTGCCGACATGCCTGGCCAGCCACTCTGTGCAGAGGAGCGGACGGCGATATTTGCTGACCACATCCAGAGAGATTTTCAGCCCCTCCATACGCTGATAGGAGTGGAAAGTGATGACATCCGATAGCTCCATAGCGCGCAGGTCGGTCGGATTAGTAAAGGTGTTTTCCGGAGTAAATTCCGAATCCCCCTGACCGATGCTGTAGGGTGCATGCCACGCGCCGACGGTGAGTGGCTGGGAGGGGTTCTCTTCTCGGGCCCAGACAAAAGCCAACTCCATCAGATAGTGGGCATATGTCTCCAGCGACTCATCGAAACGCACCTCGACATCGCCTTCCGAAAAGATGCCCCTGTTGGTCGGCTCATTGTACAGATCCCAGATAAAGATCCGCTCATCCTGTGCAAATGTACGTATCAGGTCGCGAATATAGTGTTCCACTTCGCGCCATTGGGTCGGGTCAATGACGACATTCCGACCGGGACTGGCCGCCGCCTGGCTATTGTGTACATCTTCCCGAGGTGGTTGCTGGCGGCCCAGATAGGGGTGATCGCCGGAGAAGCCACAGTCATCCATCAAGGTCATCATCACGCGGATATTGTGCTTGCTACACAGGCCAAGGAACTGCTCAATGCGCGCGAGCAGGCCATCCCGATCATGCTGCCAGACGATAAAGGGCAGATTGGTTCGCAGGGTGTTGTAGCCCAGTTTGTTGGCCCAACCCAGTTCCTGGTCAATGATGACTGGGTCGAAGGTTTCTCCCTGCCACATTTCGGTCCAGTTGACCGCTGTGCGGGGGAGATAGTTGAAGCCCAATAGCCAAGGTTGTTTGTTCCACCATTGCCAAGCTCGTTCTGTTGACCACTGTTGTATCGCCATCGGATATCCTTGCAACTAATTATTTAAACTTACAGCAATTAATATTAGCTAATATCTTTAGTTGCAAATCATGAAGGATAGAATTCAGGGATTAGTCACAAAATGAACAAATTTAGGGGGTTAACAGGCATGGCTGGCGAGCCATCTGTACTCGGGACGATAACCGAAACCCCTCTATCGTCCTTGTGGGCTGTTGTGCTGCTTGCTCATGTCCGTCATCATGAGTCATGATAAAAGATAAATAATTAATATTATTATCTGGGCGGTACTGCTCAAACTATGGCCATATCAATGAATAGTAAACGCATCACCATGAGCGCCATCGCTGCAGCTGCAGGTGTTTCCCAATCAACGGTTTCACTGGTGCTCAATGGTTCAACCACCATCAAACTGGCGGAGGAAACGCGGCGTAGAGTGCTTGAAAAAGCGGCCGAACTGGGTTACCAGCATAAGCGAGCTGAACATCTACCCAAGGGACCATCTGCTAGAAAAATAGCTTTTGTTTTCAATGGTCTGACTCCATATGACCCTTTTCTGGATGCGATCAATGCCTGCAATGAACGCGCTTGGGAGGCAGATCGCATGCTGGTTACATTCGATTATCGCAACAGCGCGGAGCTCACCAAGTTGATCGAGCAGGAGATCAATCAGGGGGATTATCTGGGGATGATTTTTGCCTCTTCCATGACACGACAACTTGCCGAGATGGAGCTCTCCCCGCAGGTGCCTACCGTTTTGCTCAACTGCTACCTGGAGGGCAGTGGCTCGTCCGAAAGTTATTCCATCCTGCCTGCCGATAAGCTGGCGGGTTACAAGGTGACGGCGCACCTGTTGGAGCAAGGCTGCAAACGAGTGGCTCTTATTCAGGGGGAGCCATGGATGGAGGCAAATAGTCTGCGGCTGGAGGGGTATCGTCAGGCGTTGATCAACCACGATTTGATACCGGATCCACAATGGGTGCGTGTGGGCAACTGGTCGCTACATGAGGCTTATGAGCAGACTCGGCAACTGCTGGCGCTGCCTCAGCCGCCTGATGGTATCTTCTGTTGCAGTGATTACATGGCTCAGGGTTGTTACCAGGCGATAGCCGAGGCGGGATTGCGCATCCCGGAAGACATTCTGGTGGCGGGCCATGATAACCAGATGCTGGCCTGCGAAATGGAGCCCCCTTTGAGTTCTATCGAACTACCTTACGACGAGATGGGTAAACTGGCGGTGGACACCTTGTTGCAACTGGCCCAAGGAGAGAAGCCCATCGCTTTACTGATGAAGCTGGAAGGGGAGTTGCTGATCCGTGCCTCGACCAGGGGTCAGCCAGTTAACAAAATTTGATCCTCTCTCGATGACCTGTTGCGTAGTGGTTCCTTATGCCACAGGGCGTGCCCATATGTTCCCGTCATGCCTGCCAAGTAGTGTGGTTGGCGGTAAGAATGTAAAGCACATAATGGGTACTCAATGACTTTACCCGACACGAGCAGGTCAACGTCACTCTGAAAGCCATACACCCATCAGCACTGCACGCGGTGGCTGATATCGTAATGATGCCAAGCCGTAGCATGCTTCTTTCTTGGTTGTGATGAATAAGCCGGGCGGGAGAGATGCGACAAAGGGGCGCCTTGACGCGCCCCTTCAGTGGGTCAAGCCATAACCGGAATGAGCCGATAACGGGTTATGTGCTGATAGCGTTCTCCTGGCTCCAACCATGGGTTACCTAATTCTGGACGGTTCGGACTATCTGGCACTTGCTGTGCTTCCAGGCAGAGCCCCTGATAGTTGCCCCAATGTCCCCCCCCGCGTTTTGGGGTGCCAGCCAACCAGTTGCCGGTGTAGAGCTGGACGCCTGGCTGATTGGTGTACATCTCCATACACAGGCTGCCATCCCCTGCCATCAGGGTGGCTTGTGGTGAGGGCGAGGCATCAACAAACAAGAAACAGTGGTCGAATCCCAGACATTTTTTTTGCTGCGCATGGGCCATCCACTGTTCTCCGACCCGCTTGCCATGGCGTAGATCGAATACTCCTTCGACCGGCGCAATACCAAGCGGCAGCGAGTGTTCATCGGTTGGCAGATAGCGGTCTGCATTAATGATGATGTGGTGATCACGCACATCACCACCATCCAGGTTGAAATAGGCATGGCTGGTGAGATTGACCGGGGTCGGAGCATCTGTGGTGGCGCTCAGCTCGATCACCAGATCGGTCTGCTCCAGCCGGTATTCTACGGTGACGTCCAGATTACCAGGGAAACCCTGTTCGCCATCGGCCAGCCGAGTTTGCAGACGGATGCGATCTTCCGCCAGCCCGTCCAGTTGCCACTCCCGGTTGTGCAGAGAGTCACTGCCCCCGTGCAGGCAGGTGGTGCCCTCGTTGGCGTCTAGTTGCCACTCTTGCCCTGCTCGCTCTAGGCGGGCGTTGCCGATACGATTGGCAAAACGTCCTACTATCGCCCCCAAATAAGAGCGTTGATTGGGGTAATCCAGCGGATCACAAGCCAGCAGCACATTGCGATAGATGCCATTGACCGGGATCTCGAGGGCGGTGAGCGTTGCCCCGAAATCGAGTACGCTCAACCGCAGGCCGGCTGCATTCTGCAGATGGAACTCTTTCATGCGATGCCCCCTGCACCGGCGCTGGCGCGGCAGACGTAGCAGTCGGCCTTGAGGCCCGAGATGGCCGGATACTCTGCCTCGACGGCGGCAATCACCTCGGCCACTTTCTCCGGGCGCAGCAGGGCGACCACGCAGCCGCCGAAGCCGCCGCCGGTCATCCGCACGCCGCCATCGGTGCCGATCTTGGCCTTGATGATCTCCACCAGACCATCGATGGCGGGCACTGTGATCTCGAAGTCATCGCGCATGGCGGCGTGCGACTCGGCCATCAGCTCGCCGAGGCGGGTCAGGTCGTGGCTCGCCAGCGCATCGGCGGCCGCCAGGGTGCGGGCGTTTTCACCGACGATGTGGCGGGCACGGCGATAGCAGGCCTCATCCAGCCCGGCTTTGCCCGCTTCCAGTCCGGCCAGATCGAGGTCGCGCAGCGCCTTGACCCCGTAGTGGCGGGCGGCCGCTTCGCACTGCTGGCGGCGGGTGTTGTATTCGCTATCCACCAGACCGCGGCGCACATTGGAGTTGACGATCAGCACCGCCAGATCGGTGGGCATGGGGATGAGGCGAGTCTCCAGCGAGCGGCAGTCGAGCAGCAGGGCGTGGTCGGTTTTGCCGCTGGCGGAGATCATCTGATCCATGATGCCGCAGTTGCAGCCGACGAACTTGTTCTCCGCCTGCTGGCCGTTGAGGGCGATCTCGGCCTGAGTGATGTCGAGCCCCAGCGCCTCTTTGAAGGCCTGACCAATGGCCACTTCCAGCGAGGCGGAGGAGGAGAGCCCCGCCCCCTGCGGCACATTGCCGGAGACCACAAGATCGAGGCCGCGCAGGGCATAACCGCGCTCCTGCAGATACTTCACCACGCCGCGGATGTAGTCGCTCCAGCGTTGGCAGGGGTGGTGTTCAATGGGCTGGTCGAGGTCGAACTGGTCGCGCTGGTTGTCGTAGTCGGCGGCGATCACCTGCACTTGCCGGTCATCGCGCAGGCCGATGGCGACGCAGGTCTCGTAGTCGATGGCGCAGGGCAGCACGAAGCCGTCGTTGTAGTCGGTATGTTCACCGATGAGGTTGACGCGGCCAGGGGCGCGCACCAGCAGATCGGGCGCTTTGGCAAATTGCTCGGCAAAAACGGTGCTGACGCGTTGGCTGGGGGTCATAGGGCCTCCTCATTGGTGTGGCTGGTCTGGTTGTAGTGAACGGGGCTCAGAGCGCGCAGCCGCTCGGCGGCCTGCTCGGGGGTAAGGTCGCGCTGGGTTTCGGCCAGCATCTCGAAGCCGACCATGAATTTGCGCACGGTAGCGGAGCGCAGTAGTGGCGGATAGAAGTGGGCGTGCAGTTGCCACGCCTCGGGGCAATCCGATTTGGGCGGTGCAAAGTGCCAGCCCATGGAGTAGGGGAAGCTGCACTCGAACAGGTTGTCGTAACGGCTGGTGAGCTCCTTGAGCGCTACCGCCAGATCCTGTTGCTGGGCCTGGGTCAGGTTGAGCATGGAGGGGACGTGCGCCTTGGGCAGTAGCAGGGTTTCGAACGGCCAGGCGGCCCAGAAAGGAACCACGGCAAGCCAGTGCTCGGTCTCCACCACGATGCGCGAGCGATCCGCCAACTCCCGCTCCACATACTCCAGCAGCATGGGGCGGCCATGCTCGGCCAGCCAGTCACGCTGGTGCTGCTCTTCGCGGGCGATCTCGTTGGGCAGGAAGTCGCTGCCCCAGATCTGGCCGTGGGGGTGAGGGTTGGAGCAGCCCATGACGGCCCCTTTGTTTTCAAAGACCTGCACCCACCCCCACTGGGCCGACAGCTCGGCGACCTGATCCATCCAGGTGGTGATCACCCCCTCGATGGCGAGCAGCGGCAGCTCGGGCAGGGTCTTGCCGTGATCCGGCGAGAAGCAGATGACCCGGCTGGTGCCGCGGGCGGCTTCCAGTTTCAGCAGGGGATCGCTGGCGCTATCGGCGGCCGGAGTATCCTGCATCAGGGCGGCGAAGTCGTTGGTAAAGACGAAGGTGCCCTTGTAGTCGGGGTTGATGTCGCCAGTGACCCGGGTGTTGCCCGCGCAGAGGAAGCAGTCGGGATCATGGGCCTGTTTGGGGGCCTGACTCACCTTCTCCACCTGTCCCTGCCAGGGGCGTTTGGCCCGGTGGGGGGAGACCAGCACATACTGGCCGGTCAGCGGGTTGAAGCGGCGATGGGGATGATCGACGGGGTTGAACATCATCTCTCCTGAATAAGGTATTGAAAAATAAAGTCGTTTATTACCGGGGAGCAGGCAGGCCTACTCCTCGTAACCGTTCGGATTGGCGGATTGCCAGCGCCAGCTGTCGGCGCACATAGCGTCTATGTCCCGGGTCGCCTGCCAGCCCAGCTCACGCTGCGCCTTGGCCGGATCGGCCCAGCAGGCGGCGATGTCGCCCGGGCGGCGCGGTTCGATGCGAAAGGGCAGCGGCTTGCCGCAGGCATTGGAGAAGGCGGCGACCAGCTGCAATACGCTCTGGCCCTGGCCTGTGCCCAGGTTGTAGGTGTGCACGCCACCCTTGCCTACGCAGTGTTGCAGCGCCTTGACGTGTCCTTCGGCAAGATCCATTACATGGATGTAGTCGCGCACGCCGGTGCCATCAACAGTTGGGTAATCGTTTCCAAAGACCGACAGGCAGTCGCGACGGCCGATGGCCACCTGGGTGATATAGGGCATCAGGTTGTTGGGGATCCCTTGCGGGTCTTCACCCATGGTGCCCGATTCGTGGGCGCCGACCGGATTGAAGTAGCGCAGCAGGGTCATGCTCCAGTGGGGCTCGGCCAGCTGCAGATCTTCGAGGATCTCCTCGATGATCAGCTTGGATCGTCCGTAGGGGTTGGTGGCGCTGCGGGGGAAATCCTCGCGGATCGGCAGAGTGGCGGGATCGCCGTAGACGGTGGCCGAGGAGCTGAACACCAGATTGTGCACATTGGCCCGCTTCATCGCCTGCAGCAGGGTGAGGGTGCCGCCGAGGTTGTTCTCGTAGTAATCCAGTGGAATGCGGGTCGATTCACCGACCGCCTTGAGGGCGGCAAAGTGGATCACCGCATCGATCTGCTGTTCGGCGAGGATCCGGTCCAGCAGGGCTGCATCGCGAATATCCCCTTGATAGAACAGGGGTTGCTGGCCGCTGATAGCCGCGACTCGGGCTAGCACGCTGCGTTTGCTGTTGCCGAGGTTGTCGACCACCACGGGATTCATGCCTGCCGCTTGCAAGGCCAGACAGGTGTGGCTGCCGATATATCCGCAACCGCCGGTGACCAGAACGTTCATCTTGCTCTCCACTGAAAAAGTGTCTGGAAGCAGTCTAGCCGAGGGTGTGGCGACCAAACTGTGAGCTTGCTTGCAAAACAATGTAAACGATTACACTGTTTTTGTGATCATCCTGATGGCAGATATGCGTTTCACCCCTGTTTTCAAAGGGTTTGCTGGGTATAATGGCGCTCTATTGCACAGTGAAAGAAGTGAAAACAGCATGAGCACCATCAAGGATGTCGCCCGTTTGGCCAATGTGTCAGTGGCAACGGTTTCACGGGTGATGAACAACTCCCCCAAGGCCAGCGCCGCGTCTCGCGAAGTGGTGCAGAAGGCCATGGCTGAACTGGGCTACACCCCCAACGCCAACGCGCGGGCACTGGTTAGCCAGACTTGCGACACCATGGGGGTGGTGGTCGGTGATGTAGCCGATCCCTTCTTCGGCGCACTGGTGAAGGGGGTCTCCGGCGTGGCCGTCGAGCAGAACCTTCACCTGCTGATGGGTAACGGTTTTCACAAGGCGCGTCAGGAGCGTGAAGCGATCGAGCTGCTGATCGGCAAGCGCTGCGAGGCGCTGGTGGTGCACAGCAAGGCGCTGAGCGACGAGGAACTTTACGATTACGCCATGCGGGTGCCCGGTATGGTGCTGATCAACCGCGATATTCCTGCCCTCAAGGGGCGCTGCATCGCTCTCAACAACCGGCTGGGGGCGGCTACGGCGACTCGCCACCTGATCGAACTGGGCCACCGCCATATCGCCTTTATCAGCTCGGATCACGCCATCGAGGATGCCACCTTGCGTTTGCAGGGTTATCAGGATGGGCTGATGGAAGCCGGTCTGGCAGCCGATCCCGAGCTTATCGAGAGTGGCACGCCGAACGAGGAGGGGGGGGAGCGCGCCATGCTTAACCTGCTGGCCAAGGGGCTCAAGGTGACTGCCGTGGTGGCTTATAACGATGCCATGGCGGCGGGCGCCATCTCTGTGCTGGCGGACAACGGCCTGCGAGTGCCGGAGGAGGTATCGGTAGTGGGCTTCGATGACATCATCTATGCCAGATATTTGCGCCCCAAGCTCTCCACCATGCGCTATCCCATCGAGCTGATGGCGGCCCAGGCGGCCAAGCTGGCCATTCAGCTGGCGGCGGGGGAGAGTGACGCGACCCAGAGCCGGATCTATACACCCACCCTGATAAATCGCCACTCGGTGGCACCGGTTCGGGCCGGATAGCTCCCTTTTGCGGCCCTGTTCGGGGCCGTTTCTTGCACGGTTATTGTTTTACCTATTTTTAATCATTTTTACTCCGCTTTACTTAACGAAACAAGTGTAATCGTTTACATCTGTGTGAGCGAGATCGCCGTTCCCTGCGTCATACTTCTCTAGACTGAATAGGTTTTCTAATCAGCAGGGAGAGAGTGAATGCTCAGGGAAATAGTGGCGCGTCAGGATTGGCAGACTCAGGCCATTACGTCGGTAAACCGGCTGGCTGCCCATACCCCCATGTTCAGCTGGCGCAGCGAAACGGATGCCAGGGGTGATCTGGCCTCTTCCTCCCGTCTCTTGCTCGATGGCGAGTGGCGCTTCTCCTTCTTTGCCGCTCCCGAATTGGTGCCCGAGAGCTGGCTGGTGCAGGATCTGGCTGATGCCACTCCCATTACCGTGCCGGGCAACTGGCAGCTGGATGCCGCCTATCCAGCTGCGCGGCCGCTCACCGATGGTCCCATCTACACCAATATCAAGTACCCCTTTCCCTGCGATCCGCCCCGAGTGCCAGCAGAGAATCCTACTGGCTGCTACTCCCGCGAGTTCGAGCTGCCCGCCGACTGGCTGGCAAGCGGACAGAGCCGGATCATCTTCGACGGGGTGAGCAGTGCCTTCCACCTGTTCTGCAACGGCCGCTGGGTCGGTTACTCTCAGGACAGCCGCCTGCCCGCCGAATTCGATCTGACCCCATATCTGCAGAGCGGTCGCAACCGGCTGGCGGTGCTGGTGCTGCGCTGGTCCGACGGCTCCTATCTGGAAGATCAGGATATGTGGTGGCTGTCGGGGATCTTCCGCTCCGTCACCTTGCTGCACAAACCGACCCGCCATCTGATGGATATGCGGGTGACCCCCGAGCTGGATGCCTGCTATCGGGATGGTCGTCTCAAGATTGCCCTGCAAGTCGCCAATGGGGCTGGGCTGTCGGTAGAGGCCAATCTCTATGACGGTGGCGAGCGGGTCGCGACCCTGCGCCAGCCGATCGGCACCCAAGCCATTGATGAAAAAGGGGAGTATGACGATCGCGCCGAGTGCTGGCTCGACGTGGCTGCGCCGCGCAAGTGGAGCGCCGAGACGCCCCATCTCTATCGCCTGACCCTGACCCTGCTGGACGAACAGGGTCAGGCCATCGAGAGCGAGGCGTGCGATGTGGGCTTTCGGGTGGTGGAGATCCGTGGCGGCCTGCTGCGGGTCAACGGGCAGCCGCTGCTTGTTCGCGGTGCCAACCGTCACGAGCATCACCCCGCCAAGGGTTATGCCATCGATCGCGCCACCATGGAGCGGGATCTGCTGCTGATAAAGCGGCACAACTTCAATGCGGTGCGCTGCTCCCACTATCCCAACCACCCCGACTTCTATCGCCTCTGCGATCGGCTCGGTCTCTATGTGGTGGACGAGGCGAATCTGGAGACCCACGGCATGACCCCCATGGGGCGGCTGGCGCGGGATCCCGCCTGGAGCAACGCCTTTTTGGAGCGGGCGACCCGCATGGTGGCGCGGGATTTCAACCACCCCTCCATCATCATCTGGTCGCTCGGCAACGAGTCGGGTTACGGCCCGGCCCACGATGCCATGTATGGCTGGATCAAGCGCAGCGACCCGAGCCGTCCGGTGCAGTACGAGGGGGGCGGGGCCGACACTCCGGCGACCGACATCATCTGCCCCATGTATGCCAGAACCCATCAGGATCAGCCCTTCCCGGCGGTGCCCAAGTGGGCGCTGGCCAAGTGGATCGGCCTGCCCGGCGAGCACCGGCCGCTGATCCTCTGCGAATATGCCCACGCCATGGGCAACAGTCTGGGGGGCTACGGCCACTATTGGCAGGCGTTTCGCGATCATCCACGTCTGCAAGGCGGGTTTGTCTGGGATTGGGTCGATCAGGGGCTCGACAAATACACCATCGATGGTCGCCACTACTGGGGCTATGGCGGCGACTTTGGTGATGTGCAAAATGATCGCCAGTTCTGCTGCAACGGCCTGCTGTTCCCGGATCGCACCCCCCATCCCGCCCTGTGCGAGGCTAAGCGCGCCCAACAGCCGTTCCGTTTTGCCCTGCTCGAGCACACCCCGCTGCGGGTGCGGATCGAGAGCGAATACCTGTTTCGGGAAACCGACAACGAGCGGCTTTGCTGGCAGTTGTGTGAGAACGGCCATGTGCAGCAGCAGGGGGAGATCTCCCTTGAGCTGGCGCCACAGGGAGTGGTCGAGTTGACCCTGAGCGAGACACTGCCCACCTTTGCGGCAGGCTCACTGGCCTGGCTCGATCTGGCCATCGTGCAGCCACAGGAAACTCTATGGTCGCAGGCGGATCACAAGGTCGCCCGTCAGCAGTTCACCCTGCCGACCCCCCTTGCCCTGCCAGCGCCGGTCGCTGCCGCCACCCTGAGCGAGCAGCCGGATAGCTGGTTGGTCACCACCGCAAACAGCCAGTGGTGGCTCGACAAGCAGAGCGGCCGCATCACCAGTTGGCAAAAATCGGGGCAGGAGCAGTTGCTGGCGCCGATCATGGATCACTTCTACCGCGCGCCGCTCGACAACGACATCGGCACCAGCGAAGCGGATCACGCTGACCCCAACTCCTGGATTGCCCGCTGGCAGGCGTGTGGTCTCGGTCAGTGGCAGCACCGCTGTCTGGGGATCGCGGTCGCCGGAGGGGATATCCGGGTCAGTCATGGCTACTTCCACCACGATGAGCTGCTGCTGGTGAGTCACTGGCATCATCGCTTTACCGACGATGGCGCCATGAGCCTGGAGATAGAGACCGAGCTGGCACAGGTGCTGCCTTCGCTGCCGCGGATCGGTCTGTTGCTCCATCTGGCCGAGGTACCGGCGCGAGCAGAATGGCTGGGGCGTGGCCCGCACGAGAACTATCCGGATCGCCTGCTGGGCGCCGATCTGGGGCGCTGGAGTTTGCCGCTGGAGGCCATGCACACCCCTTATGTTTTTCCGAGTGACAACGGCTTGCGCTGCGATACCCGCCAGTTGCAGCTGGGCAGCACGACGGTGAGCGGCACCTTCCATTTCAGTGCCAGCCGCTTCAGTCAGCAACAGCTGGCCGCTGCTCGTCACCAGAGCGATCTGGTGGCCGAAGAGGGGCTGTGGGTCTGCCTCGATGGCGCCCACATGGGGGTGGGTGGGGATGACTCCTGGAGCCAGAGCGTGCGTCCCGAGTATCAACTGCTCGAGAGTCGTTACCGTTGGGGCTGCACTCTCTGTTAAGCCAGCTATGGAGGCGACTGTCGAGCCAGTGCGCCATTTTGACAACAGGCCAGTAACGACTAGCCTCAATGCTGTGGGAAAGATTGAGTCTCAAATCTGATTTTTATTTATATGTATTTGAAAAATAAATATAAAGTTTCAATGTAACAGAGTGTAAACGTTTTCATTTTGTCGTCATGATCACAGAAGAAATGACAACAAACTGATTACATTGATTGGCGCTTGCTCAATTGCTCGCCACCCTACAACACAGATAGACACATCGGAGCACACATAATGAAAAAACTGACCACAGTTGCCGCCCTGCTGATGGGCATGATGGCTGGAGCCAATGCCCAGGCTGACACCCGTATCGGGGTAACCGTCTACAAATACGACGACAACTTCATGGCGGTCGTGCGCAAGGCCATCGAGAAGGAGGCGGCAGCCACTCCGGGGGTGGAGCTGCTGATGAACGACTCCCAGAACGACCAGTCCAAGCAGAACGACCAGATCGACGTGCTGCTGGCCAAAGGGGTGAAGGCGCTGGCCATCAACCTGGTTGACCCCGCTGCGGCACCGGTGGTGATTGAGAAAGCCCGTGGCGAAGATATCCCGGTGGTCTTCTACAACAAGGAGCCGAGCGCTACCGATCTGGCCAGCTACGACAAGGCCTACTACGTGGGGACCGACTCCAAGGAGTCAGGGATCATCCAGGGTCAGCTGATTGCCAAACATTGGAAAGCCCATCCGGAGTGGGATCTGAACAAGGATGGCGTGATCCAGTTCGTGCTGCTGAAAGGGGAGCCGGGCCACCCGGATGCCGAAGCGCGCACCTCCTACGTGGTCAAGACCCTGAACGATGGCGGCGTCAAGACTGAACAACTGCACATGGATACCGGTATGTGGGATACCGCCATGGCGAAAGACAAGATGGATGCCTGGATCTCCGGCCCCAACGCCAACAAGATCGAAGTGGTCATCGCCAACAACGACGGCATGGCAATGGGTGCAGTCGAGTCACTGAAAGCCCAGGGCAAGACTGCCATTCCGGTATTCGGCGTCGATGCGCTGCCGGAAGCGTTGGCCATGGTCAAGAGCGGTGCCATGGCGGGTACTGTGCTGAACGATGCGGCCAATCAGGCCAAAGCCACCTTCGAGCTGACCAAGAACCTGGCTGAAGGCAAACCGGCCGGTGAAGGCACCAAGTGGAATATCGTCGACAAGGTAGTACGTGTTGCCTACGTCGGTGTGGATAAAGACAACCTGTCCCAATTCGAGTAATTCCCTCCTCCAGGGCAAGGGAGATCCCCTTGCCCTTTTTTCAACCAGATGTGATGGCTGATATGACAACACAGCAACAATCAGAATGGCTGTTGGAGATGATTAACGTCAGTAAGAGCTTTCCCGGCGTCAAGGCACTCGATAATGTCAATTTACGGGTCCGTCCTCATTCTGTGCATGCGTTGATGGGCGAGAACGGAGCGGGAAAATCCACACTGCTCAAGTGCCTGTTCGGCATTTACGAGAAGGATCAGGGCAAGATCTTCTTCAAGGGGCAGGAGATCAACTTCACCTCCTCCAAAGAGGCGCTGGAAAATGGCGTCTCCATGGTGCATCAGGAGCTCAACCTGGTGCTGCAGCGTACCGTGATGGACAACATGTGGCTCGGCCGCTACCCCACCAAGGGGTGGTTTATCGACCACGGCAAGATGTATGACGACACCAAGCGCATCTTCGATGAGCTGGATATCGACATCGACCCCAAGGTGAAGGTCGCGACCCTGTCGGTCTCCCAGATGCAGATGATCGAGATCGCCAAGGCGTTCTCCTACGACGCCAAGATCGTCATCATGGACGAACCCACCTCCTCCCTGACCGAGAAAGAGGTGAACCACCTCTTCAAAATCATCAACAAGTTGAAGGATAAGGGGTGCGGCATCGTCTACATCTCTCACAAGATGGAGGAGATCTTCCAGCTCTGTGACGAGATCACCATATTGCGGGATGGCCAGTGGGTGGCAACCCAGCCGCTCAAGGGCATGACCATGGATCAGATCATCGGGATGATGGTCGGCCGTGAACTGACCCAGCGCTTCCCGGAAAAGACCAACCAGCCGAAAGAGGTGATCCTCGAGATCGAACACCTGACGGCGAAGAACCAGCCCTCCATTCAGGATGTGACCTTCAACCTGCACAAGGGGGAGATCCTCGGCATCGCCGGACTGGTCGGGGCCAAGCGCACCGATATCGTCGAGACCCTGTTCGGTATTCGTGATCGCAGCCAGGGCAGCATCAAGCTGCACGGCAAAGAGGTAGCCAACCACAACGCCCACGAAGCGATCCGCAACGGCTTTGCGCTGGTGACGGAAGAGCGCCGCTCCACCGGCATCTACTCGCGGCTTGATATCGCCTTCAACTCCCTGATCGCCAACATGGACAGCTACAAGGGCTCCATGGGGCTGCTCAGCGACAACAAGATGAAGAGCGATACCCAGTGGGTGATCGACTCCATGCGGGTCAAGACGCCGACCCAGCAGACCCAGATCGGTTCCCTCTCCGGGGGTAACCAGCAGAAGGTGATCATCGGCCGCTGGCTGCTGACCCAGCCGGAGATCCTGATGCTCGACGAGCCCACTCGCGGCATCGACGTCGGGGCCAAGTTCGAGATCTACCAGCTCATCCTGGAGCTGGCGAAGAAGGACAAGGGGATCATCATCATCTCGTCAGAGATGCCGGAATTGCTGGGGATCACCGACCGCATCATGGTGATGAGCAATGGCCGGGTCGCCGGGATCGTCAATACCAAAGAAACTGACCAGAGCGAGATACTGCGCCTGGCATCTCTGTACCTCTAGAGACAGGAAGACATTTATGGAGTCGGCTAAAAATTTCAATCTGATGCAGGCGCTCAAGGAAAACGCCATCTATCTGGTGCTGCTGGTGCTGCTCATGGTCATCGTGATCCAGGAGCCCTCCTTCCTGAGCCTCACCAACTTCAGCAACATCCTGACCCAGTCCTCGGTGCGGGTCATCATAGCGCTGGGGGTGGCGGGCATCATTATCACTCAGGGGACGGATCTCTCGGCCGGTCGTCAGGTCGGTCTGGCGGCACTCATAGCAGCAACCATGTTGCAGGCGTTGACCAACGTCAACAAGGTGTTCCCGACGCTGGGGGAGGTGCCCATTCCTGCGGTGATCCTGCTGGTGTGTGTGGTGGGGGCGCTGATTGGTCTGGTCAACGGTCTGATCGTGGCCTACCTGAACGTCACCCCGTTCATTACCACCCTGGGCACCATGATCATCGTCTACGGTATCAACTCCCTCTACTTTGACTCGGTTGGGGCATCACCGGTGGCCGGGTTTGATCCCCGCTTCTCCAGCTTCGCCCAGGGCTTTATCCGGATAGGAGGATTCAAGCTCTCCTATCTCACCTTCTATGCAGCCATCGCCAGCGTCTTTGTCTGGGTGCTGTGGAACAAGACCCGCTTTGGCAAAAACATCTTCGCCATCGGCGGCAACCCCGAGGCTGCCAAGGTCTCCGGCGTCAACGTGGCGGTCAATCTGGTGATGATCTATGCGCTGGCGGGGGTCTTCTACGCCTTCGGCGGCATGCTGGAAGCGGGCCGTATCGGTAGCGCCACCAACAACCTCGGCTTCATGTACGAGCTCGATGCCATCGCTGCGTGCGTGGTGGGCGGGGTGTCGTTTGCCGGCGGGGTGGGAACGGTCGCGGGTGTGATCACCGGCGTACTTATCTTCACCCTGATCAACTATGGTTTGACCTATATCGGGGTCAGCCCTTACTGGCAGTTCATCATCAAGGGCGGCATCATCATTCTGGCGGTGGCATTGGACTCCATGAAGTACGCCAAGAAGAAATAACGATTGGCAGGGAGGGTTGGTGTTGCCAGCCCTCTCTTCTGGAGGGAACCCATGCCATTCAAGGTCAAGATTTACCTCTTGCTGCTACTGGCCATTCTGGTCACCATCGGCACCGCCGGGCTCAGCGTCAACCACTTCATCAGTGGCTACATTCGCACTCAGGCCACCCACAACATCAACGAACAGATCACCCTGGTCAAAGAGAAGCTGGCCAGCGACATCAATCAGAAGATCCTGTTGGCCGCCAACCTCAACTTCGGGGTGACCAACGTCAAGAAGACCCTGCAAGAGACCGGTTTTCACAACATCGTCAAGGTGATCGGCGACATGGCCTTCGACGTGAGCGGGGTCATCAACGACAGCGCCAAAGTCGATGCGCTGCGCAAGCTGATCCCCGCCGCCAACAACCAGATCACCGTCAGCCCGCTGCAACAAGTGGATGGCAAGCCGGTCATCACCATTCTGGTGCCGCGCGGTGCCGATTCCGCCTATCTCTACTACCTCGACATGAGCGAGTTCAAAAGCCTGCTGGAGAAGATGAGTGGCGATGGCCGCTACTTTTCGTTGGCCGACAGTCAGGGTAACAACCTCTATGACAGCAAGCCGCAAGGGGAGAGCGAGGCACGCCCCAACCAGCTGGATATTCGTGGCAGCAGCTGGACGCTGACCGGCTACATCGACCTCGATTACATCCGGGCCATGACCCGGGCCCTCAACGGCCAGATCATCATGGCGCTGTGCGGCGTGGCGATCGTGGTGATGGTGCTGGCAATGCTAGCGCTCAACGTGGCCTATCGCCCCATTCTCTCGTTGCGGGATCTGGTGCTGGAGCTCTCCCGTGGCAGTGGCGATCTCACCCGCCGGCTGGCGGTGACCAGCAAGGATGACCTTGGCCAGATCTCGGCCGGTATCAACCGCTTTATCGAGCGGTTGCAGGAGATGATGGGGGAGGTGCGGCAGGCGAGCGGCCAGCTCAACAGCGGTATCGAGGGGCTGGCCAGCCAGACCGGCGCCGCCCAGTCTCTGCTGGCGGACCATGTACGCGAGACCGAGCAGGTGGTGACCGCCATCAACGAGATGAGCCGCACCGCAGTCTCCGTCTCCGAGAGTGCAGCCAGCACCGCCCGGCTCACCGGCCAGAGCCAGCAGCTGGCGAGCCAGTCCCGTCAGGTGGTGGATCAGGCGATGGCCAGCGTGATGGCGCTGGTGGACGAAGTGGAAGCCACTGCTCGCTCCATTGAAGCTATGCAACAGGATGTGCAGCAGATTGGCTCTGTGCTGGGGGTGATCGGCAGCATTGCCGAACAGACCAACCTGCTGGCCCTCAACGCCGCCATCGAGGCGGCCCGTGCCGGCGAGCAGGGGCGTGGCTTTGCGGTGGTGGCAGACGAGGTGCGTTCCCTCGCGGCCCGCACCCAGCAGAGCACAGCCGAGATCCAGACCATGCTGGCCAGTCTGCAGCGAGGCACCCGCACTGTGGTGGATGCCATGGGCAATACCAAGCAGAGCTGTCAGGGCGCTGCCGAGAACACCACCAGGGTCAACGAGTCGCTGGATCTGATGGCAGGGGAAGTGGTGGAGATCAACGATCTCATCAGCCATATCGCTACGGCGGCGGAGCAGCAGAGCGCGGTGGCCGAAGAGATCAACCGCAACATGAGCGCCATCGCTGAAGTGATCCGCCAGCTGACCCACAATGGCGAAGCGACGGTCGCCAGCTCTGCGGCGATGCAGCAGACCTACGACCGGCTGCGGGAGATCGTGGGCCACTTCCGGTTGGAGTGAGGCCGGTGTTCAGTCAATAACAAAACAGGGCCATCCGGCCCTGTTGTTGTTTTCCTGTCTGCCTGAATCAACCGGCCTTGCGGCGCAGATAGACCCCGGCTTCCATATGATGGGTCCAGGGGAACTGGTCGAACAGGGCGAAACGGGCGATTTCGTGGGTTTCGCCCAGCACGGCCATGTTGGCCTGCAGTGTCTCGGGGTTGCAGGAGATGTAGAGGATGTTGTCGTACTCCTGCACCAGCTTGACGGTGGCATCGTCGAGACCGGCGCGGGGCGGGTCGACGAAGATGGTGTTGCACTGGTAGCTCTTGAGATCGATCCCCTTGAGGCGGTTGAACTCCCGTTCACCACGCATCGCCATGGTGAACTCCTCGGCCGACATACGCAGGATGATCAGGTTGTCGACGCCGTTGGCGGCGATGTTGAACTGGGCGGAGTCGACGCTCGGCTTGGCGATTTCGGTGGCCAGCACCTTGCGGAAGTTCTGCGCCAGCGCGATGGAGAAGTTGCCATTGCCGCAATAGAGCTCCAGCAGGTCCCCTTCGCTCTCTTTGGTCACATCCAGCGCCCAGGCCAGCATCTGCTC
This sequence comes from Aeromonas sp. 603079, assembly GCF_049172135.1. Taxonomy (NCBI): domain Bacteria; kingdom Pseudomonadati; phylum Pseudomonadota; class Gammaproteobacteria; order Aeromonadales; family Aeromonadaceae; genus Aeromonas; species Aeromonas sp. 603079. The sequence goes on along the minus strand of NZ_JAAKPX010000009.1, from coordinate 83,785 downwards.
GTTGATGGCGGCGTTGGGCTGGGTGAAGCTGTTCTCCACCTGTTTGTAGGTGAGCTGGCGACCCGCCACGTTGAGCTGTTCGATGACGAAGTCATCCCCCAGACAGATCTTCTGCTTGTGGGCGCGGCCAATCAGCTGCAGCTCGAACCCTTTGGCGCGCAGGTCGGCCTGCAGCGCTTCGGCGGCTTGTTGCCATTCGGCCTCCAGCTTGCGGTGATAGAGCAGGCTGACAATGATCTGGCCGGACTGGGTGGAGAGGTAGTCGATCTGGAACAGTTTGCGGCGCAGCACCGGGTGTGGGCGCAGCCCCTCCAGCAGCAGCGGCATCAACTGGTTGATGAGGCGGCTGGCGGTAGGGAAGTGGTCTATCTTGATGATCTCTTTGGTCGCCGGGGCATACATGCAGTGGAAGAGGTCATCCCCTTCGTGCCAGATGCGAAATTCGGCGCGCATCCGGTAGTACTCCGCCGGTGAGCTGTGCACTTCCAGCGCCGGGAGGGTGAAGCCGGCAAACAGCTCGGTGAGGCGAGCGCGCTTTTCGTCGAGTTGGGCCTGATAGTCGGCCGCGGTTCTAGGCGCCGGAGCGTTCGCGGAAGGCTGTTGGGATTGGGTCATAAATACCTCACATGCACACCGGCCGGGCCGGGTCGAAATCGGGGGAAGGCAACAGGCCACCCAAAGGGGCCCGATTTTAAAAGCCAGCCGCAGATTGTCCAGCATTTTGTGGTCAAGAAGTGTTCAGTCAGGCCGATAGCTGATCTACAGGCATGGTGGGAGGACACATTATGCAGATCGAAGGCGTGGGCGCAGCCCAACCCAAGGGAGTGGGTGTTTCTCCCAAATCGCCCCAACAGGCGGAGCAGAAACAGGTCAAGAGCGAGGAGGCGGTCTCCTTGCACAAGCCGCCCAAGTGGGCGCAGGTGCTGATCCAGCAGGCATTGCAGTTCTCGCTGGAGATCAACGGCCAGGGCTATCAGGCGCCGAAGGTGAAAGAGCCCGAGGAGATCACCCCGGAGACCCTGTTCGACTTCCAGTCGGTGGCGGACAACGTGCTGCAGTTCGTGACCGGGCGACTCGGTGCCGCGCGGGCCGATGGCAAATCCGACGACGACCTGACCGGGATGATGGAGCAGGCCCGCAAGGGGATCGACAAGGGCTTTGACGAGGCGAAGAAGCAGCTCGGCAAGTGGGCGACTGACAACGAGGATATCAAAACTGGTATCGATCAGAGCTACAAGCTGATCCAGAAAGGGCTCGAGGAGTTCGAGAAGGAGTTCTTCGGCAAGGTTTCCCCGACCGACATGGGGCAGGCCGAGATGGCCAGTCGCCAGCAGGGTTATCTGGAGATCCAGACCAAGGATGGTGACAAGGTGGTGCTGCGCTTCAACGATAGCTGGCAGACCAAGTCCCAGAGCAGCGAGAGCGGCAGCCAGTTCAGCCTCAAGTCGAGCCAGAGCTTCAGCTTCTCGCTGGAGGGAGATCTCAGCAGCGACGAGATGGAGTCCATCGGCAAGCTGGTCAAGGGGATCGACGAGCTGGCGGGGAGCTTCTTCTCCGGCAACTTCGAGGATCTGCTGGACAAGGCGGGCGAGCTGAAACTGGATGACAGCCAGCTGGCCTCCTACTCCCTCAAGCTCAAGCAGAGCGTCAAGCTGAGCCAGACCTATCAGGGGGCCAGCTCCCTGCAGGATCTGATCAAGCCGTTTGCCGACTACCTGCCGAAGCTGGATCAGGTGCAGAAACAGGCAGATACCCTGCTGCCACCATCCCAGCAACAGGCGCTGACCCCGGCCGTGTTGGCGGCGAGAGGGGAAGGGGAACCTGCACAGATCGATCGCTTCACCAGCTTCAACCAGCGGATGCTGGAGGCGCTGCGGATGATCAACCAGTTCCAGCCCTCCACCGAGCCCGCCAGTAAGAACGTCTGAGCCACAGCGCGTTACGCAAGTAATGAGCTGCCGTTTGCCAGCCCTTCCCGGGGCTGGCACACTGGCCTTTTCTCCAATCCGGTTGCCCCATGAACCCCAAGAAGCCAAGAGACAAGCGCGAGCTCTGCTACCCCTTTATCTTCGAAACCTCGTTCAAATGTGATTTTGAAATCGCCACGGACGAGCTCTGCTGTCAGGTCGGGGCCGTGCTGTCACACCTTGCGCCGGATGCGGATACCGAGCCCATGCTGGCGGATCTCGCGGCGTTGCAGCGACTTATCTACAACCTAAACGGCTCGGTACGCGGCAAACTGGGGATCTTCGATGCAGATCTTGAGTGGCTCAAGGCCCGTTACGACCACTACAACGAGGCGAGTCGCGGCAGCGTCACCGGTTTTGTGCTGCCACAGGGGCCGCAGCCCATTCCAACCCTCCATCTGTGCCGCTGCGGCAGCAAGAAGGTGGTGCGGCTGCTGGTCAGGCTGGAAGAGAGCGAGGTGGCCTTCGATCCCATTCTCTATCGCTTCGCCAACCTGCTGGCCAACTTCTTCTTCGTGCTCACCGTCTACCTCAAGCAGCGCTGGCAGGTGCCGGAAGTGCCCTACGTCAGCATCAACTACTGATGGCGGCTGGTTAGGGGCCAGACGTCATGGTGGATTGAATGGAATAAAAAACCGGAGCCTTGGGCTCCGGTTTTGCTTTTCAGCGCGTAAGTTGCCCGCTCAGCTGGAGATCAGCACCCGGGCCGAGTTGGCGGGGATGGTGAGCTGCACCTCGCCCTGCACCACTTCAAACTTCTCACCGTTGAAGGCGTCGGTGAAGCGGCTGGCAGGGCTGGCGGTCTGCCACAGGGGCAGGCTGATGGTGCGCGGCTCGCTCGGGTGGCGGTTGCAGGCTACTACCACTTGATCGCTTTGCAGGGTACGGGCGAACACATAGCTGTGGGGCCCGGCGTAGAGGGTCTGGATATCGCCACGGCGCAGGGAGGGGCGCTGGCGGCGGATCTGGATCAGCCGGCGATAGTGGTCGTGCAGCACGTGATCCCAGTCTGTGGTATTCCACGGGAAGCAGCGGCGACAGTCCGGGTCGTTGCCGCCAGAGAGCCCCACTTCATCGCCGTAGTAGATGGAGGGCACACCGATATAGGTGAGCAGCAGGGTGGCGGCCAGCTGCATCCGCTGCTTGTCCTCACCCAGCAGGTGGAGGAAGCGGGCGGTATCGTGGCTGTCCAGCAGGTTGAACTGGGCCAGCTGGTTCTTGAACGGAATGTGGGCCCGCGCCAGTTTGAGCCAGCGATCCAGCTCTTCGGCGCTGATCTTGATGGGGTGGTAGGCGATATCCTGCCCCGCCAGGAAGGCGCGGATCGGGTGGGCGAAGCCATAGTAGTTCATGGCACCATCCTCCTGATCCCCTTGCAGCCACTGGCTCGCCTCGAAGAAGTGCTCACCCAGCACATAGGCGTCCGGGTTCTCCTGCTTCACCGCCCCGCGAATGGCGCGCACATGGCTGCGGTTGCCCTCGGCGGTGCCGCGCTCGCCCAGCATGTGGATGACGTCAAAGCGCCAGCCATCGATCTGGTAGGGGGCGCGCATCCAGTAACGGAGGATGGCGTCGTCAGCCCGATAGACGGCGTCCTGAACCTTCTCGCAGGAGAAGTCGAGCTTGGGCAGGCTGCGAATGCCCTTCCAGCTGACGTAATCCCCTTCTTTATCAAAGGTGTAGAAGCTGCGCCACGGGGAGTCCGGGTTGCTCTGGGCTCCCAGTGGCGGGCAGAACCAGGGGTGCTCGGTAGAGGTGTGGTTGACCACCGCATCGAGGATGATCTTCATGCCGCGCTGGTGCAGGTTGCGGGTCAGCTCGGCGAACTGCTCGTTGCTGCCGAGGTGGGCATCCACCTTGAAGTAGTCCTGGGTGTCGTACTTGTGGTTGCTCGGTGAATCGAAGATGGGGTTGAGGTAGAGCGCCGTCACCCCGAGAGATTGCAGATAGTGCAGCTTGGCATCGATGCCCGCCAGATCGCCGCCGTAAAATTCGCAGGCGCCGTGGCCCTCTTCATGACGACTGACCGGCTCACCCCACGCTTTGCTGATCACCGCCTTGCCACGGTACTCGTACTCGTGATGCTTGACGCTCAGCGACGGATCGCCGTTGCAGAAGCGGTCGGGGAAGATCTGATAGAACACCTGATCCTGCACCCAGGCCGGTGGCTGGTGCAGGCTGTTGAAGCGAAAATGTTGCTCCCGTGGCGGCATGGACGCGCTGACGCCCGCCCCGTGCAGCCACCACTGCTCCTCGTCGGTGAGGCACTTGAAGCTGTAGAGGTGGATATCTTGTCCTTTGATTAGCGGCAGGGTCGCCTGCCATACCTGCAGCCGATCGCGGGTGGAGACTGCCGTCATCGGGATCAGGTACTCCTCGTTATCCGGCTCGTGGCGCAGCCATACCTCGCGGATCGGCGCATCCAGCTCGCTAAAAAGGGTCAATTGCAGTGCGTCGGCGCTCTCTTTGAACCAGGGCGCCACCTGGGGATGAAACAGAAACGGATGGGTCATGATGCTTATTGAGTCAGAAGATCGGCGAGGGCATTACCCTGTTCATGCAATGTTTCGAGCTGGCCTGCCAGCGACTTGGGATCCAGTCCCAACTGGTCGGCGAGCGGTTTAGGGAAGCGGGCGATGATGGCCTGGGCAGGCACGCCCGCGTTCCAGGCGAAGGAGATAAACACGGCGAGGCGGATCAGCACCGCCTCCTTGCTGACTGGATCGTGGGAGAGCGGGTCAAGCTGCTGGGAGATGGCATCGACGAAGGCCTCGGAGAGGTTCCAGCGCCGCGCCAGCTCGGCACCAAGCTGGGCATAGTCGTAGCCCAGCATCTCCCGCTGGGCCTCGACCCGGCTGCTGCCGTTCTGGATCGCCATGTTGATGAGCTCGGCCTCTTCCGGCAAGGTGCTCTGGATAAGCAGTTCGCCGATGTTGTGGATCAGAGCGCAGGTGAAGGCGGTCTCGGGATCCATCACCTTGGCCTCCTGGGCCAGGGTCTTGGCTATGGTGGCGACCTGGAAGGTCTCGGTCCAGAACTTGTTCTTGTCGAAGCTGGGCGGGGCCTTGAAGGTGCCGATGATGCCGGAGGCGACCACCACGGAGCGCAGCCGGTTGAAGCCGAGCCGGATCACCGCCTGTTCAATAGAAGTCACTTCGTTGCCCCGGCGCAGGGCGGCCGAGTTGGCCATCCGCAGCACCTTGACGCTGATCACCTGATCCATGGCGATCTTGGCCGCAATCTCGTCGATGCGGGCATTCTCGTCGTTGAAGCTCTGCATCAACTCGTGCAGCAGCTTGGGAATAGTGGGGAGTTGTTTGATCTTGTCAAACAGGCGATCCATCGACATGGCTGAGGCAGCCTCCGTTGCGAACTCTGCCTCATATTGTGCCACAGCCGGACAACATGTTCCTGTTTGTGATGCGGCTTTGTGAGCGCTAGAACACCCAGTCGCGCAAGGTGTATTCCAAACGGTGCTGTTTGCCCTGCAGGATCAGGTTCTGACTGGTGCCGCTCAAGGTCGCCCCCTCGGTAAGGGTGGTCAGCACGGCCTGTTCGATGGTGTCGAGCGGTGGCATGCAGGCCATTTCGGTGCTGCCCAGACTGGTGACCCACAGTTTGTCATCTTCCAGATGGCCCTGACCGAAGTAGCGGTTGCAACCGGCGATGCCGTTGACGGTGAAGTGCTCGCCGATCTCGAAATCGGGGGGATTGTCGCGGGGGGCCTTGATCGGTTCGCCATCCAGTTTGCTCAGTACCCAGTGGTGGTGTTGCAGATCTTGCTGAACAAAGGCGGTCGAGCTGCAGCCAGCGAGCAGTAACAGGGGGATCAGCAAAAAGGGCAATCTGGGCATGAGGGGGCTCCGGTTGGGGGAGCGTCAAGAATACCCTTTTTGGGCAGTCGGGAGCAGGGCGGGAGAGGGGACGACCGACCGCTTCTGTCGCCCCTTGTCCCGCACGACTGTCGCTTAATGGCAACACACGGGTGATGTTGCCATCGATTTACGCTATCTCAGGGCTCAGTTGGCGAACAGCCGCTCGGCATAACGGGCGAGACCGGCGGCCACCGAGCCGAAGTCATCGCCACCCTCAAGCGGGATGGACGGGAGCTTCTGGCGGATAAAGCTGGCGATCAGCGGCGAGCGGGCGCTACCACCGGTGACGAAGATGCGATCCGGCTGCACACCGGCGGCGGCAATCGCTTCGTCCATCAGCTCGCCAATTTTCTCCAGCAGCAGGGTCGATGCGTTAGCCAGCTGTTCGCGGGTCAGTTCGGCTTCCAGCCCTTTTTCCAGCTCGGCCAGCGACTGGCGATTGAGCTCCTGCTCCGAGAGGGCGATCTTGCCCTGCTCGGCACGCCACACCAGCTGGTGGCTCAGCTTGTGGGCCCGCAGGCTGGCCAGACGCCCCAACTTGCTGCCGGGCTGGCTGTCGAGCTGCAGATCCTGCAGCTGGCGGGCGGTGTCGAGGCTGTAGAAGCGGCTCTGGGCGCTGACGTCGTTGATGGCGGCCGCATCCCAGAACAGCGGGTGGGGCAGCGGCTTGCCGGTCTTGAGGGTCTCGTGCATGCCGAGCAGCGGCATCATCCCCTCCACCGTCAGGCGGATATCGAAGTCGTTGCCGCCGATCCGCTGGCCGCTGTGGCCGAGCAGATCGCCGCTGCGATCCAGCTGATCTCGGTAGCTCGGGCCCATCCGCAGCATGGAGCAGTCGGTGGTACCGCCGCCGATATCCACTACCAGCACCACGGCGTCTTCGGTGAGGCGCGCCTCGAATTCAAACCCGGCGGCCACCGGTTCATAGAGGAACTCCACCTGCTCGAAACCGGCCAGACGGGCTGCCTCGGTCAGGATGGCGATAGCTTGCTGGTTGCTCTCTTCCCCCGCCAGACCCTGGAAGTTGACCGGACGGCCGATCACCGCCTGGCGGATCGGGGCGCCGAGCTGCTGCTCCGCCTGCTGGCGGACATGGAGCATCATGGCGCAGACGATGTCTTCAAACAGGGCGATCTGGGGAGCCTTGAGGCCATAAGCCCCGAGGAAGGATTTCGGTGACTTGATGTAGTAGCCGTCGTCCGGCTCTTCCAGATAGCGCTCCAGTGCAGCGCCGCCAAAGCTCAGCTCGTCGATCAGTCCCTCTTCGCGCATCTGGCGGCGAACCATCTGGGCGCGGGTGACCACGGGGCCACGCAGCTTGAGGTATTCCGCCTGCTGGGCGGGGGCCAGCCCTTCAGCCAACAGACCGGCGATAGCATCCCGGTGGGGGGCATGCAGGGTGGAGGGGAGATAGCGGGATGCGCCAAGATTCAGCAGCCTGGGGCTACCTTGTTCCATCACGGCCACGGCACAGTTGGAGGTGCCGTAATCAAATCCGATAAACATGGGCGCCAGACTCCTGAATAAAAAAGGGGGGCTAGCCTACCCGAAGGCGCCGGGTCTCACAACCCGGCGCGTGACGAAGAGAGGGCGAGCCCTTATTCCACTTCGTTGTCGCAGCGGCCCTGGATCTCGATGGCGCGGATATTGCCGAGGGTGGTATCGGCGATGGCGTGCAGCGCCTCGCGGGTCAGGAACGCCTGATGGCCGGTGAACAGCACGTTGTGGCAGGCAGACAGGCGGCGGAACACGTCATCGGTGATCACCTCGTTGGACTTGTCGGAGAAGAAGAGATCCTCTTCCTCCTCGTAGACGTCCAGCCCCAGTGCGCCGATACGGGAGGTCTTGAGCGCCTCGATGGCGGCGTTGGAGTCGAGCAGACCGCCACGGCTGGTGTTGATGATCATCACCCCGTCCTTCATCTTGGCGAACGCCTCCTTGTTCAACAGGTGGTAGTTCTCTTTGAACAGCGGGCAGTGCAGGCTGATGATGTCGGATTGGCGGAACAGGGTATCGAGATCCACGTACTCGGCACCCAGCTCGATGGCTGCCGGATTCTGGTAAGGATCGTTGACCAGCAGGCGAACCCCGAAGCCCTTGAGGATGCGCAGGGCGGCCAGACCGATCTTGCCGGTGCCGATGACGCCAACGGTCTTGCCATGCATGTTGAAGCCGACCAGCCCCTCCAGCGAGAAGTTGGCGTCGCGGGTGCGCTGATAGGCTTTGTGGATGCGGCGGTTGAGGCACATCATCATGCCGACCGCGTGTTCTGCGGTCGCCTCGGGGGAGTAGGCGGGCACCCGCACCACTTTCAGCCCCAGCTCTTTGGCCGCGGCCAGGTCCACGTTGTTGTAACCGGCGCAGCGCAGGGCGATCACCTGGGTGCCGTTGGCAGCCAGTTCGGTCAATACCTCGTGGTCGGCGTCGTCATTGACGAACAGACACACCACTGGGAAGCCGTGAGCCAGTCGGGCCGTTTTGGCCTCCAGCCGCACATCGAAAAACTCTAGGTCGAAGCCGTACTGGCTGTTGGCCTGGTTGAAATGCTCTTTGTCATAGCTCTTGGTACTGAATACGGCGACTTTCATGGTATGTGCTCCGCAGCGTGTGTGTCGTCAAATTACAACAAAATGGGTCAGCTATCACCGGACAAACCGGCTGGTTATTGTCCCCACGGCATGATGGGAACGGCGCTGACTGCACTTTTGTACGAACCATCCACCAGTTTGGTGCTGTAGGTCAGGTAAACCAGTGCATTGCGTTTCTTGTCGTAAAAACGCACCACTTTCTGCTCCTTGAACACCAGCGAAGTGCTGACATCGAACACCTCTTCCCCCGCTTTCAGCTTTTCGGGCAGGGTGATGGGGCCGATCTGGTGGCACGACAGGGAGGCGTGGGAGGGATCTTCCGCCAGTCCCAGCCCACCTTTGACGCCACCTGTCTTGGGGCGCGCCAGATAGCAGGCGACACCGTCGATGCGCGGGTCGTCGAATGCCTCCACCAGGATCTTGTGGTTGGGGCCAAACAGCTTGAAGGCTGTGCTCACTTCACCGACCGGGTCGGCCTTGTCGGCCAGCGCCGGGCCGGCAAACAGGGCCCCCAGCAGCAGGGGCAGGGCGCGGCGCAGGGCATTATGTCGCGTGTGGTTATGTGTCATGGTCTCTCCTGTTGGCCCGGCACTCCTCAATAGGGAATGCCCAGGCGACGATAGAGGCTGGCGAGCACCCAGGCGGGGCCTATCAGCAGAAATTGCAGGTCGGCGAGGAAGGAGGGGCGTTTGCCCTCGATCTTGTGGCCGACAAACTGGGCTATCCAGAGAATCACGAACGCCGCCACCGCGGGCCACAGCAGCGGCCCCTGCCATTGGTGGCAGATCCACAGTCCCAGTGCGGTTAGCCCGGCCATCCCCGCGAACAGCGAAAACGACAGCTGCAGATAGAACAGCAGCACCGGAATAGCCGCCACTGCCGCCCAGTTGAGGATCTCTGGCAAGGGCCCGTGTGGCAGACACCAGAGCAGCGCCAGCGAGCAGAAATAGATGCCCGGCACCGCCAGCTTATGGATGGCGACGTTGACCGGATGGCGATGGCTCTGGCCGTACTCCTCAAACCACTCCTGGATTCCCTTCATGGCACCTCCCTGGCGCACTGTGTTCTCGCAGCCTGACCTTCGTGGTCAGGCGTTCGTGATGCTTATCCTTGCGGTGGATACTCCCAATATTGGGCCGGAATGGATTTTAGCAACGGGGTCATATCCGGATTGGGCAGGGCGATGGTGACCCGCTGATCGAGGTTGGCGCTGGCGAGCGCTTCGCGGATCTTGGGGTTGTCATTGAAGAACTTCATGAAGCTGCCATCGGCATAGGCCCGCTCCAGCCCGGTCTGAATCGCCTTGGCCAGCTTGGGGTATTCGGGGCTGACGAAGAAGAATTGGGCGAAGGGGTAGCGGATCAGCAGATGCTGCTCGATGGCGAGGTTGGGATACTGCGCCACCAGCTCGCTGCGCTCGGCGAAGATCTCCACCAGGGCGCGCGGGAAGAAGTCGATCTTGTCGCCGTCGTTGATAAGGCGAAACAGGCTGCTGTATCGGCCGGAGAAGGTCGGGATGCCCGCATTTTCCAGAATTTTGTTATCGGCCCAACCGACCCCTTGTGCCGCCTTCAGCTGTTTGAGGCCGGCCAAGGTATTGATCTGGTTGAACTTCTCTTGGGCATCCGCGTGAATGAAGGACAGCCGCAATCCTTCCAGCCCGCGAAACAGCGGAATGGGGACGGCAATCAGGGAGGATTCGAGTGCGCTGGAGGTGCCCATCCAGAAGACGTTGATGGTCTTGCCCTTGCTCAGCTGCTGCTGGAGGGTGAACTGGTTGAGGTCGAGTTCGACAGGCTGGATGCGAAAGGGTTGCCCAGAGCGGGTCAGGGCCAGTTCCAGCAGCTTGTACTGGTACTCCTGGTCAAGATTGTTGACGGGACGGCTGGGGACCTTGACCGTCAGAACCTGTGCTTGTGCCAGCAGTGGCAGGCACAAACACAGCTTGATGAGCCATTTCACTCTCTGTTCTCCTGTAGATTCCGGAAGGTGTCCGGAGTCTAACAGAACTTGTCACCATCTTGCTGCGAGGCGTTGTGCAAGGTTTGAGCGCGGTGCCCTGCCTTGCTGGCGTCTGTTGCACCAGAATGGTGACGGTTCTTCGAAGAATCAGGCGACGCGACGGAACACGTGGGTATCGTTAAATTCCTTGGTGCTCTGGCATTCGACGCAGAAACGGGATTCCGGACGGGCATGCAGCCGCTTGAGGGAGATCTCGTCACCGCAAGATTCGCAGTAACCAAAATCCCCTTCGCTGATGCGCTTCAATGCGCCCCGCAGCTTGCGCAGGTGCAGCTTGTCGTGCTCGATGCGGTTCAGCTCCAGACGGCGGGCTTCCTCGATACTGGCACGGTCAATTTCATCGGCCATCTCGTTGGTGTCGGTGGCGATGGCCTGGCTGGCCTGGGAGTTCAGGCGCTCTTCGAGCTCGGCGATCTGCCGCTCGATCTGCCCCTTGTAAAAGGCCAGTTGGTCTTCAGTCATGAAATCACACATACGATTTACTACCAGTCAGTTTACTAACCCAATTATCCCTGTTTATGGGGGCTGTCTGCCTGCAGACCAAGCCCTTCTCGTCTGATTTGCACCGTTTTCATGCAAGAGAGTGCAAATCAGGGCGGGCCTTGTACCAAAAAAAAGCAGCCAAGCAAAGCAAATAGGACAGGGATTGTGCGCCTTTGCAAAAAAATGGCCCCTTTAGCGGCTGATCTGACGGGATCTGACATCTGGTTTTGGCCGGTTGGCACCGGCTTTGCACTGGGGAGAGGCGAGACCACGAGTGTTTAGTATTTGGTGCCGACTTGGTCATTATATGCGCCGTTATTTATAGTTTTTTAAACACCACTGCTTGACATTACCCCTGATAGCGGGCTTTTATGGTGGTGTTGATTACAATTTGATAACAAGGGTGTTCCATATATTAGACACCCTTGCCAATGGCAACCGTAGAGTCGGGGTTTAACATGGACAGTATCAAGGGCTGGATGGAGAGCAATCGCATCACGGAAGTGGAGTGTCTCTTCCCTGATTTCACCGGCAACGCCCGGGGCAAGATCATCCCAGCCAACAAGTTTTTGCGAGAAGGGGGCATGCGTCTGCCCGAGGTGATCTTCACCCAGACAGTGACCGGTGAATATCCGGATGACGACAGCATGATCGATCCGCTGGAGCGGGACATGCAGCTCTATCCTGACCCCAACACCATCCGTTTCGTCCCTTGGGCGCTGGAACCTACCGCTCAGGTTATCCATGACTGTTACGACGTCAACGGCAAGCTGATCGACATTGCACCTCGCTCCGTACTGCGTCGGGTTCTGTCATTTTACGAGGCTCAGGGCTGGAAGCCGGTGGTGGCGCCCGAGCTGGAGTTCTATCTGGTCACCCGCAACGAAGACCCCGACTATCCGCTGATGCCGCCGGTAGGGCGCAACGGCCGTCCGGAGACAGCTCGCCAGTCCTTCAGTATCGATGCGGTCAACGAGTTCGATCCCATCTTCGAAGACATGTATGACTACTGCGAAGCGCAGGAGCTGGAGGTGGATACCCTGATCCACGAGTCCGGTGCTGCCCAGATGGAGATCAACTTCCTGCACGGGGATGCCATCGATCTGGCGGATCAGGTGTTCCTTTTCAAGCGCACCATGCGTGAGGCGGCCCATCGCCACGGCATCTACGCCACCTTTATGGCCAAGCCGATGAGCAACGAGCCGGGCTCCGCCATGCACATCCACCAGAGTCTGGAGGATATGAACGGTCGAAATCTGTTCGGTACCCCGGATGGCGGCAACTCCGAACTCTTCATGCATTTCATCGCAGGTCTGCAGAAGTACACCCCGGCGGTGACAGCCCTGCTGGCTCCCAATGTCAACTCCTACCGCCGCCTCACCTTCGGTGAGAGCGCGCCACGCAACGTCCAGTGGGGTGTCGAGAACCGCACCTGTGGTCTGCGGGTACCCTTCTCCGACCCGAGTGCCCGCCGGGTGGAGAACCGCTTCGCCGGTGCCGATGCCAACCCCTATCTGGCGCTGGCCGCCACCCTGGCGTGCGGCTATCTCGGCATGATGGAGAAGCTGGAGCCCATGCAGGAGATGAAATCCAGCGCCTACGACCTGCCCTACAGTCTGCCCCGCTCGCTGGAGGAGGCGCTCAGCCATCTCGAACAGTGCGAGCCGATCAAGGAGATGTTGGGGGAGCGCTTCACACGCGCCTTTGTCGCGGTCAAACGCAAAGAGTACGAGACCTACTTCGGGGTGATCAGCCGCTGGGAGCGAGAGTTCCTGCTGCTGAACGTCTGACCCGGATGCGTGCCGGCCACGCATCGTCCGAATCGGGGAGGCAGGCTGCCTCCCCTGCCTGTAACCGGTAATACGGGATGGAGGAGTGCCTCCGCCTGCGGATGGTTGTGAGCGGAAGTTGGCTCGCCACCGCTCTGGTTGCATGGTTGATAACAGTTTTTGGCTCGAATTGAAGGATGTGAGGAGCAGGCCGTGCCGCAGTCCACGCGAAAGTGGCAGTGATTGCGGGAGTGGCAGCCCTCCTGATGATTGACGAACAGAACCAGCTAAATCGAAGGAACCGAGGAGCTAACAATGCAACAGACTACCCGTGAGTGGCAGCAGCAGGATGCCAGCCACCACCTGCACCCCTTTACCGACTTTCAGGCCCTGAACAAGAAGGGCAGCCGTATCATCACCAAAGCCAGCGGCGTCTATCTGGAAGACTCCGAAGGCAAGCGCATTCTGGACGGCATGGCGGGGCTCTGGTGCGTCAATATGGGCTATGGTCGGCAGGAGCTGGTGGATGCCGCCACCCGTCAGATGCAGCAGTTGCCCTACTACAACCTCTTCTTCCAGACCACGCACCCGCCGGTGATCGAGCTGGCCACCTTGCTGGCCGAAGTGACGCCATCCCATCTCAACCATGTATTCTTTACCGGCTCCGGCTCCGAGTGCAACGACACCGTGCTGCGGATGGTGCGCCACTACTGGGCCAGCAAGGGGCAACCGGAAAAACAGGTGATCATCAGCCGCCACAACGCCTATCACGGCTCCACAGTGGCGGGGGCGAGTCTGGGTGGCATGAAAGGGATGCATGCCCAGGGTGGTCTGCCCATTCCCGGCATAGTGCACATCGACCAGCCTTATCACTTCGGTGAGGGGCAGGGGATGAGTGCCCACGAGTTCGGGCTGGAGCGGGCCCGTCAACTGGAGCAGAAGATTCTGGAGCTGGGGGTGGAGAAGGTGGCCGCCTTTATCGGCGAGCCGATCCAGGGGGCGGGCGGTGTCATCATTCCGCCTGACAGCTACTGGCCGGAGATCCAGCGCATCTGCGATCACTACGGCATTTTGCTGATAGCCGACGAGGTGATCTGCGGCTTTGGCCGTACCGGCCACTGGTTTGCCAGCGAAGGGTTTGGCATCAAGCCGGATCTGATGTGTCTGGCCAAGGGGATTACCTCCGGTTATATGCCGCTCGGCGCTGTGATGGTGAGTGACCGGGTTGCCAAGGGGCTGGTGGAAGAGGGGGGCGAGTTCAACCACGGCTTCACCTACTCTGGCCATCCGGTCTCTTGCGCGGTGGCGGTGGCCAATATCCAGCTTATGCAAAAGGAGAGCATAGTTAAGCGAGTGCATGATACCATCGGCCCCTATTTGCAGCGCCGCTGGGCAGAGCTGGCTGACCACCCGCTGGTGGGTGAAACCCGTGGCCGCGGGCTGGTCGCCGCCCTGGAAATCGTCCAGGACAAGCAGACCAACCGGCGTTTCCCGGCCCATGCCAATGCCGGGATGACTTGCCGGGAATTCTGTTTTAACAATGGCTTGGTGATGAGGGCGGTAGGCGATACCATGATCATATCGCCCCCCTTGGTGATCACCGAGGAACAGGTTGATGAATTGGTCAAGCTAGCCAGGCTCAGTCTGGATCTGACGGCTGCAAAGCTGAAGGGATAGCTGCCGCCAGGCAGGTTGGCATGCGCATACAATTTGCTTAGGAGACAAGGATGATGTCTTTCAAAACGGGAGTGATCGCTGCCTCTGTGGCTCTGGTCATGGCAAGTGCCGGAGCAATGGCTGAAGAGAAGGTGTTGCACGTCTACAACTGGAGCGACTATATCGCCCCGGATACCCTGGAAAACTTCCAGAAGGAGACGGGCATCAAGGTGGTTTATGACGTGTTTGACAGCAACGAGGTACTGGAAGCCAAGTTGCTGGCTGGTAAATCCGGCTACGACATCGTGGTGCCGTCCAACCCCTTCCTGGCCAAACAGATCAGGGCTGGCGTGTTCCAGAAGCTGGACAAGTCCAAGCTCTCCAACTGGCAAAATATGGATACCGACCTGCTCAAGGCGCTCGACCCGAGCGATCCGGGCAACCAGTACTCCATCCCCTATCTGTGGGGCACCATCGGTTATGCCTACAATGCCGAGAAGGTGAAGGCCGTACTGGGGGCCGATGCGCCGCTCAACTCCTGGGATCTGGTGTTCAAGCCGGAGAACATGGCCAAGCTGAAGGAGTGCGGCGTCTCCTTCCTCGACTCGCCGACCGAAATGTTACCGGCCGCCCTGCAATATCTGGGCTTCAAACCGGATAGCCAGAAGCCGGACGAGCTGAAGAAGGCCGAGGAGCTGTTCCTCTCCATCCGTCCCTATACCGCCTATTTCCACTCCTCCAAGTACATCTCGGATCTGGCCAACGGCAACTTGTGTGTTGCTGTCGGTTACTCCATGGATTTGCAGCAGTCCAAGGCGCGGGCGGCGGAAGCCAAAAATGGCGTGGCACTGACCTACACCATTCCGAAAGAGGGGGCTGGCAGCTTCTTTGACATGATCGCCATCCCGGCGGATGCCAAGAACGTCGAGGCGGCCCACACCTTCATCAACTATCTGATGAAGCCCGACGTGATCGCCAACATCACCAATCAGGTGCAGGCGCCTAACGGCAACAAGGCGGCGACCCCGCTGGTTGACGAGGCGATCCGTACCGATCCGGGGGTTTATCCGGACTCTGCAACCTTGCAGAAGATCTACACCTTCCCGGATCTGCCGGCCAAGGTGCAGCGTCTGATGACCCGCAGCTGGACCAAGATCAAGTCCGGTAAGTAAGTAACGAATACCCCTCCCGGTCCGCAGTTCGGCCGGGAGGGTAGTGATGCCATCCATCCGGATGGGCCGCGCGAATGGATGCGCAGACGGTCAACCACTGAACAGGAGAACTGACACCGTGAATACAACCAGATTGCTAACCATAGCGCTGACCATGGGATTGGCGAATGCAGTCCAGGCAGCCCCTGTGCTCCATTTCTACAACTGGTCTGACTATATCGGCGAGACCACCCTCAGCGATTTCCAGCAGGAGACCGGGATCAAGACCGTCTATGACGTATTTGACTCCAACGAAACCCTGGAAGGCAAGTTGCTGACCGGACGGACCGGTTACGATCTGGTGGTGCCCTCAAATAATTTCCTCTCCAAGCAGATCAAGGCGGGGGCTTTCCAGAAGCTGGACAAGAGCTTGCTGCCCAATCTGGCCAACCTGGATCCCGTGCTGCTCAAGCAGCTCGAGAAGGTGGATCCGGGCCATCAGTACGCAGTGCCCTATCTGTGGGGAACCAACGGCATCGGCTACAACGTCGACAAAATCAAGGCGGTGCTGGGGGTCGACAAGATCGACTCCTGGGCGGCCATCTTCGAGCCGGAAAACATGGAGAAGCTCTCCCGTTGCGGCGTCGCCTTCCTCGACTCGGCAGACGAGATGATCCCGGCTGCCCTCAACTACCTTGGTCTGAACCCCAACAGCCAGGACGCGGCCGATATCAAGCGCGCCGAGGCGCAGTTGCTCAAGGTGCGCCCCTATGTGGCCTACTTCCACTCCTCCAAATACATAGGTGATCTCGCCAACGGCGATATCTGTGTGGCAGCGGGCTTTTCCGGCGACATCTTGCAGGCGGCAGCCCGTGCCGACGAGGCAGGCAAGGGGGTGAAGATTGCCTACAGCATTCCTAAAGAGGGGGGCAATCTCTGGTTCGACATGATGGCGATCCCGTCTGATGCCACCAATGTCAAAGAGGCACATGCTCTCATCAACTATGTTCTGCAGCCCGAGGTGATCGCCAAGGTCAGCAATTATGTGGGCTATGCGAACCCCAATGCCAAGGCTGGCGAGTTCATGGATGAGACGGTGCGCAATGATGAGGGGGTTTATCCGCCTCAGGCTGTGCTGGAGCGGCTCTATGTGCAGGAGGCACATTCCCGCGCGGTACAGCGTCAAATCACCCGGAGTTGGAGCAAGATCAAGTCCGGTACCTGACCTTGGTGCCCGCTCTGGGGCGCCAAATCGCTTTTATGGATTGGCCGTGAGGCCAGTATCACGTTAGGGAGTTTGGTAATGGCGATAGCCTCCAGTGCCTACAAGAAAGCCCTTGAGGGCAGCCAGCAACGCAAAGAAGTGCTGGTAAAAATAGACAGGGTTAGCAAGCAGTTCGATGAAACCCTGGCGGTCGATAATGTTTCCCTGAATATTCACAAGGGGGAGATCTTCGCCCTGCTGGGAGGATCCGGTTCCGGTAAATCGACCTTGCTGCGGATGCTGGCAGGGTTCGAGCGCCCGACCGAAGGGCGTCTGTTCCTCGACGGGGTGGATATCACCGATATGCCCCCCTATGAACGCCCCATCAACATGATGTTCCAGTCCTACGCCCTGTTTCCCCATATGACGGTGGCACAGAATATTGCTTTCGGTCTCAAGCAGGATGGCCTGCCCAAGGCCGAGATCGACGCCCGTGTCGAAGAGATGCTCAAGCTGGTACAGATGACCCAGTATGCCCGTCGCAAGCCTCACCAGCTCTCCGGTGGCCAGCGCCAGCGGGTAGCGCTGGCCCGTTCGCTGGCGAAACGTCCCAAGTTGCTGCTGCTTGATGAGCCGATGGGGGCGCTCGACAAGAAGCTGCGCTCCAAGATGCAGCTGGAGCTGGTGGAGATCATCGAGCGGGTCGGGGTTACCTGTGTCATGGTGACCCACGATCAAGAAGAGGCCATGACCATGGCGGAGCGGATCGCCATCATGCATCACGGTTGTATCGAGCAGATCGGCAGTCCGATGGATATCTACGAGACTCCGGCCAGTCGGCTGGTGTGCGAGTTTATCGGCAACGTCAACCTGTTCGACGGCCTGCTGGTGGAGGATGAGCAGGACCACGCCATCATCGCCTGTGCCGATCTGGAGCAGCCCATCTATGTGGGCCACGGGATCAGCTCCCGTGCCGAGAACAAGAAGGTGACCTACGCCCTGCGGCCGGAGAAGCTGCTGATGAGCCTGCAAAAGCCGGCCGAAATCGAGCATCCGGACTTCAACTGGACCAAGGGCGAGGTCTATGACATCGCTTATCTGGGCGGACACTCGGTGTACCACATCCAGCTGCCCTCGGGCAAAATCGTTCAGGCTTTCATCGCCAATGCCGAACGCCACGGCAAGCGGCCAACCTGGGATGACCAGGTGTTCCTCTACTGGGAAGATGACAGCGGCGTGGTGCTGCAATCATGAAGATCTTGCAACGACTGAAGCGGGGCGGAGGGCGCCGGCTGGTGATCGGCATCCCCTTCTTCTGGCTGTTCCTCTTCTTCCTGCTGCCCTTTGTCATAGTGGTAAAAATCAGTTTTGCGGAAGCGGATGTGGCGATCCCGCCCTACACCGACGTGGTGAGCTGGGCCGACAATCAGCTCACCATCCTGCTCAATATGGGGAACTACCTGCTGCTGCAGGAGGATGAGCTCTATATCGCAGCCTATCTGGGCTCCCTCAAGATGGCCTTCGTCAGCACCCTGCTCTGCCTGTTGATTGGCTATCCGATGGCCTACTCCATCGCTCGGGCCAACAAGGAGACCCAGACCGTTCTGCTGTTGCTGATCATGATGCCGACCTGGACCGCCATTCTGATCCGGGTCTATGCGTGGATGGGGATCCTCAGTAACAACGGCCTGCTCAACAGCGTCTTGCTGGGGATCGGGCTGATTGACGAACCGCTGCAGATCCTCAATACCAACCTGGCGGTCTATATCGGCATCGTTTACTCCTATCTGCCCTTCATGGTGCTGCCGCTTTACGCCAATCTGGTCAAACACGATCAGAGCCTGCTGGAGGCGGCCTCCGACCTAGGGGCCCGCAACCTGACCCGTTTCTGGCAGATCACTGTGCCGCTCTCCAAAAACGGCATTATCGCCGGCTGCATGCTGGTGTTTATTCCGGTGGTGGGGGAGTTCGTTATTCCGGAAATGCTGGGTGGCCCGGAGACCCTGATGATCGGTAAGGTGCTATGGCAGGAGTTCTTCAACAACCGCGACTGGCCGGTCGCCTCTGCACTGGCGGTGGTGATGCTGGCGGTGCTGATCATTCCGATCATCCTCTTCAACCGTAACCAGGCCAAAGAGCTGGAGGGCAAGGCATGATGAGACGTTTCGGTTTTGCCAAGCTGATGCTCTGGCTTGGGCTGCTGTTTATCTACCTGCCCATGATCATCATGGTGATCTACTCCTTCAACGCCTCCAAGCTGGTGACGGTGTGGGGCGGATGGTCACTCAAGTGGTACTTCGGCCTGCTCGACAACAAGCAGCTGATTGGATCCGTGTTCCGCTCGCTGGAGATCGCTTTTTACACCGCGATCGCCGCGGTGGCGCTGGGGACGGTGGCGGCATTCGTGCTGACCCGAATTCCCCACTTCCGTGGTCGGACCCTGTTCGGTGGCATGGTGACGGCACCGCTGGTGATGCCCGAGGTGATCACCGGTCTGTCGCTGCTGCTGCTGTTCGTGGCGATGGCCCAGCTGGTGGGATGGCCCGCCGAGCGGGGCATGTTGACCATCTGGATCGCGCACACTACCTTCTGTACCGCCTACGTAGCCATCGTTGTGTCGGCGCGGTTGCGGGAGCTGGATCTCTCCATAGAGGAGGCGGCCATGGATCTTGGCGCCAAGCCGTGGAAGGTGTTCTTCCTGATCACCATCCCGATGATCGCCCCCTCGCTGGCAGCAGGCGGCATGATGTCGTTCGCCCTGTCGCTGGATGATCTGGTGCTGGCGAGCTTCGTTTCCGGCCCGGGCTCCACCACCCTGCCGATGGAGGTCTTCTCGGCGGTGCGGCTCGGGGTTAAACCCGAGATCAACGCGGTGGCCAGCCTGATCCTGTTGTCGGTATCGCTCTTTACCTTCGGCAGCTGGTATCTGATGGCCAGGGCGGAGAAGCGCCGTCGCGCCGAGATCGCCATGACCACCCAGATGCAGGCCGTCGTCTGACGCCATGATAAGATCCGCCTACTCTCGTCAACCTGGAGGATGAGTATGCGGATCTCCCTTTTTAGCGGTCGTGGCACCGAGCTGGTGCCCGGCCTCACCAGTGCCATTCACAAGCAACCGATCTCTGCACCAGTTCGCTGTACCTTTGCCGGTCTGGAAGGGGATGAGCAGTGTGACCTGCGCCACCACGGTGGCCCGGATCGGGCGCTCCACTACTATCCTGCCGATCACTATCTCTGGTGGCAGACCTGGCAAACCGCGCTGGACTTGTCTGCGCCACGTACACCCTGGCAACCTGCCGCCTTTGGCGAGAACCTCTCCGGTCTCGGGCTGACCGAGGCGCAAGCCTGCATTGGCGATGTCTATCGGCTCGGTGAGGCGCTGATCCAGATCAGCCAGCCGAGATCCCCCTGTTTCAAGCTCAACCAGCGCTTTGGCTATGGCCAGATGTCGCAGGTGATGCAACTGAATGGCCGTTGTGGCTGGCTGCTGCGGGTGCTGGAGGAGGGGATTGTGTCGCCGGAGTCGGCCATGGAGCTGCTAGACAGACCCTATCCCGAACTGACGGTGAAGCGCACGGTGGATATCCTGTTCAATCAGGTGCGCAATGAAGCTGATCTGCTGATGTTGCTGGAGAATCCGGCCCTTTCCCCCAACTGGCGCCAGCATGCAGCCGACTGGCTGGAGCATGGCACTGTGGCTGACTGGCAGCGCCGTCTGCTGGGGCCCGCATCCCTGCGCCTGGCCTGACGGCCGGTTGCCGGAATGTCACCAGCTGGCTGCAGCCCGGTAAACGGATGAAAAGAGTGCTGAATAGTTGAGCGAACGGCACTTTTTTTCCTGCCAAATGCAAAAAAGGCTTGTGTCGGGTCTGGGCTTTCGGTAAATTCCCGTCCCGCAGACATCGGTGTGTAGCGCAGCTTGGTAGCGCACTTCGTTCGGGACGAAGGGGTCGGAGGTTCGAATCCTCTCACACCGACCAAATTTGAAAAGGCCGCTCAATAGAGCGGCCTTTTTGCATTTATCCTTCCTGTTTTCCTAATTTTCTTTAGCTGCTGACCTGTTACCTGGCCAAGTGATCTGACTTGCAGTATGCAGGGTCGAAGCAAGACCACAGACATTAAAAGGGCCACCGCTCGGTGGCCCATCGGTGGAGTCTGATCCTGACTCCGGCACTCTAGATTGTGGCAATCTCGCTATGGGTCTTGTCTATGGTGCCCTCCTTGCGCGCCAGGCGCTTACTCAGATATGCCAGTGCTGATGCCGCAAAGCCTTGAAACTGTGTTGAGGCAGCAAGGCCGCGTGCTTGGGGTACTCACTAATGAAATGTTCTATTCCCTCCATCAGTTGTGCGCGTAATGAAATCACGGGCTCATGCCAGGCTTGCAGACAGAGATGGCCGGGGATCAACTGCTCCTGATAATCTTCCAGCAGCTGTTCTGGCCAGGGTTCAATACCGGAATTGCGTTGCAGCAAATAGTGGGCGGCGGGTTCACGGGCATAAATGAACTGAATTTGGGCCAGATCGCGTTGGCATAGCGTTTGACTGTTGATATGACAGGTCAAATATTTTCCCGTTTTCAGATCCAGAAAGTGACCGCGTTGCCGACAGGGAACGATGCGATACCAAGGCAGGGGTGAGGAGAGAGAATACCCCTCAAGCTCCTGTTCCAACCAGTGGCGACACTCGGGTGTCTGCACCTCGTCGAGCATGGACTCGAGCTGTGTCAACAAGGCTCTGGATGGTTTGATGGCCAGTTTCGCACTCATCGCCTGCAATCCTCCCTCTGCACACAATCCCGACTATCAGTATGGACCTTGTTCGGCCAGAGGGGGTAAGGAATCTAATGATTAAAAGTGGATTAGCCGCGTGGTTTTTATGCACTAACTTGGTTCAACCCACCAGATAGGTACCAGTGCCGAAGGCGATGTGGGTGCCCTCTTCGTTGTGCAGCTCCATCCGGGCGACGGCCACCTTGCTGCCCGCCCGGATGATGTGGGCGGTGGCGATAAACTCGTTGCCGCGCCCCGGGCGCAGGTAGTCCACCCGCAGATCTATGGTGCCGAGGCGAGCGAAGCGCTCCTTGAGATAGCTGGGGGAGAACTCCTCCAGCTCGTCGATGCAGGAGGCGGCGACGATCATGCCGCCCGCCACATCCAGCAGCGTGGCGGTGACACCGCCGTGCAGGATGTTGTGGAAGGGGTTGCCGATCAGCTTGTCGTCCATCTTGATGCGCAGTTCCACCTTGTCGAAGTCGTAGTGGGTCACCTGCATGCCGATCAGCTTGTTGAACGGCATCTTCTCGGCAAACAGGTTGGCAATGCCACTGAGCGCCATCTTCTTGAGCATCTGTTTCATTCTCTGATCCCAATCCTTGTCATCAAAGCCGAGTAAAAACTCCAGCCAGTCTGCAACAGTTCTTTAACAGTCGCAATGGCAGGTTTATTGTGGGCGGCGGCTGCTTTAGAATGGCGACCCCAAAGGAGAGCCCATGACCGCGATTGCCGAAACCCTGCCAGATCCTCAGCCAGAGAGTCCGCTTGCCCTGCTGCAGGCGGTCTTCGGCTATCAGCAGTTTCGGCCGGGTCAGCTCGAGATCATCGAGCAGATCGTCGCGGGGCGCGATGCGTTGGTGCTCAAGCCTACTGGCGGCGGCAAGTCGCTCTGCTACCAGATCCCGGCACTGCTGCGGCCCGGGCTCGGTGTGGTGGTCTCTCCCCTTATTTCGCTGATGAAGGATCAGGTCGACAGCCTGCGCGCCAACGGCGTAGCGGCGGTCTACATCAACTCGGCCCTTAGCCGGGAGGAGATGATCCAGAACTTCGCCGCCATGCGTCGCGGCGAGATCAAGCTGGTCTATGTCTCCCCCGAGCGACTGTTGCAGCACGAGTTTATGGATCGGCTGGCCGAGCTGCCGCTCGGGCTGTTCGCCATCGACGAGGCGCACTGCGTCTCCCAGTGGGGCCACGATTTCCGGCCTGAGTATGCGGCGCTGGGGCGCCTCAAGCAGTGGTTCCCGCAGGTGCCGGTGGTAGCGCTTACGGCCACCGCCGACGAGGCGACCCGCAGCGACATGCTGCACCGCCTAGAGCTGAACGATCCCTTCATCCACACTGCCAGCTTCGATCGCCCCAATATCCGCTACAGCCTGGTGGAGAAGTTCAAGGCCGCTGAGCAGTTGCTGCGTTACGTGCAGAGCCAGAAGGGCAACTGTGGCATCGTCTACTGCTCCAGCCGCAACCGGGTGGAGGAGGTGGCCGAGCGGCTATCCCGCCACGGCTGCAAGGCGGCGCCCTATCATGCGGGGCTGCCGCTCGAGCAGCGCCAGCAGACCCAGGATGCCTTCCTCAAGGATGACATCGAGATAGTGGTGGCGACGGTGGCGTTCGGTATGGGCATCGACAAGCCCAATGTGCGCTTCGTGGTGCACTACGACATCCCGAAGAACATCGAATCCTACTATCAGGAGACCGGTCGCGCCGGGCGCGATGGCACTCCCGCCGAGGCGCTGCTGCTCTACGATCCCGCCGACATCGGTCGGGTGCGCCGTCTGCTCGACAACATCGAGAACCCTCAGCAGCTGCAGGTGGAGCAGTACAAGCTCAACGTGATGGCCGCCTTTGCCGAAGCGCAGACCTGCCGCCGTCAGGTGCTGCTCAACTACTTCGGCGAGTACAACGACAAGCCGTGCGGCAACTGCGATATCTGTCTCGATCCGCCCAAGAGCTATGACGGCACTGAAGATGCCCAGAAGGCGCTCTCCTGCGTCTGGCGGGTGGGGCAGAATTTCGGGGTGGGTTATGTAGTGGAGGTGCTGCGCGGTTCCCTCAACCAGCGCATCAAGGATCATGGCCACGATAAGCTGTCGACCTACGGCATCGGCAAGGATCAGAGCCACGAATACTGGATGAGCGTGATCCGCCAGCTGATCCACAAGGGGCTGCTGACCCAGAACATCACCCGTAATCTGGTGCTGCAGCTGACCGAAGCGGCCCGCCCCGTGCTGCGTGGCGAGGTGAAGCTTGAGCTGGCGGTGCCCCGACTACAGCCCATCTCCAGCCGCAAGGAGAAGCGCAACGGTCTGCTCGACAATGCCAACTATGACAAGCGGTTGTTCAAGGAGCTGCGCGGTCTGCGCAAGCAGATTGCCGAGGATGAAGAGGTGCCGCCCTACGTGGTGTTCAACGATGCGACCCTGGTGGAGATGGCACAGCTGATGCCGATGACCGAGGACGAGATGCTGGCCATCAACGGTGTCGGTCACCGCAAGCTGGAACGTTTTGGCGAAGCCTTTATGGACCTGATCATCGACTACTGCCGTCGTTAGGGTCGATTAGGCAGCCTAATCGACCACGGTAAGCGCGGCTCGGAAGAACCTGGGGTCAGACGCGAGGTTATTTCAGGCTGGCGTAGAAGGCCGCCAGATTGTCGATATCCGCATCGGTCAGCGGCGCCATGAAGGGGTCCATCAAGGGCTCTTTGCGGGTGCCATCCTTGAACGCTTTCAACTGTTTCACCAGATAGGCGGCATTCTGACCCGCCAGATGGGGATAGTTGGGGATC
The DNA here is from genome assembly GCF_049172135.1 of Aeromonas sp. 603079. Lineage (NCBI taxonomy): Bacteria > Pseudomonadati > Pseudomonadota > Gammaproteobacteria > Aeromonadales > Aeromonadaceae > Aeromonas > Aeromonas sp. 603079. Next base: position 59,508 of record NZ_JAAKPX010000009.1, on the reverse strand, counting down.
ATTGCCTTGCCTTCCACGCCGTGACAGGCGGCACAGGCCGCTGCCTTGGCTTTGCCGGCTTCTATATCGGCAGCCTTGGCCTGATGACCCCACGCCAGTGCCAGCAAGGGCAGGGCATATACCCATTTTTGCATCTTCTTCTCCTTGAATTGAAAAATGATGGTTGCCAGTTAGCGCAAGCATGGCTGACGGCAGTATAAAGAGTGACACGAGCATACGCAGGGACGAATGGCACAACCATGAAGCTGATCAACACTTTTGCGACCGAGTTGCCCTGGGCCTGTGAACCCATGGTCCCCCAGCCGCTGCAGCAGCCCCGGTTGCTTCATCTCAACCGGGCTTTGCTGGATGAGTTGGGGCTGGGAGGCGTCAGCAAGGCTGACTGGATCGCCTGTTGTGGCGAGGGAAAAGTGCTGCCAGGCATGCAGCCGGTAGCGCAGGTCTATGCGGGCCATCAGTTTGGGGGTTATAGCCCGCGGCTTGGGGATGGTCGCGCGCTGCTGCTGGGTGAGCAGCTGGCGCCGGATGGCCAGCGCTGGGATCTCCACCTGAAGGGGGCAGGGAAGACGCCGTTCTCCCGTTTTGGTGACGGTCGCGCCGTGCTGCGCTCCAGTATTCGCGAGTATCTCGCCTCCGAGGCGCTCCATGCTCTCGGCATCCCGACCACGCGAGCGCTGGTGCTGGTGGGCAGTCAGGAGCCTGTTTATCGCGAGCAGGTGGAGACCGGGGCGACCGTGCTGCGCACCGCCCCCAGCCATCTGCGCTTCGGCCATATCGAGTATTTCGCCTGGAGCGGGCAGGGAGAGAAGATCCCGCCACTCATCGACTATCTGCTGCGCCACCACTTCCCCGAGCTGGAGAGTGGCGCCGAACTGTTTGCCGAAGTGGTGCGCCGCACCGCGCGGTTGATTGCCAAATGGCAGGCTGCGGGGTTCTGTCACGGGGTAATGAATACCGACAACATGTCGCTGCTCGGCTTGACGCTGGATTACGGGCCATACGGCTTTATCGATGCCTACGTGCCCGATTTTGTCTGCAACCACTCGGACCCTGCGGGCCGCTACGCGCTGGATCAGCAGCCCGCGGTCGGTTACTGGAATCTGCAAAAACTGGCGCAGGCGCTGGCTGGCCATGTAGACGGTGATGCGCTGGCTGCAGCGTTGGCCCAGTACGAGCAACAGCTGATGCTGCACTACTCCGAACTGATGCGGGCCAAACTCGGGCTGGCGGTGTGGGAGGAGGATGACCCGGCTCTGTTCCGCGAGCTGTTCCGGTTGCTGGCGGCTAACAAAGTGGATTACCACCTGTTCCTTCGCCGTCTCGGTGAGGTGACGCAAGAGGGGGGGGGGCCTGCATCTCTGCTGGCCCTGTTGCCTGAACCAGTGGGTTGGCAGGCGTGGCTGGAACGCTATCGGGCGCGGCTGATGCGCGAAGGCAGCGAGGATGCCGTGCGCAAGGCGCAGATGGATGCCATCAACCCCAAGTATGTGCTGCGCAATGCGCTGGCCCAGCAGGTGATCGACGCCGCCGACGCAGGGGATATGCAGCCGTTCGAGCGGCTGTTCGCCGCCTTGCAGCACCCCTATGATGAACAACCCGAATATGAGGATCTCGCCACCCCGACTCCGGCATGGTATTGCGGTGGTGAGCTCTCCTGCAGTAGCTGAGAGACAGGGAATGAGTTGGCAAATCAAACAGGTAGATAGCGAAGCTGGCGTGGTGACGCTGGATTGTCCGGCACTCGACTGGGACACGTTCCCGCTGTTGGCGCAGGCCTTGCTGCGAGAGTGGGAGCTGCAGCCGCTCGAGCAGGATGCGGGGGCCGACCGCCATAGCTGGTTGCTGGAGTTTGAAGAGAGCCAGTTTCGGCTGGAGTACGAACACTACAGCGGCTGCTGGCTGGAGGCGGTGCGCCCGGTGGATCGGGAGGCGCTGCTCTGGCTCGCCAGACAGCACAAGGCGTGACTATCGCCCACAAGGCCTGCTTTGTCGCAGGCCAACCTGGACAAGCGTAATCGCATAAAGATTGAACTATCGGTTTTGGGGCGTATAATCTCGCCCCTCGATTATCGCCAATGGTGGCGATATGGGTTCCCTAACCCCATTAACCAAAAAGGTCACAAGATGAATCTGACCCCTGCGCAGTACCAAACGGCGCTCGTTCGCCTGTCGTTGTTCCACATTCTGATCATTGCCAGCAGCAACTATCTGGTGCAGCTGCCGATCACCGTGTTTGGCTTCCATACCACCTGGGGTGCGTTCAGCTTCCCGTTTATCTTCCTGGCGACCGACCTGACAGTGCGGATCTTCGGTGCCGGTCTGGCACGCAAGATTATCCAGACCGTGATGCTGCCTGCGCTGGCGGTCTCCTATGCGCTCTCTGTGCTCTTCTTCGAAGGGAGCTTCCAGGGTGTTGGTCATCTGGCCGAGTTCAACCTGTTCGTAGCGCGTATCGCGCTGGCCAGCTTTATGGCCTATCTGGTAGGGCAGTTCATGGATGTGGTGGTGTTCAACCGCCTGCGTCTGCTCAAGCAGTGGTGGATTGCACCAGCGGCCTCCACCCTGTTCGGTAATCTGGTCGATACCATCGCTTTCTTCAGTGTGGCCTTCTGGCGCACCACAGATCCTTTCATGGCAGAGCACTGGGTCGAGATCGCAACCGTCGATTACGTATTCAAGTTGCTGATAAGCCTTGGTTTGTTCGTGCCGCTCTACGGTGTCTTGTTGCGTTACCTCAGCCGCAAGCTGGTGGGCGAGGTCGGATTATCCAGCCTGCAAACGGCCACCCGGCAAGCCTGACCAGATTGACCACCCTTCGCGGTGGTCAATTTTTTGCACTTTCTGCAAATAGCGCTTGCCTAGTTAAATGAGAATGATTATTGTTAACTTGTTTTCCGGGAAAGACTTCATTCGTTCCAACGTGATGGACTTCTTGTGAAGGCACGACATTGCTCACATTGCTTCCAGTTAAGGGCCAGTTTATCTGGCCCTCTTTTTTGGTCATTTTTCAGCAAGTTGCAGACATAAAAAACGGGAGCCAAGGCTCCCGTCGTCACGCTGTCTGTGGCTTACTCGATATCGAGTGCCTCGGGGGAGAGGATCACCCCTGTGGTATCGGCGTAGAGGTGGTCGTCAGGCAGGAAGGTCACGCCACCGAAGTTGACCGGCAGATCGGTCTCCCCTACATCCTTGCTGTCGGCACCGACCGGAATGGCTGCCAGTGCCTGAATACCGATATCCAGATCTTCCAGAATATCGACTTCGCGGACGCAGCCGTAGCAGACAATCCCTTCCCAATCGTTCTCTGCCGCCGTGGTGGCGATGTCGCTGTCGATCAGAGCTCGGCGCATGGAGCCACCACCATCGATCAGCAAGACGCGTCCCAGTCCGTTCTCTTTGACGAGCTCACGGATCAGGCCATTCGATTCGAAGCATTTGACGGTGGTGATGACGCCGCCGAAAGAGGCGCGGCCGCCGAAGGAGCAGAGCATGGGTTCAAGCACATCCACCATGTCCTGATAGATGTCGCACAGTTCAGAAGTATTGTATTCCATAGTGTCAAATCCACGGCTGGAAACAGGTGCAACCAGTATAAGGAGTGGGTGTGGCATTTCAATGAATATTCCTTGCACAGATCACCTGTCGCCGCTTTTCTGCATAAGCTCAATGCAGTTCACTGCCAGTTTGCGAGAGGTCCATCGTGCTTATCCGTCATAAGTTGATCCTGAATACCGTGCTGGTTGCCGTTGCCATGCTGGTACTGAGCGGCCTGTTTATCTACTCCAGCCAGGTGCACCGTCATCTGACCGAAGCCCAGCGCAATATCGATCAGCTGGAGATCGCCATGCTCAACCTGCGGCGGGCCGAGAAGGATTTTCTGATCCGCAAGGATATGACCTTCGTTGAGCGCTTCAATCAGGGGCTGTCTGACTTTCACCAGCACAATCGGGAGCTGGTGACCGATGACAATCTGACGGCCGTTGAGGGGGAGCTGACCAGACTGGATCAGCAGATCAGCGGCTATGGCAAAGCCTTCAACGATCTGGTGGCCCAGCAGCAGAAGATTGGTCTGGGGCCGGAGGAGGGGCTCTATGGCAAGCTGCGGGCGGCGGTACATGAGGTGGAGAATGGGCTCAAGCAGCTGGATCAGCAGGGGTTGCTCATCACCATGCTGCAACTGAGGCGGGCGGAGAAGGACTTCATGCTGCGCTCCGACATCCAGTATCTGGAGCGTTTCGAGACCTTGCACAAGAGTTTTCAGGATAGCCTTGCCACTTTGCCGGAGGCGGGTCGCGGCAAGCTGGAGCAGGCAAGCAAGCAGTACCGGCAGGACTTTGTGGCGCTGGTGCAGGGGATGCAGATACTGGGGCTGAAAGAGGATGAGGGGCTGCGTAACCAGATGCGGGATCTGGTGCATCAGACCGAACAGGGGTTTGCCGCCGTCGATCAGCACATTGTCGCTGAGCTGGAGCGGCAGAGCGCTCGCCTCAACAGCCTGATGCTGGTCTGTGGCGGGGTGATTGTGGTGCTGATCGCCATCATGAGCGTGTTGCTGGGGCGCAGCATCGACCGTCCCATTACTCAGGTGAATGATACCGTCAACCGCATTCGTCAGGATAATGACCTGCGTCTGAAGATAGAGTTGCGCGGGGCAGATGAAATGGCCCAGCTGGCAGGTAATCTCGACGTGATGCTGGGCGGGTTTCGCAACCTGATTGGCGATGTGAAGCAGAGCGTGCACACCCTGACCGAAGCGGCGGATCACCTCTCAGCCAACGTCAAACGCACCAGTGAAGGGGCCGCGCGCCAGCTGCAGGAAACCGACATGGTGGCGACCGCGTCCACCGAGATGGGCTCCACCATCGAAGAGATCGCCCGCAACACCGAGCAGGCGGCCAACAATGCGCAGGCGACCAACAACAAGGCGATGGAGGGGCGGGCTGCGGTCGAGAATACTGTCGAGCAGATCCGCTCGCTGGCGGGCAATCTGGAGAGTTCATCCCGCGAGGTGAGCCAGCTGCAAAAAGAGAGCGAGACCATCGGCTCCGTGCTTGACGTGATCCGCGGCATTGCCGAGCAGACCAACCTGCTGGCCCTCAACGCGGCCATAGAAGCAGCCAGGGCAGGGGATCAGGGGCGCGGCTTTGCAGTGGTGGCCGATGAGGTGCGCAATCTGGCCATCCGTACCCAGAAATCGACCCAGGAGATTGCCGGCATCATCAGCTCGCTGCAGAAACAGACCGGCAGCATCGTCGAGGTAATGGCGACCTGCCGCGAGCAGGGCAACCGCAGCTCGGATCAGGCCAGTACCGCAGGGGAGTTGCTGGGGCAGATCACTCAGGATGTTACCAACATCATGGACATGAGCACCCAGATTGCCGCCGCCATCGAACAGCAGAGTCTGGTGGCCAACGAGGTGAACCGCAACGTCAACAACATCCGCGACATCGCCCAGGAGTCGAGCATCATGGCAGAGGAAAATGCGAGATCCAGCGAGGGTCTCAACGAGCAGGCCCAGCTGCTCAACAAGGCGGTGGCAAAATATCGGGTTTAGTGAGCGGACTGGCATCCTTGTGAGGTTTTTGCACCAGAGTGGCAATGATTTGATCGTAATGGCTGTTATTGGGGTAATTCGCTCATATAATCGCCGCCACTATGATGATTCGGAAGGATTCGATGGCAAAGTTGCTGGTGGCCGTATTCGGGCTGCTCTGTTCCTGTCTGGTGTTGGCAGGCTCGGCGCCTCAGGCTACCCCACTCAAGCCCGGTATGGAACCGCTGCTCAGCTGGTTCAACGGGGCCTTTACGAGCCGGGAGCAGGCCAGTTACGACAGCCGCTTTACCAGTGCCGAGCTGCGTCTGATGGAGATTTGGCCCGGCTATCAGGGCTATCGCTGGGTCTATGCCGAGCAGTATCTGAGCATGCGCTCCGTCCGCCCCTTTCGCCAGCGTATTTATCGCTTCTCACCCGCCCCTGACGGGCGGATCCTGATGGCAGAGCTGACCATGCCCCGTGCCACCGATTTTGCCGGTGCCTGGCATGATCCCGGCCTGCTCGACAGTCTGACCCCGCAGCAGCTCTCCTTGCGCCACGGTTGTGAGATCTGGCTGACACGCACTCCCTCCGGCGAATATGCCGGTCACACCCGGGTGGGCCACTGCTCCACCGATTTTGGCGGTGCCACAACGCTGGTGCAGCATATCTGGATTGGCCCCGATAGCGTCAGATTGCTGGATCGCGCCTATGACAACGCAGGGAGTCCGCGCTGGGGCAGCCCGGGTGAGGGGTATGTCTATTTGCGTCGTTCCAAGGGGTTTGGTCAGTAGGGGAGAGTACGTCTGGCTGCGGGAACATGAAGGATGAAAAACAGGGATCGTAAAAAAGGCGCCCGATGGGCGCCTTTTTCAGAATTCTTCAGAAGTAAAATTACTTCTTGGTGGTCATCGCACCGAAACGCTTGTTGAACTTGTCTACGCGGCCGCCGCTAGAAACTTCTTTCTGCTTGCCGGTGTAGAACGGGTGGCACTCGGAGCACACGTCCAGGTTCAGATCTTTACCGATGGTAGAGAAAGTGTTGATGACGTTACCGCAAGAGCACTTGGCGGTGATGGCTACGTAGTCAGGATGGATACCAGCTTTCATGGACAACCTCAATTAATAGGCCGTGTCGCCATCCGATCTCTTGTCGGACACCACACGATTGTTGAACACAGTTTCAAAGGCTGCGAATAATATAGGAAATGCCTGAGATCAGGCAAGTGGCTTCGCAGAAAAAATAGGCAACCCCTGGTGAATTCTTCCCAAACGCTGGATCTGGTTCGTGTCGCTGTCCCGGTACCGTTACGCCGTCACTTCGACTATCTCTCTCCCCTGCCGTTACCTGCCCCCGGTTGCCGGGTCGAGATCCCTTTCGGTCCCCAGACCCTGGTCGGGCTGGTGGTGGATCATCCGGCCGACAGCCAGGTGCCCCGCAACAAGCTCAAGCCCATCAAACGGGTATTGGACACGGCTCCGGTGCTGGGGCCGGATATTCTGGCGCTGATGAACTGGAGCGCCAGCTACTACCAGCATCCGCTGGGGGAAGTGCTGCCCCATGCCCTGCCGGTGTTGGTGCGCAAGGGGGAGCCAGCCGCCTATCGGGAGCTGGAGTTCTGGTTTACCACCGAGGCGGGCATGGCCATCGACCTTAACGAGCTCAAGCGGGCGGCCAAGCAGCAGCAAGCGCTCGCCCTGCTGCGCAAAGGGCCGCAGACCCCCTCTGCCCTCAAGCAGGAGGAGATCCAGAGCTCCGCTCTCACCGCGCTGGAGAAGAAGGGGCTGCTGGAGAAGCGCTCGCTGGAGCCAAGCCATGACGGCGACTGGGCCGCCCGTTTTGAACCGGGGGAGGGGCTGCGCCTCAATGGCGAGCAGGCGCTGGCTGTCTCTGCCGTTACCAGCCAGAGCGACAAGTTCGGTGCCTTCCTGCTGGATGGCATTACCGGCTCCGGCAAAACCGAGGTGTATTTAAGCATCCTTGAGCCCTTGCTCAAGGCGGGCAAGCAGGCGCTGGTGATGGTTCCGGAGATCGGTCTCACCCCGCAGACCATCAACCGCTTCCGGCGCCGCTTTAACGTGCCGGTGGTAGCGATGAACTCCGCCATGAACGATCGGGAACGGCTCGACGCCTGGCTCGCCTGCCGCGACGGCGGCGCCGCCATCCTGATCGGCACCCGCTCGGCGGTGTTCACCCCGTTTCACAACCTCGGCATCATCATCATCGACGAAGAGCACGACGGCTCTTTCAAGCAGCAGGACGGTTTTCGCTACCACGCGCGAGATCTGGCGGTGATGCGGGCTCATCGTGCCGGTATCCCCATCCTGCTTGGCTCGGCTACCCCGTCGCTGGAGACATTGCACAACGCCCGCACCGGCAAGTATCACCACCTCACCCTGACTCGCCGCGCCGGCAATGCCCAGACCGCCCGTCAGGTGATCCTCGATATCAAAAACGTGCGGTTGCAGGCCGGGCTTTCCCCCCAGCTGGAGCAGCTGATGGCAGAGCATCTGGCGGCGGGCAATCAGGTGATGCTGTTTCTCAACCGCCGTGGCTATGCCTCGGCTCTGATTTGCCACCAGTGCGGCTGGAGCGCCGCCTGCGAGCGCTGCGACGCCTGGTACACCTGGCATCAGGCCGGACGACGGCTGCACTGCCACCACTGTGACAGCGTGCGCCCCTTGCCCCACCACTGCCCCGAGTGTGGCAGCAACGAACTGATCGGCTCGGGAGTGGGCACCGAGCAGCTGGAACAGCTGCTTACCACGGTTTTCCCACAATATCCGGTGGTGCGCATCGATCGGGACAACACCCGTCGCAAGGGGGAGCTGGAGACCCATCTCGGCGACATCAAGGCGGGCAAGTACAAGATCCTGATCGGCACCCAGATGCTGGCCAAGGGCCACCACTTCCCGGATGTGACGCTGGTGGGTCTGCTGGATGTGGATGCTGCCCTGTTCAGCGCCGATTTTCGCGCCGCCGAGAAACTGGCCCAGCTCTACACCCAGGTGGCGGGCCGCGCCGGTCGCGCCAGCAAACCCGGGTTGGTAGTGCTGCAGAGCCACCATCCGGAGCACGCCCTGCTGCAGGATCTGACCCAGAATGGCTACGGCCACTTCGCCGATACGGCGTTGAAAGAGCGCCGCCTGCTGGGGCTGCCACCCTTCAGCTATCAGGGGCTGTTCCGCGCCGAGGCCAACGGCCGCGACGAGGTGCAGCTGTTCCTCGCCCGCCTCGCCGATACCCTGCGCAGCGCCCGCTATCCCAACGTTCAGGTGCTGGGGCCCATCAGCGGCTTTATGGAGCGCAAGGCGGGCAAATTTCGCATGCAGTTGCTGGTGCAGGGGCCGAGCCGGGCACCGCTGGCCCAACTGCTGGACTGGGTGGTGAAGGAGCTGGAAGGCTGGCCCGAGACCAAAAAGGTGCGCTGGAGTCTGGATATCGACCCCACCGAGCTGAGTTGATGGTGGCACCGGAGCCGGTCGCTGGCAGTTATCGTCAGCGACCGATGGGTGATTTCATTTCAAGGCTCAGACCCGCAGATCGATCTGCTGCACCCAGCCTCCTTTACCCTGTTCGGTGAGATAGAGGCCGGATTGGCGCAGCACCCCCTGATTGCCGCTCTCCCCCAGATGGTTGAAGGGGGTGTCGAGGGGGCGCAGCAGGATGGCGCCGATCCCCAGCTCCACCAGAGCGATGGGGGCGTGATCCGGATGCCAGAACTGCAGGGCTGAAAACTGGCTATCCCCCTCATCCAGCACCCCGTTGCCATCCTCATCTAGGGTGGCCAACTCGCCGAAGCCATTGCCGGAGCGGGCACCGAACAGCTCGCCCCCATCGTCTATGGTGCCGTTGCCATTGCGATCCAGCGCCACAAAGCCGCTCCCTTCCCGCAGACCCGGCAGGCTATCCTCCTTGCCATCCTGATCGATATCGAAAGTGACCCGTGCCTCGGTCAGATCGGCAATCTTGCCATCCAGACTCAGCACCAGCGGATCCTTGAGGGCATTGAGGGTGGTGCGCCGCTGGCTCACCTCCAGTTGACGCCAGTCGAGCACAAAGCCGAGATCGAGCTGCATAGTCTGACCATCTTGAGTCGCTACGCTGGCCGATGCCACCACGTTGAGCTGCTCCTGTTGCAGCAGGGTGTCAGTCACCTCCACCAGTTGATCCGGCTCGGCGGCTTGAGCAGCGGCGTCTCCTTGGGTCACTCCATCGCCTCCTTCTTCGGAGGGTTTGATCGGCTTGGGCAGCTCGATTTCGTGGCCCAGCATCGCCTCGATCATCAGCTTGATCAGCCGCTGGCGGTTATCCAGTCCATCGTCGGGAATGCCATCCTGCTCTTTGCCGACTTCCGCTGCGGGCGGTGTGGGAGGCGTTGAAGCTTGCTGACTGGCGGCGGATTGCCTCGGGGTTTGCAGCGTCAGGGCGCTGGCGAGGGTCAGGGTGCTGCTGCGTTCGCCGGCCGCTGCCGTATTGTTGCCTTCCGGTGGATTAACTACGGGTGGCACTGGCCCAAGATTGCGCACCTTGCGGCTCTGGGCCTGTTGTTGCCGGTATTGCACCTCCCCCTGGAGGTCGTAGTGGTCGATGCGCATACGTTCGCCCTCGGCGCTATACATCTGGTCAGTTATCGACCGATAAATAAACCGGGATTAACACTAAATCGGACTAACAGGCAGAATTGTTAGTTCCATGTTGCAAAGTGACGGTGAGGCTGGATGATGGGCATTCAGGTTGCCAGCCCGGTGGCCGGGACGACAATGGAAAGGGGAGAGAGGATGAGAAACTGTCTGGTGATGGGGGCGGCGGGCTATATAGGCTCCTATCTGGTGCCCCACCTGCAAACCCTAGGCTACAAGGTGATTGCCGGGGCGCGCCGTCCCTGCCGCTTGCCTGAGGGGGTCGAGTTTCGCCTCGCCGACAGCCTCAAGCCGATCACACTGCTGCCTGCGCTGGCGAACATAGACACAGTCTTCTATCTGGTGCATGCCATGGGGGCGGGGGCCGATTTTCACCGGCTGGAGCAGCAGGGGGTAAAGAATTTTGCTGCCGCCGCCCGTGCTGCCGGGGTGCGCCGTATCATCTATCTCGGGGCAATCCAGCCTGAACAGTGCAACAGCCGCCATCTCAACTCCCGCCGCTACTGTGGCGAGTTGTTTCGCGAATCTGGCGTACCGACGGTGGAGCTGCGCGCCGGCATCATCATCGGGCCCGGTTCGGCGGCGTTCGAGGTGATGCGGGATCTGGTGTTCAACCTGCCGATGATGGTGACGCCCAAATGGGTGCGCTCGCGCACGCCGCCGATTGCGCTGTCCAACCTGTTGCACTATCTGGGCGGGCTGGTAGAGGCAGACGAGGTGGATGGGCGCATCTTCAACGCGGTCGGCCCCGAGCTGCTCAGCTATCAGCAGCAGTTGCAGAAGTTCGCCGCCCATATCGGCAAGCGCTGCCCCATCATTCCCATCCCGTTTCTGAGCCCGCGCCTCTCCGCCTGGTGGCTGCAGTTTGTTACCTCGGTGCCGCAACCGGTAGCCAAGGCGCTGGTGGGCGGTCTCAAGCACGACATCCCGGCCGATGACGGCCCGCTGCGCGCCTTGCTGCCGCAGACCCTGCTCAGCTTCGACGAGGCGCTGGCGGAGAGTCTGGCGCTGGAGCAGAAGCTGGGTGCCGAGCAGCAGGGGCAGGAGACCCCCCTCGGCCTGCGCTGGCGCCATCCCGAATATGGTTTCTATGACCGTACCGCCAGCGGCGAGGCCATCTGCCTCGCCTCCCCCGAGGTGGTGTGGCAGGTGTTGCAGCAGCTGGGGGGGGAGCAGCGCTACTTCTACATGAACGAGCTGTGGGTGGTGCGCGAATGGATGGATCACCTGATTGGCGGCCCGGCCCGCACCCGTGGTCGCACCAATCCGGATCGCTTCGTGAAGGGTGACATGCTCGACTCTTGGCAGATCCTCGGGGTGGATGAGGGGCGCAGGCTCGATCTCTTGTTCAACATGAAGGCCCCGGGCGTCGGGCGGCTGGAGTTCAACATCCTGCCGGAGGAGTCCGGGTTGACCCGCATCCGGGTCACCGCTCACTGGCACCCGCAGGGCGCCTGGGGGCTGGCTTACTGGCTCGCCATGCTGCCGTTCCACCTCTTCATTTTTCAGGGGATGACAGAGGCCATCGCCCGTCAGGCCGAAGCCAGGGCAGGTATCCCGGTGATGGATTAACCCCTCTTCACACTATCCCCGCTGATAGAGTGCCCCATTCGGGGCATTTTTTATGCGGCCGCCATGCCAGGTTATGGCAGATAGTGGTAGGCGTCTCATGGCAAAGGCTGGCATCATGCCGCGGTCTTGTTTACCGCGGATAGATAATCAGTCAGAAAAAGAAGGGATTATGAAGAAAAAACCGTCAATTTTGGGGGGCGCCTGCATCATTGCCAGCGTCTGCGTGGGAGCCGGCATGCTCGGTCTGCCGAGTTCGGGGGCGGGGGCCTGGACCCTCTGGTCGGTGCTGGCGCTGACCGTCACCATGGTGATGATGACCCTCTCCGGCTGGATGTTGCTGGAATCCTTCCAGCACCACGATATGCGGGTCTCCTTCAATACCGTGACTCGCGAGCTGCTGGGGGAGAAGCTCAATCTCCTCAACAACCTCTCGGTCTACTTTGTTGGCGGCATTCTGCTCTACGCCTATATCACCTCCTCCGGTGCCATCCTGCAGGGGATACTGGGGATCGACAGCAAGCTTGCATCCGTGCTGTTCGTGGCGCTCTTCTCTGCGGTGGTGTGGCACTCGACTCGCGCCGTTGACCGTATTTCGGTGGTTCTGATCGCCTTCATGATCCTCAGTTTCGCCCTCGGTGTGGCCGGTCTGCTCGGCAGTATCAAGCTGCCGACCCTGCTCGACCTGGCGGGCAGCGAGAGTCGCTACGCCCCCTATGCCATGGCGATGCTGCCGGTGGCGCTCACCTCGTTCGGCTATCACCACTCGGTTGCCTCCCTGCGTGCCTATTACCAGAACGAGCAGCAGGCCAGATGGGCCATTCTGGGGGGAACCCTGATCGCGCTGGCGCTCTACGTGCTCTGGCTGCTGGGGATTTTCGGCAACCTGCCCCGTCAGGATTTTGCCCCCGTGATTGCCAAGGGGGGTGACGTGAGTGTGCTGCTCTCCGCGCTTTCAGGGGTGATCGAATCGGAGAAGGTGGCCAGCGCCATCAACGGCTTCTCCATGGCGGCCATTCTCTCCTCCTTTATCGGGGTGGGGCTCGGGGTGTTCGACTATCTGGCTGATCTGTTCAAGTTCGACAACAGCCGCGCCGGTCGCTGCAAGACCTGGGCGGTCACCTTCCTGCCGCCGTTGGTGCTCTCCCTGCTCTTCCCGTTCGGCTTCCTGCTGGCCATCGGCTATGCCGGTGCCGCCGCCACCATCTGGACCTGCATCATCCCGGCACTGCTGGTGCTGCGCACCCGGGCGCGGGCCGAGCGGGGCGAAGTGACTCCCCATTTCGTCACCCCCGGCGGCAAGCTGATGGCCTGGCTGCTGATCCTGTTCGGATTGGCGACCGCGCTGTTCCACTTCCTGTCGATGGCAAATCTGTTGCCGGTCTATCTGGGCAACTGAGTCAGGTCTACAGTTCTGACAGAAAGGGCGGCAAGGCCAACTTGCCGCCCTTTTTGCTCCATTTTCATCCCATGCGGCAGAATCTATAACTAAAGTGGTATGCGTGGGTGGGGTAAGGTGCTGAAATAACTGGTCTGATCTGGCTGATGGCAGCATGATCTGCTGGGCATGCCCACCGCTTTCTTTTATGATCCCCGCCCTTCTGCGTGCCCCCTGTCGGCACCTCATTTGCACCAACCACATCGGGGTCCCCCATGTCCGATCTGCGTCAAGAAGCACTCGATTACCACGCCCTGCCCGTACCGGGCAAAATTGCCATCGCCCTGACCAAGCCTGCCGAAACCGCCCGCGATCTGGCGCTGGCCTACAGCCCGGGGGTTGCCGAGCCGGTGCGCGAGATCGCCGCCAACCCGGCCGATGCCTACCGCTATACCGGCAAGGGCAATCTGGTGGCCGTCATCTCCAACGGCACCGCCATTCTGGGTCTGGGTAATCTGGGGCCGCTGGCCTCCAAGCCGGTGATGGAGGGCAAGGCCCTGCTGTTCAAGCGCTTCGCCGGTATCGACGCCATTGACATCGAGGTGAAGCACGAGACCAGCCAGCAGTTTATCGACACGGTGGCGGCTATCGCCGATACCTTCGGTGGCATCAATCTGGAAGATATCAAGGCGCCGGAGTGTTTCGAGATTGAAGAGGCGCTGATCGCGCGCTGCGACATTCCGGTGTTCCACGATGATCAGCATGGTACCGCCATCGTCACCGCCGCCGGGCTGCTCAACGCGCTGGAAGTGCAGGGCAAGCAGATCAGTGACAGCCGCATCGTCTGCATGGGGGCGGGGGCTGCCGCCACCGCCTGCATGGACCTGCTGATCAAGTGCGGCGCCAGGGCGCACAACATCTTCATGCTGGATCGTCAGGGTGTCATCCATACCGGCCGCAGCGATCTCAACAAGTACAAGCAGCGCTTCGCCAACGAGACCCCGCTGCGCACCCTGATGGATGTTATCGAAGGGGCAGATGTGTTTGTCGGTGTTTCAGGCCCCGACGTGTTGCCCGCCGAAGCGGTCGCACTGATGGCGCCCAACCCGGTGATCTTCGCCTGCTCCAACCCGGACCCGGAGATCAAGCCTGCGCTGGCCCACGCCGTACGCAGCGACCTCATCATGGGTACCGGCCGCTCCGACTACCCGAACCAGATCAATAACGTGCTCTGCTTCCCCTTCATCTTCCGCGGAGCCCTCGACGCCCGTGCCAGCCGCATCAACGATGCCATGAAGATTGCTGCGGTCGAAGCGATCCGCGCGCTGGCCAAGGAGCTGGTGCCAGCCGAGGTGCTGACCGCCGCCGGGGTGAGCGAGCTTGCCTTCGGCAAGGATTACGTCATTCCCAAGCCGATGGATGCCCGTCTGCTGCCGCGCGTAGCCCGCGCCGTGGCGCTGGCGGCGGTGGCCTCCGGCGTCGCCCGCATCGAGCTACCTGCGGACTACATGCTGTAATCCAGCGTTGCAAACGGCCCCATAGCGGGGCCGTTTTTATCTCTGCTTCTGGCGACAGTCGGAGGCGTAACCCGGGTAACAGGTTGGGGCATATGGAGGCAAATCGGGTTCAAAGGTGGTCAAACAGCGCTCTCCTCTGACACAATATTGCCACTATGACGCTAACGAGAATCAAGATGCAGCAGCCTGTCAGCGGCCGTTTGGCCCACGCCCTCTCCTTCTTGCGCCATGATGGTCGCCACTTTGCCCAGTTTGTCTGGGGCCGTTTCCAGCAGGACAGATTGACGGTTACCGCCGGTTATCTGGCCTATGTCACCCTGCTTTCACTGGTGCCGATGATCGCCGTGGTCTTTGGCATGATGTCCGCCTTCCCGGTGTTCCAGAGCCTCAAGCAGGCGATGGAGCAGTTCGTCTACCACAACTTCGTGCCGACCGCGGGCGATATGCTCAAGGAGTACATCGACGGCTTCGTCGCCAATGCCACCAACACCACTGCTGTGGGGATTGGGGCGCTGGTGGTGGTGGCGTTGATGCTGATCTCCGCCATCGACAAGAACCTCAACTACATCTGGCGCTCGACCCAGGGCCGCCCGCTGGCGCAGGCCTTTGCCATGTACTGGATGATCCTGACCCTGGGGCCTGTGCTTATCGGGGCCAGTATCGCCATCTCCTCCTATATCTTCTCGCTGCGGCTGTTTGGCGCCGAGAGCCTGTTCGGCATCGGTTATCTGCTGTTGCGCGGTTTGCCGTTCCTCTTCTCGGTGCTCACCTTCCTGCTGGTCTATACCGTGGTGCCGAACTGCAAGGTGCGGCTGATCCACGCCTTTATCGGTGCGCTGGTAGCGGCGACCCTGTTCGAGCTGGCCAAGCGCGGCTTTGCCATCTATATCACCAACTTCCCCTCCTATCAGGCCATCTACGGTGCGCTGGCCACCATCCCGATTCTGTTTGTCTGGGTCTATTTAAGTTGGCTGGTGGTGCTGCTCGGTGCGGAGACCACAGCCTGCCTCGGTGAGTACGAGAAGCCGGCGAGCGAGGAGCTTGGCTAAGCCATCGCCTTGGCCACCGGTTTATTGGTAGCATCGACGACCGCCCCTGCAATCGAGCCGGGGCGGTCGTTCTGTTTTGAGAGGAGAGGGATGTGATTGCACTGATTCAGCGGGTCAGCGAGGCCAGCGTGACTGTTGAGGGGGAGGTGACCGGCGCCATCGGTCAGGGATTGCTGGTACTGCTCGGAGTAGAGCAGGGGGATGACGAGGCCAAGGCCGACAAACTGCTGCACAAGGTGAGCGGCTATCGGGTCTTCAGTGACGAGAATGGCAAGATGAACCTCAATGTCGGTCAGGTCGGCGGCAGCCTGCTGGTGGTCTCCCAGTTTACCCTGGCGGCCGATACCAAGAGCGGGATGCGCCCCAGCTTCTCCTGCGGTGCCCACCCGAGCGAGGCCGAACACCTCTATGACTACTTCGTGGCGAAGGCTGCTGCCAGCGGCATCCCGACCGCAACCGGGCGTTTTGCCGCCGACATGAAGGTGGCGCTGGTCAACGACGGCCCGGTTACCTTCTGGCTACAGGTCTGAGGATGTCTCGTCCCGCGGTGTGACGTGGACGATCACGTTGATAAGCCCCGCAACCGGATAGGGGGTAGCGGGGCCAATCCACTGTTCTATCAGTGTCAGGGCGTGGGTTAGCTCCAGTTCTGTTCGCGGCAGCAGGTTGATCACCAGGGTGCCGCAGAGGCGGGGAGCCAGCGCCCGGTAGAGCCGCTCCTGAAACAGCAGCAGCGGGTTGCCATCCTGACTGAAGAGATCGAGCAGGATGAGGTCGTACTGCTGCTCGCTCTGCTCGAGAAAGGCGAGGGCATCGGCCTGATGGAGTGTCGGAACGGCTTGCCCATCGTGCGCCTGATGCTGGAAAAACTGCTGATAAACGGTCAGCACCTCTTCGTCGAGGTCAACGCACTCGTGGCGAGCATCGGGCCAGCGCTGACTCAGATGGCGGGTGAGATCGCCGCCACCCAGCCCCAGTTCGAGGATTTGCTCAGCCCGCTCCGGTAGCAGGCAGGCGATGACCCGCTGATGGGGCAGACAGAGGGTCGCGGGGTCGGCGAGCGACATGGCGGATTGCACCACGCCATCTATCTCCAGCCAGCGGTGCTGGTCATTTTCCTGTACCGTGAGGCGGCGCTGGGGTTTGACGCTGAGGTGCAACAAGTGATCGGCTTGGTACGCTTGCAGATTGAAGTCCATGAATTTGCACGGCAAGATGGTTTCCGACCAGTGTAACTCAAGGATGAAACTATGTACCGGGTAGTCACCCCTCAGACAGTCGCCGAGCTGGATGCCTACTACCAGTTGCGCTGGGAACTTCTGCGTAAACCCTTCAATCTGCCGGTCGGTTCCGAGCGGGACGAATACGATACGGTCGCCATTCACCGGCTGATGCTGGCTCCCGATGGTACTCCCATCGCTGTGGGCCGCCTCTTTATCGGCGGTGACGAGGCGCAGATCCGCTTTATGGCGCTGCGTCCCGAATATCGCGGCCAGGGGCTGGGCGCCAAAATGGTGGAGGATCTCGAGGAGCTGGCTCGCAGCGAGAAGGTGAAACGGCTGGTGATGAACGCCCGTCAGGAGGCAGTGGAGTTCTATCGCAAGTGCGGCTTTCTCGAAGTGGGGGGCGGCCCCGTCTCCTTTGGCCGGATTCCCCATCGCCAGATGATCAAATCCCTGAGCCCGTTGCAGACCATCCAGTATCGGCCGGAGTGGTGTCAGGATCTCACCACCCGCTGGTCGCGCGGGGTGCCCATCAGCGAGAAGATGGGGATGCACATCAGCCACTACGATGGCCAGACTTTCCACCTCAAGGCCAATCTGGCGGCCAACTTCAACGTGCATGGCAGCATGTTTGCCGGCAGTGTCTACAGCCAGTGCGTGCTGGCGGGCTGGGGGCTGATCTGGCTGCAGCTTAAAGAGGAGGGGCTGGTGGGCGAGCCGGTGCTGGCCGAGAGCTCCATCAAATATCATGGCCCGGTCGATGAGGAGCCCGAGGCGCGGGTGGCCCGCGAGGGGATGCCCGCCGTGCTGCAGCCGCTCAAACGGGGGGAGCCTGCCACCTTCAGCCTCAAGATCCAGCTGTTCAGCGGCAGCAAGCTGGCGGCTGAGTTCTGCGGCCACTACGTGGTGCAGCCGCCCCGCCGTCCGGGCCAGTAACCGCGTCGTTTCCCCATCAAACAACAAGGCCTCATCATGAGGCCTTGTCTGTTTTTACCCTTGCTGGCTGTCGCTTGTCTACCCGGCTTGGGTCTGCACTTGGGCCTGGTTTTGGGCTTTCGGCGCGGGAGCCGGTCGCCAGAGCGGGGCACTGTTGCCTTGCGGAGGATAGCGTACTCCCACTTCCCAGCCGCAGGCGTCCTGCTTCTGAGGGAAGCTCCAGGCCAGCGTGGGTTCCGTCAACGGCCCGCGCCACTGGCCGAGCAGCTCGGCGCAGCGGTTGCTGTTGAGGATCCCCAGATCCAGCTGCCACTGCTCGTTGACCAGATCGATCCCCCCTTGCAGCGCCAGCAGATGGGTGATGGTGGAGGCGCCAGCCTGCTCGACTTGTAGTTGCCCCTTGTCGATCTTGCCCTGCAGCTTGATGCGGTAGAAGGGGGTGTCACCCTCCTGCATCGCCTGCCACAGCTGTTCCGGCGTCAGGGTGGGCGGGGTCGCGCCCTTGAACCACTCATCCAGCAGCGGATCTATCTTTACCTTGTCCCAGAACGGCTCGTCGGCATCGAGGGCAAAGCTCCCCTGCAGGCTCTGGCGCCACTCGCCCGCCGTTTTGCCATGTTCGGCTTGCAGATCGGCGCTCACGTCCGCCTTGCCGGCAAAGGAGACCGGGGAGTGGAATATCTTGCCCCACTGCACCAGGTCCAGCTTGGTCGCCTGCAGTTGCAGGCGGCTGCTCTGGCCCGGCTCGCGGCCCCACTGGCCACTCAGGCTGAAGGTGCCCTCATCCGGCAGCGAGCTGGTGAGTTTGCCCAGTTGCCAGGAGCTGGGGGTCAGCTCCCCATCCAGCTCGCCGTTACGGGCGCTGAGGCCATCCCACACCAGCTCGAACCATTTGCTCTCGATACGGGCGCGGCCGAGCAGCGGGCCGGGTTGGTTATCGCGCAGGGCGAGATCGCTCAGATAGAGCTGCCAGCCGGTCAGCGACAGGGGCAGGGTATCGTCGAAGGAGAGCACCTTGAGCTTGTCGAACGCCAGCTTGCGGATATCCACCTGCTGCGGGCGCCAGCTCTGCCAATCCTGCCACCAACCCTGCGGCAGGCTGATATCCATGCCGCTGAGCGCCACGTCTTTCAGGGTCAGCTTCTGCTGCTGGCTATCGAGGGAGAGCTCGACATTGAACTCCCCTTCATAGGCCTTGCCCTGCAGTTCGCCGTCGATCTGCTGGGGCGAGAAGGCGAGCTTGCCCTTGATCTCCTCCAGCTGGAACAGGCCGCGCCCCATGTCCCCCAGGGTGCCGCTCAGATAGCCGGTGGGCTGGTTGCCCGCCTGCCAGTTGAAGGCGGTGAGCTGGCCGCTGAAGTTGTTGAAGGAGAGCTCCTGATTGATGTCGTTGAGGCTGACGTCGTCCAACTGACCGCGATCCAGCGACACGCTTTGCAACGGGAAGCGCTGCGGGAAGCCTTGTTGTGTCAGGTCCCCCAGCTCGACCCGCAGGCCGCGCGCCTTGAGGTCGTGCAGTTGCAGGGTGCGGGCGGGCCAGTCCAGCACCATGCCGGTCTCCAGCAGACCGTCGAACAGGTTGGTCACCAGCTTGTCGGTACGCAGCACTTCACCCTCCAGCCGTCCTTGCAGGTTGAGGCGGGCGAAGGTGAATTGCGGGGTCTCCAGCTGGCCGATATTGAGGCTCAGGTTGGCCTGTGGCTGCCGTTTCGGATCGATCAGCTCCCAGTCGCTCAGGGTGGCATTGAGGCCGCGCAGGGTCAGCTCGGGGCTCTCCAGACTGAGCCGGTCTATGGTGCTGTCACTGATGGTGAGGGAGTGCACCGGCAGGCTTGGCAGCTGGTTGGGCAGCGGCAGCTTGATGGCGGGACGAATGAGATCGAGATGGGCGATGCGCACGTCGCGGCTCAGCCAGTCGATGCTCTCGATCTCCAGATAGATCTTGTCGAGGGAGACCGCATCGCCGTAGCGTACCTGCTCTGCCAGCAGGGTGTAGGGGTGAAGTGGGTTGAATACCAGTCGCCCTATGGTGACCGGCACGCCGGTCTGCTGGCTGATCCAGCTGGTGATGGGGCCTTTGGCGCGCTCGGCGTCGAACAGGCCGAGGGCAACCCAGACAAATAGCAGCAGGAAGGCGAAGGTGTAGAGCAGGCCGCGTAGCCAGGAATTCATGGGTGCTTTCCTCCTGTTTTGGGATTGGTTGTCAGGCGTTTGAGTAGTGGTCTCGCAGACCGAGCCAGCGCCGTATCAAGGGTTCGACATGGCTTGGGTGCCTATCCATGAGGAAGCGCGCCATTTTTTGCACCTGCGGAATAAGCGGCTGATCCCGCACCAGATCAGCGATCTTGAGATCGGCCAGACCTGTCTGGCGGGTGCCGAGCAGTTCCCCCGGGCCGCGCAGTTCCAGATCGCGCTGGGCGATGAGGAAGCCGTCGTTGGTCTCCCGCAGCACCCCGAGCCGGCTCTGGGCCGTCTTGGACAAGGGGGCATGATAGAGCAGCACGCAGTGAGAGGCCACCGCCCCCCGGCCAACCCGGCCGCGCAGCTGGTGCAGCTGCGCCAGCCCGAGCCGTTCCGGGTTCTCGATGATCATCAGGCTGGCGTTGGGCACATCCACCCCCACCTCGATGACGGTGGTGGCGACCAGCAGTTGCAGTATGCCTGCCTTGAACTCCTCCATCACCCGCTGTTTCTCCACCGGCCGCATCCGGCCGTGCACCAGCCCGATATGCAGACCGGGCAACAGGTTCTGCAGCTCGGCGGCGGTATCCTCGGCGGCCTGACACTCCAGCACCTCCGACTCCTCGATCAGGGTGCAGACCCAGTAAGCCTGCTTGCCCTCGGTGCAGGCGAGCTTGACCCGCTCGATCACATCGCCGCGACGGCTGTTGGGCAGCGCGACCGTGGTGATGGGGGTTCGGCCCGGCGGCAGCTCGTCGATGACCGAGGTGTCGAGGTCGGCATAGGCGGTCATCGCCAGGGTGCGGGGGATCGGGGTAGCGGTCATGATGAGCTGATGGGGATGCACCCCTTCCCGCTCCCCTTTCTCGCGCAGGGCGAGGCGCTGATGCACCCCGAATCTGTGCTGTTCATCGATGATGACCAGCGCCAGACGCTGGAACACCACCTGCTCCTGAAAGATGGCGTGGGTGCCCACCACCATTTTGACGCTACCATCGGCGATGGCGGCCAGCGACTCTTCCCGCGCCTTGCCTTTCTGTTTGCCCGCCAGCCAGCCGACTCCGATGCCGAGCGGCTCCAGCCACTTGGCGAAGTTGATGGTGTGTTGTTCGGCCAGCAGCTCGGTCGGCGCCATCAAGCCCACCTGACAGCCGTTGCCGATAGCCTGCAGGGCAGCCAGCGCCGCGACCAGGGTCTTGCCGGAGCCCACATCCCCCTGCACCAGCCGCATCATGGGGTGGCTCTGTTGCAGATCCTTGCTTATCTCCGCTACTACCCTGCTCTGGGCGCCGGTGGGTTTGAACGGCAGAGCGCCGAGCAGTTGTTCAACCAGCTCGGGCGCCGGTTTGAGAGCGCGAGCCAGCTGGGTTTGTGCCTGAGCACGCACCTTGAGTACCGAGAGGTTGTGCGCCAGCAGCTCCTCCAGTACCAGTCGCTGCTGGGCCGGATGTTGGCCGCTTTCCAGCAGCGGCAGCGCCACCGAGGGAGGCGGGCGATGCAGCAGCTTCAGGGCGGCGGCCAGTTCAATCTGATGGGGATAGAGTCCGGCGGGCAGCAGCTCCTCCACGCCGTAGAGGTCGAGCTGGGCCAGCGCCTGATCGGTGAGATTGCGCAGGGTGAGCTGGCGCAGCCCTTCGGTAGTCGGGTAGACGGGGGTGAGCGCCTCTTCGGTCTGACCAGCTTGCTCCTCACCGAGCAGCTTGTACTCGGGGTGGGCCATCTCCAGCCCGTATTTGCCGGGGCGCACCTCGCCAAAGCAGCGGATCAGACGGCCCGTCGCCAGACGGTTTTTCTGGGCGGCGGTGAAGTTGAAGAAGCGCAGGGTGAGGGTGCCGGTACCATCGCTGATGCGACAGACCATCATGCGGCGGCGCCCCATCACCAGCTGAGTGTCCTGGATTTCGCCCTCGACTGCGCCGTGAAGGCCGGGCGGCAGATCGCCGATGGGCCACACCTGGGTGCGGTCCTCGTAGCGCAGGGGGAGGTGGAACAGCAGGTCCTGTACCGTGGCCAGCCCCAGCCGCTCGAGCTTCTCCAGCATCTTGCTGCCGACACCCTTGAGGCTATCGAGAGGAATTTTATCCAATTTCATCAATTAGATGCCCGAAAACACTGTAAATATGTCCAGATGATAGGGGTTGTTGTGGGGCCGATGCAAGCCGAGTTGCTGCTGGCTGGGCCGTCAAGGCGGGGGAAACGGCGGATATAACAAAGGCCTGCCGAAAACGGGAGGCCTTTGTGCGGCTGCCAACAGGCAAGGTGCGGGCGTATGGCGCCCAAGGTCAGATGATGCGTTTGAGCAGCAGGTGGGCCTTGACCCGGTGGATCCGTCCCAGCAGCTTGCGCACCTGTTCCGGGTAGTCCTGAATCTGCTCCACCTGATCGAAGTGGCTGATCCGCTTGGTGTTGGTCAGGATGTTCTCCCGCTCCGCGTTGAACTGGGGACGCAGCAGGTGGCGACGATCGTGCACCAGCAGGCCATTCTCCAGATCCAGCGCCCAGGCGCGGGGGTTGAGGTTGTTGCCGGTGAGCAGGGCCCACTCGTCATCCACGAAGATCCCCTTGAGATGGTAGGAGTTGCGCTCGCAACACCAGAGCATCAGGTTGAGGCGACCGTCGTCGATGTGGCGCTGGTTGCGCTCGGCAAACTTGCGCAGGTTGGTTTCGTAGAGATAGGGCAGGCCACCGATGGTGGAGAACTTCTCTTCCGGCGGAATGAAGAAGTCGTTGGCGGTCTTGTCGCCCACTACGATGGTCACTTTGCAACCGCGCTGCAGCAGATCCTCGATATCCTTGCTCAACTCCTTGGGCGGGTTGAAGTAAGGGGTGCAGATGAAGATCTCCCGCTCGGTGGCGCGCACCAGATTGCGGATCATCAAGTTGAGCTGATTGTTGCGCTTACCCAGACCCACCATGGGGGTGACGGCCACCTCCTGGGTGTTGACCGGCATGGTGCTGAAACGGTACTGGCTCTGGCGCAGGTTCTGCTTGAAGTGGCGGATCGGCCCTTTCAGCTGTTTGGCGCTGGGGATGTCGCTGTGATCCAGTCGCTGCACCGCGTCGCTCTTCACGAACAGATCATCCACGTAGTTGACCATGCTGCGGGCCAGCTCCGGGCTGGTGATCTGGTGATAGCGATCGAAGCGGTAGCGATCCTGCTGGTGCAGGTAGATGTCGTTGAGGCTGGCACCGGAGTAGAGCACCACATCATCAAAGATGAAGCCCTTGAGGTGGAGCACGCCGAGCAGCTCGCGCCCTTTGACCGGCACGCCGTAGATTTCGATCTGGTGCTCGTGTTCGGCAGCCATGGCCTGATACATCAGGTGGTTGCCGCCCTGCTTGCCTTTGCCGATCAGGCCGCGCTGGGCACGGTGGAAGTCGACGAACAGCTTGATGTCGAGGGCCGGATTGCGCTGCTTGGCGGCGTAGAGGGCGGAGAGGATCTCCCGGCCTGCTTCGTCATCCTGCAGATAGAGCGCGACCAGATAGATGCGCCGGGTGGCACTGGCGATAAGCGCAAGAATGCGGCGTTTGAAATCCTGGGCGCTGTAGAGCACTTCAAACTGATCCGCTGCGACGGCGATCTGGGGCAGGCGCGCCAGCAGTTGTCGATAATGGGCCGATGAATGCATAGATAAACCTGAAATCACGGGGTTAAGCGTTCCACTCGGAGCGATGAATAGGCGATTCTAGCAATCTCGCCCTCTCAGCCAAAGAAAGAATCATCAGAAAGATGAAAAAGGCCTCACGAGTGAGGCCTTTTTGTCAGCATTTCGCCCTTGTCAGAGGAAGCTGTAGATGATCATCGCCATCACGCCGCCAGTGGTGCCGATGATGGTTTCCATCACGGTCCAAGTCTGCAGGGTCTGCTTCTCGGTCAGGCCGAGGTAGCGGTTGGCCAGCCAGAAACCGGAGTCGTTGACGTGGGAGAGCACGATGGCACCGCCGCCGATGGCGATGGTGACGGCCGCCAGCTGGGCACCGTTCAGGCCGAGCGGCTCCAGCATCGGCAGCACCAGACCGCAGGCGGTCAGCATGGCGACAGTGGCAGAGCCCTGAATCACCCGTACCGCAGCGGCCAGAATGAAGGCCAGCGCGACGATGGGCAGACCGGAGTCGGCCAGCATGTTGCCAAGGGCGGCACCCACGCCGGAATCAACCAGCACCTGCTTGAACACGCCACCGGCACCGGTCACCAGAATGATGACGCCTGCCGGCTGGATGGCGCTGTTGCAGACGCTCATCACCTCGTCACGGGACATGCCGCGGCGAATACCCAGCAGATAGAAGGCGGCCAGACAGGCGACCATGATGGCGGTGAAGGGGTGACCGATGAACTCCAGCCAGTTGTGCAGGGTGGAGCCCGCCTCGACGAAACGACCGACGATGGTCTTGAGGCCGATCAGCAGCAGCGGCAGACCGATGAGGCCCATGGCCAGCCCGAAGGAGGGCAGGGATTTGCTGTCATCGTGGACGCTGTTCTGGGCATCGGCAGGCAGCGGTACATCGACGATCTTGCTGATGAAGTCACCGAACAGCGGGCCAGCCAGGATCAGCGCCGGTACGGCGGCGATCAGGCCGAACAGGATCATGTAGCCGAAGTCGGCCCCCAGCTGGGATGCCACCAGGATCGGGCCCGGCGCCGGAATAAGGAAGGCCTGGCAAGTCGCGATACCGGCCAGCAGGGCGATACCAATCTTAACCACGCTGCCACCGCCACGACGGACGATGGCGAAGGCGACGCCGATCAGCAGCACCACGGCCACGTCAAAGAAGAGCGGCAGGGCGCAGACAAAGCCGGTCAGGGCCATGGCCCAGTTGGCGCGCTTGACGCCGAACTTGCCGAGCAGGGTGTGAGCCACCCGGTCGAGGGCACCGGTCACTTCCATCACCTTGCCGAACATGGCGCCCAGCGCCACCACTACCGCGACGAAACCGAGGGTGCCACCCATCCCTTTCTGGATGGTGTTGGCGATGTCGGCCGGGTTCATGCCAGCGGCGAGACCCGCCACCATGGAGACCAGGATCAGGGCTACCACGGCGTGGAGCCGGGCCTTCATCACCAGGAAGAGCAGCAGCACAATCGAGCCGGCGGCTGTCATGATCAGGGAGAGGTCAGACATTGTTATGCGTTCCTTTTTCCAAGTTCAGTCGTGACACCTTGCCGATCCGTCGGCAAACCATATCTTTATGATTTATTTAGATTTATGGCAAGGGCTCAACATCATATGCCCAGGTGACTATGGGTTTGCTCAGTCTGTGGCAGACTTCACATTTTCAATCGTTACCGGTAACATGTTACCGGTAACGTGTTAGATTAGAACCCATCAACAGCTGGTTTTTTGAAAAGTGGGACAGAGGTCAAATTATGGCGGGTAAGTGCATTATCGTGATGGGTGTGTGTGGTAGCGGCAAATCCAGCGTGGGTCTGAAAGTGGCCGAAGCGCTGGGCGCCAAGTTCATAGATGGTGATGACCTGCACCCCAAGGCCAACATCCAGAAGATGGCTGGCGGCAACCCCCTCAACGATGAGGATCGTGCCCCCTGGCTGGAGCGGATCCGCGACGCCGCCTACAGTCTCGAGCAGAAGAACGAGACCGGCATCATTGTCTGTTCCGCCCTCAAAAAGAAGTACCGCGACCAGATCCGTGAAGGCAACGAGTCGGTCAGCTTCATCTTCCTAGATGGCAGCCAGCCGCTGATCCTCGAGCGGATGCGTGCCCGCAAGGGCCACTTCATGCGTGAAAGCATGGTACAAAGTCAGTTCGATACCCTGGAGCGCCCGGATGGCGAAGCCGGTGTATTCCACATTGATATAGACGGCACCTTCGAACAGGTGGTTGACCGCGCCGTCACAGCATTGGAGCAAG
The DNA here is from genome assembly GCF_049172135.1 of Aeromonas sp. 603079. Classification (NCBI taxonomy): domain Bacteria; kingdom Pseudomonadati; phylum Pseudomonadota; class Gammaproteobacteria; order Aeromonadales; family Aeromonadaceae; genus Aeromonas; species Aeromonas sp. 603079. Next base: position 33,608 of record NZ_JAAKPX010000009.1, on the reverse strand, counting down.
CCCAATGATTCATAAGGTAATTTCCGACGTCACTGCCCGCATCCGCGAGCGCAGTGCCGCCCGCCGTCAGGCCTTTATGGCCCGCATCCAGCGTCAGGCCGAGCAAGGCAAGACCCGCGCCGCACTGGCCTGCGGCAACCTGGCCCACGCCGTGGCCGCCTGCAGCAGTGACGAGAAGGGTCGCATCCTCGACATGACCCGTGCCAACGTCGGTATCGTCACCGCCTACAACGACATGCTGAGTGCCCATCAGCCCTATCAGGGCTATCCGGATATCATCAAGGGCGCGCTGGCCGAACTGGGCCACAGTGCTCAGGTCGCCGGCGGCGTGCCCGCCATGTGCGATGGCGTGACCCAGGGGCAGCCGGGGATGGACATGTCCCTCTTCTCCCGCGACCTGATCGCCCAGGCGACCGCGCTGTCGCTCTCTCACAACACCTTCGACGCCACCCTGCTGCTCGGCATCTGCGACAAGATCGCTCCGGGCCAGATCATGGGGGCCCTCTCCCACGCCCACCTGCCGACTGCATTTGTTCCTGCTGGCCCGATGGCGAGCGGCATCAGCAACGACGAGAAGGTGAAGGTGCGTCAGAAGTACGCCGCCGGTGAAGTGGGTCGCGATGCTCTGCTGGAGATGGAGTGCGGCGCCTACCACGCGGCAGGCACCTGCACCTTCTACGGCACCGCCAACACCAACCAGCTGGTGTTCGAGGCCATGGGCCTGATGCTGCCGGGCTCCGCCTTTGTGCACCCGCATAGCGAGCTGCGCCGCGCCCTGACCGCTGAAGCGGCCCGCCGCATCAGCGCCATGATCCCGGGTTCCCCGGCCTATCGCCCGCTGAGCGAGGTGCTGGATGAGCGCTCGCTGGTCAACGGTCTGGTGGCCCTGCTCGCCTCTGGCGGCAGCACCAACCACAGCATCCACATGGTGGCGCTGGCCCGCGCGGCCGGTCTGGTACTGACCTGGGATGACATCAGCGATCTCTCCGACGTGGTGCCGCTGCTGGTTCGCATGTACCCGAACGGCCCGGCCGACGTCAACGCCTTCGAACAGGCAGGCGGCGTGCCCGGCCTGATGCGCCGTCTGGCGCAAGAGGGGCTGATCCACATGGACGCCACTCCGGTCTTTGGCGAGATGCAGGATTACCTCAGCCGCCCGGCACTGGTCGATGGCCAGCTGGTATGGCAGCCGGTGGGCGAGAGCGGCGATGCGAGCGTGCTTTCACCTTCCGGCAGCGTGTTCCAGGCCACTGGCGGCACCAAGCTGCTGGCGGGCAATCTGGGTCGTGCCGTGGTCAAGGTCTCAGCTGTGGCTCCCGAGTATCGGGTGATTGAAGCGCCGGCGCGGGTCTTCTCCTCCCAGCATGCGGTGGAAGCGGCCTACAAGGCGGGCGATCTCAATCAGGACGCCGTGATCGTGGTGCGCCACAATGGCCCGGCCGCCAACGGCATGCCGGAGCTGCACAAGCTGATGCCGGTGCTAGGCAACCTGCAGAAGGCGGGTTACAAGGTGGCGCTGGTCACCGATGGCCGCCTCTCCGGTGCCTCCGGCAAGATCCCGGCCGCCATCCACGTCACCCCGGAAGCGCTGCACGGCGGGGCCATCGGCCTGCTTGCTGACGGCGACCTGCTGCGGGTTGACGCGGTAAACGGCAGCCTCGATTGCCTGACCGATTTGAGTGGCCGTACCCAGGCCGAGATTGACCTCACTCTGGAACAAGAGGGGTGGGGCCGTGAACTGTTCAGCGTGATGCGTCGCGCGGTATCGAGCGCCGAGTGTGGCGCTACCATCTTTGACTAAGGAAGAGCTATGCAGAACTGGAAAGTGACCCCGGCCGAGGTGTTTGCCGCCTCCCCGCTGGTACCCGTGATGGTGATCAACGAGCTGGATCAGGCCTTGCCGATGGCCAAGGCGCTGCTGGACGGCGGCATCTCCGTCTTCGAAATTACCCTGCGCACCCCGGTGGCGCTCGATGCCATCGCCCTCATCGCCAAGGCGATGCCGGATGCCATGGTCGGTGCCGGTACCGTGCTCAACTGCGAGCAGTTTGATGCCGCCGTCGCCGCCGGTGCCCGCTTCGTCATCTCCCCGGGGATGACCCCGGCCCTGCTGGCCCACGCGGCCAAGAGCACTGCACCGCTGATCCCGGGCGTGGCGACTCCGTCTGAAGTGATGCAGGCGCTGGAAGCGGGCTATGACCACCTGAAGTTCTTCCCGGCCGAAGCGAACGGCGGCACCAAGGCGCTCTCCGCCATTGCCGCGCCGCTGCCCCAGGTGAAGTTCTGCCCGACCGGCGGCATCGGCCCGAAAAACGTGGCCGACTATCTGGCACTCAAGTGCGTGGCCACCGTCGGCGGCTCCTGGATGTTGCCGGCCGATGAGGTCAAGAGCGGCAACTGGGAAGAGGTGACCCGCCTCTCCCGCGAAGCGGTTGAGTTGGTAAAACGCTAAGCCTCAGTTGTGCAGAAAACCAAACAGGCCACCCTCGGGTGGCCTGTTTGCTATCAGCGTGACTTAAGTGGGTGAGGGAAGGGATTACCCCAGACTCTCCCCGACATAGAGGGAGAAGCCGATATCTTTGCGGGTATCGGGTTGGGATTGGCCGTTGAGACGCGCCAGCAGCATGGTGGCCGCCTCCCGACCGATCGCTTCCCGCGGGGTGGCGATACTGGCCAGTTTGGGGGTCATGGCGTGGCCGATGTCGAGGGCGTTGCAACCGGCGATGGCGATCTGCTGGGGCACCGGGATCCACTTGGCTTGACACTGCAGCAGGGCGCCCACCGCCAGGTCATCGTTGGTGCAGAACAGGCCGTCGAGGTCGGGATAGCGTACCAGCGCCTGATCCAGCAGCTCGCCCCCCAGAGTGAAGCTGGAGGATTGTTCGGTCAGCAGATGCTGGCCGGTGAGGCCGAAGTCGGTCATCGCCTGATAGTAACCCTCCATCCGCAGCTGGGTGCGCACGTCGAGCCGCGCCCCCAGATAGACCACCTTGCGTCGGCCCCGGCGCAGCATCTCTGTTACCATGGCCCGGGCTGCGGCTCTATGATCCATGCCGACCACCATGTCGATGGGGGTTTGCGGCAGGTCCATGGTCTCCACCACCGGAATGCCGGCGGTGGCGATCATCTTGCGGGTGCGTTCGGTGTGCTGGCTGTCGGAGAGGATCAGCCCATCCACGTGATAGGAGAGCAGGGACGCGACTTGCTCCTCCTCCCGCTCCGGACTGTAGCCGTAGTGGGCCAGCAGGGTCTGGTAACCGGCCGGTCGGGTCACCGACTCGATGCCATGGATCACCGCCGAGAAGACCTGGTTGGAGAGGGAGGGGATCAGGATGCCGATCGCCTTGCTGGTCGCGTTGGAGAGAATATCCGGCGCCCGGTTGGGGATATAACCCAGCTCTTCCACTACAGCTGCGATCCGCTCGCGGGTCCCCTCCGCTACGGTCTGCGGGTCGCGCAGATAGCGGCTGACAGTCATCTTGGTCACGCCGGTCTGGTCGGCGATATCTTGCAGGGTGGGGCGGCGCTTGCGGGTGGGGCTCATAGGGGTGTCCAGCGTGGATGTTACATGTAACATTACCGTTTTTGGCGGATAAAGTCAGCATATGAAGCCGTTTTTGCAGGAGTTTTCCGATGATCAGAGGCAAGCAGTTCGTGGATGTCCGGTTCGAGCAACAGGATGTGGAGGGGGAGCAGTTCTCGGAGTGCCGCTTTATCGGCTGCAACTTCTCCTGGCTGGATTTGAGCGATAGCCGCTTCATCGACTGCAGCTTCTACGATCGGGAGAGTGAACGGGGCTGCCTGTTGCAGGGTTGCGATCTGCGCGAGGCCAGCTTCCTGCGCTGCGATCTCACCATGGCCGATTGCAGCCGCAGCCAGTGTCTGGGGTTGGAGATGCGCGACTGTCAGGCGGTCGGTATCAACTTCAGCCATGCCAGCTTCGCCAACCAGATCACCGCGAAAAGCTACTTCTGCGAGGCCCATCTGACCGGCAACAACTTCAGCTACGCCAGCTTCGAGGGTTGCCTGCTGGAGAAGTGCGAGCTGACCGGCAACCGTTGGCAGGGGGCCAACCTGTTTGGTGCCTCGCTGGCGGGTTCCGATCTTAGCGGCTCTGAGTTTGGCCAGATTGACTGGACCAGTTTCAAGCTGCAGGGCTGCGATCTGCGCCAGTGCGATCTGCCGGGGCTGGATCTGCGGCGGGTCGATCTGCAAGGGGTGCAGATCAACGAGGATCAGCAGCAGACCTTGCTGGAGCAGATCGGTCTGGTTGTCTTCCCCTGAGCCGAGCGAAAAATTAGGTAATTTTTCATCAAATGGGGCCGACAGTGGGGGGCGCTCCTGAAACGACAAAAGCCTGCGTGATGCAGACTTTTGCTAGTGAGCGTGTGATGGCTTGTCGGCCGGGTTAACTCAACCCTTGGCCAGCCATTTGGTCGGGTTGATCGCCTCGCCCTGATAGCGAATTTCGAAGTAGAGGCCCGGTCTGTCCTGACCGCCGCTGTCACCGACCAGTGCCACAGGTTCACCCTGTTCCACATTCTGGCCCACCTGACGCAGCAGCGACTGATTGTGACCGTAGAGGCTCATATAGCCCTTGCCGTGATCGATTACCAGCAGCATACCGAAGCCATCGAGCCAGTCGGCGTAAACCACTTGTCCCGGTGCGACCGCCTTGACCTGGGTTCCTTCGCTGGCGCCGATCAGGGTGCCTTTCCACTTGAGCTGGGCGGTGCGCGGTGAACCGTAGGAGATGAGGATCGGCCCCTGTACCGGCCAGCGCAGGCTGCCATTGGTCTTGAGCCCGCTGTAGTAACCTGCGGTCCCAATCCCAGAGCCTCGCTCCGGTTTGGTACTGGACATCTCTTCGACCGGTTCTGCCGGTTTGACGGTTTTGTTCTGCTGGGCGGCAAGTCGTTGTTGCTCGGCGCGGCGCTGCTCGGCCAGCTTGCGCTGACGCTCCTGTTCCGCTTTCAGCTTGGCCAGCCGCTCCCGTTCGGCCCGTTCGCGCCGTTCCTGCTCTTCCCGCTGGCGGCGCAGCTCCTCCAGCCGCGCTTTCAGCGCCTTCTCCGCCTTGACCAGCTTGGAGAGCTTCTGCTCGTCATCCTGTACCGACTGCTGCAACTGGTTGCGCACCTTGGCCCGGCTCTGCTGGCTGGCCAGCAGAGCCTGGTGATGCTCCTGCTGTTCGGCAAGCAGGGCTTGCAGCTTGCTTTCGGTCTCTTTGGTGGCCTGCTGGTTTTTCGCCAGCTTGTCACGGGTGGCTCGCAGGGCGTCGATGGCCTCGATGCGGGCCTTGTTGAGGTAGTCGTAGTAGTCGAGTGAGCGGCTCAGCTTGGCCGGATCCTGCTGATTGAGCAGCAGTTTGAGGTAGTCGTGGTTGCCCGCCTGAAAGGCGCTTTCCGCCTGCTTGGCCAGCAACTGCTTCTGATGTTTGGCTTGAACTTCCAGCGCCAGCTTGTCCTTTTGCAGGGTCGCCAGCTTCTGCTGGTTCTGCTTCAACTGCTGCCTGGTCTGGTTGAGTTTGGCGGCGGCGGCCGAGATGGCCTGCTCGTCAGCCTTGAGCTGGGTATTGAGCTTGGCAAGCTCCTGCTTGCTGAGCTTGATGGTCTTCTGTTGCTCTTTGATCTGGGACTGCATGGTCCCCAGCTGCTGATTGGCGGCCAAAGCCGGTTTGCTGGCGCCAAATGACAGGCAAAAAAACAGCGCGCCGGCCAACAGGCCGACGCGACTGGTTTTCTGTGAAATAACTTCGCATCCCCGCATGGGGAAGGATTATTTCAGAATCATCAGGGGCTTGCCAGTCATTTCCGGCGGCACCGGCAGACCCATCAGGGTCAGCATGGTGGGGGCCAGATCGGACAGTTTGCCACCTTCAACCACCTCGGCTTTGCGACCGAAATAGATGAGCGGAACCGGCAGATTGGTGTGGGCTGTGTGGGCCTGACCAGTCTCTTCGTCCAGCATCTTCTCGGCGTTGCCGTGGTCGGCAGTGATCAGGCACTCGCCACCCACTTCGGCCAAGGCGTCGGTGACGCGACCGATGCAGTGGTCAACGGCTTCACACGCTTTGACTGCAGCATCGAATACACCGGTGTGACCAACCATGTCGCCATTCGGGTAGTTACAGATGATGACGTCGTACTTGCCGCTCTTGATGGCCGCAACCAGCTTGTCGGTCAGCTCTTCGGAGCTCATCTCAGGCTGCAGGTCATAGGTCGCCACTTTCGGGCTGGCCACGATCTCGCGATCTTCGCCGGTGAAGCAGGACTCCTCGCCACCGTTGAAGAAGAAGGTGACGTGAGCATACTTCTCGGTTTCGGAGATGCGCAGCTGGGTCTTGCCCTGCTTGGCCAGCCACTCACCCAAGGTGTTGACCAGAGCGGTCGGCGGGTAGGCACAGGCAGTTTTGATGTCGGCCGCGTATTCGGTCAGCATCACGAAGTTCAGCTTAGGCTCGACTGCACGAGCGAAGCCGGTGAAGTCGGTGTCAACGAAGGCGCGGGTGATTTCACGGGCGCGGTCGGCACGGAAGTTCATGAAAATCAGCGCATCACCATCTTCCATCGGTGCAGCTTCACCGATGCGGGTGGCTTTGACGAACTCGTCGTTCTCGTCGCGGGCATAGGCGGCAGCCAGCGCTTCGGTGGCGCTCTCGGCGGTGAACTCGCCCTTGCCCTGGGTCATCAGGTCATAGGCTTGCTGCACGCGATCCCAGCGGTTGTCACGGTCCATGGCGAAGTAACGACCGATCATGGAGGCGAAACGACCCTTGCCCAGCTTGGCGAAGAGGGCGTCGAACAGCTCGATGGAGGACTGGGCGGAGCGCGGCGGTACGTCACGACCATCCAGGAAGGCGTGGAAGTAGATCTTCTCGGCGCCACGTTTGGCGGCCATCTCGATCATGCCCATGATGTGCTCTTCGTGGCTGTGTACGCCACCCGGAGACATCAGACCCATGATGTGAACGGCTTTGCCGTTGTTCACGGCAGCGTCAACAGCCTTGGCCAGCTCGACGTTCTCGAAGAAGGGGCCGTCCTGAATATCTTTGGAGATGCGGGTCAGCTCCTGATAGACGATGCGACCGGCACCGATGTTGACGTGGCCAACTTCGGAGTTGCCCATCTGGCCATCCGGCAGACCAACGTCCAGACCGGAGCCTGAGATCAGGGTGCTGGTGTAGTCACGGGCCAGACGATCGAGGTTGGGAGTCTTGGCGGCAGCGACGGCGTTGTGCTCTTGCTTGGTGCTGTAGCCCCAACCGTCCATGATGACCAGAACCAAAGGTTTCTTAGCTGTTGACATAAGACTATGTCCTCTCGGATTGGAAAAAATGCGGGAAATGAAACTAGCGTAATATTACTACATCTGCCGAAATAGTCACCTGATAGCCAAGGGGCGCTCCTGCTGCCCCGCAAGCCACGCCCTTCCTGCCATGATCGATGCCCAATGAGGATGGGAGCCTGCTCGCGCTTTGCCGCCAAGATGGCTGATCTTATCAATACCCCCATGTATACTCGGGCCCTTGTCTTGGTCCCTGGATAGTAGAAGATGCAAGAGTATTTGGATTTTGCGGCCCGTAACCCGCTGCTGACCGCAGCCTGGTTGGGTCTGGCTGGCACCCTGGTTTACACCACTGTGCGTGCCCGTTTGTCCCCGGTAAAAACCGTCAACAACCACACCGCGACCCTGCTGATCAACCGCGAGAATGCCACCGTGGTGGATATTCGCAGTCAGGAAGAGTACGCCAAGGGCCATCTGGCCGGTGCCCAGCACCTGCCGCTGACCCAGATCCAGAGCAATAATCTGGGCCTGGTTGAAAAGCATAAAGATGCCCCCATCATAGTGGTGTGCGAGTCGGGAATGACTGCGGGCGGCGCGGGCCGTCAGCTGAGCAAAGCTGGCTTCAAGCAGGTTTATGTGCTCGGCGGTGGCATGGCCCAATGGCGTGCAGAAAATCTGCCGGTAACCAAGAAACGCTGATTTAAGCAGGGCCTGAGCCCACTTATCCACATAACAAGGAATCAAACGAAATGGCTGACGAGATCAACAACCAGGAAGTACAACCGGAATTCCACATCCAGCGTGTTTACACCAAGGATGTCTCTTTCGAAGCGCCGAACACCCCGCACATCTTCCAGAAAGAGTGGCAGCCGGACGTCAAGCTGGATATGGATACCAAGACCAACATCCTGGCTGAGAACGTCTACGAGGTTGTCCTGACCCTGACCGTGACTTGCAAACTGGAAACCGAAACTGCCTTCCTGTGCGAAGTACAGCAAGCCGGTATCTTCACCATCGGTAACCTGCCGGAGCCGCAACTGGCTCACTGCCTGGCTGCCTTCTGCCCGAACATCCTGTTCCCGTATGCCCGCGAAGCCGTGGCCAACATGGTGAGCAAGGGTTCCTTCCCGCAGCTGAACCTGGCACCGGTCAACTTCGATGCCCTGTTTGCCCAGCACATGGCGCAAGCACAGGCCCAGCAGGCGACTGCGGAAGCCTGATAATGGCTGACCAGATCGCTATCTCGGTCTTGGGGGCGGGGTCTTATGGCTCCGCCCTTGCCATTTCTCTGGCGCGCAACGGTCATCCGACCCTGCTGTGGGGTCACGACCCCACCCATGTCGCCGAGCTGGAACAAGACCGCTGCAACAAGGCATTTTTGCCTGATGTCCCTTTTCCTACTGATTTGCAGCTAACTGCGGATTTGCAACGTGCGGTACAAGCTGCCCCCGTGCTGCTGCTGGTCGTGCCAAGCCATGTATTTGGCGATGTGCTGACCCGGATCAAACCCTTCCTGCGCCCCGATACCCGTATCGCCTGGGCCACCAAGGGTCTGGAGCCGGACAGTGGCCGTCTGCTGCAGGATGTGGCTCGTGAAGTGCTGGGTGACGAGATACCGCTGGCGGTGATCTCCGGCCCCACCTTCGCCAAGGAGCTGGCTGCCGGTCTGCCGACCGCCATCTCGGTCGCTTCGACCCACGACGAGTTCGCCGACGATCTCTCCCACCTGCTGCACTGTGGCCGTTCGTTCCGGGTCTATACCAATCTGGACTTCGTCGGTCTACAGCTGGGTGGGGCGGTGAAGAACGTCATCGCCATCGGTGCCGGTCTCTCCGACGGGCTCGGGTTTGGCGCCAATGCCAGAACCGCGCTCATCACCCGGGGTCTGGTGGAGATGCAGCGTCTGGGTGCGGCGCTGGGTGCCGATGCCAAAACCTTTATGGGGATGGCGGGGCTCGGGGATCTGGTGCTCACCTGTACCGACAACCAGTCGCGCAACCGTCGCTTCGGGCTGGCCCTCGGGGCTGGCAAGGATGTGAACACCGCCATGACCGAGATCGGTCAGGTGGTGGAGGGGTATCGCAACACCAAAGAGGTGCATCTGCTGGCGGCCCGCTGCGGCGTCGAGATGCCCATCTGCGAGCAGATCTTCAAGGTGCTCTACGAGGGTAAGAACCCGAAAGAGGCGGCCATCGCCCTGCTGTCGCGAGACAAGAAGGACGAGTAATCTGCCGATTGCCCATGCAAAAGGCCCCGCCGGATGGCGGGGCCTTTTCTTTGCTGCAAGGGCTGCAAATCAGTAGTAGGAGTGGTCGCCGCGTTGGTGCTCGGTGGCGTCTTTCACGCCGTTGAGCTCACCCGGGAACTTCTCCAGCAGCTGCTTCTCGATCCCCTCTTTAAGGGTGTAATCGACCATGGAGCAACCGTTGCAACCACCACCAAACTGCAGGATGGCCAGTTTGTCTTCAGTCAGCTCGACCAGGGTGACCTTGCCACCGTGACCGGCCAGCATGGGGTTCACTTCGGACATCAACACGTACTCGATGCGCTCGATCAGCGGCGCGTCGTCGGCCACTTTACGCATCTTGGCGTTCGGTGCTTTCAGGGTGAGCTGGGAGCCCATCTGATCGGTCACGAAGTCGATGGTGGCATCCACCAGGAAGGGGGCGCTCAGGGGATCGACCATGCAGTCGAAGCCGCTGAAGGGCAGGTGTTGATCTTCCGGGTCCACGGCATCGGGCGGGCAATACGATACGCCACACTCGGCATTCTGGGTTCCCGGATTGACCACAAACACCCGGATATTGGTGCCATCAGGCTGTTTTTCCAGCAGTTTACGGAAATGGGCCTGGGCGGCGTCGGAAATGCTGATCATCACTATCCTCATAAACCTGAGTGTACGACTAGGGTATTCATGATAACGCGGTTATTAATGCTTGGGTAGCATGCCGATGGCTACTTGCTGTGCCGCAGGGTTCGACAGATTGCCCACACTTCTACCTTTGTGATGCCGCTCTCATGGAGCAAACGGCTGAGCTGCCCAGCGGTGGCGCCTGTGGTCACGACGTCATCGAGCAGGGCGACATGACGGTATTGGTGGGAGCGGATCCGGAATGCCCCGCGCAGATTGCGCCGCCGCTGCCCGGCGCTCAAGGTTGTTTGTTGCGGGGTCGCCTTGATGCGTTGCAACAGAGTGTTGTCGCAGGGAATGTCGGTGAACTCGCCAAGGGCTTGCGCGATCTCCTCCGCCTGGTTGAACCCACGCCGCCACTGCCGCCACCAGTGCAGGGGAACCGGAATGATCGCCTCCGGCGGCTCGTTGTCATCCAGATGATCGGCCAGGAGGCGTGCCAGGAGTGGCGCCAGCAGGATTTGGCCGGAATATTTGAGCCGGGGGATCAGCATGGGGTAGGGAGCCTGGTAGTCGCCGATCACCTGCAACCGCTCCCAGGGGGGAGGTCTGCGCTGGCAGCGGCCGCAGACCGGTATGCGTTCTTCTATATATTCAGTCAGCGGTGCGGCGCAGAGGCGGCATCTCGGCTGTGACTGGTGCAGCGCCTGCCGACACCAGCTGCAGAGCAGGGGCTCGTTGTCGCAAGGCTGATGACAGAGGAGGCAACTCCCTTGCCAGTCGCCGTGGTTGCCGAGCAGCGGGCTTGCTTTAGCGAGCAGTCGCTTTAACATGCTGACCCCAAGAGCATGAACAGGGATCTTGAGTCTAGATGAGCATATCGGTAGAGCAGTTTGGCCAGGGGGCCGATCTGGTGCTGTTGCACGGTTGGGGGATGAACGGTGCGGTCTGGCATGGCATTGCCCAACAGTTGGCGCCCCACTATCGGGTTCATCTGGTAGATTTGCCCGGTTTTGGCAACAGCCTGCTGGCAGACGAGGTGGATTACAGCCTGCCCTGGCTTGCCGAGCAGGTGGCTGCCATCTTGCCGCAGAAGTGTCATCTGCTTGGCTGGTCGCTCGGTGGTCTGGTGGCAAGCCAGTTGGCGCTGACGCATCCCGATCGGCTGCACTCCCTGATCACGGTAGCCAGCTCTCCCTGTTTCATGGCCCGCGATGAGTGGCCGGGGATCGCCCCCAAAGTACTGACCGGTTTCAACCAGATGCTGGCAGGGGATTTTCGCCAGACCATAGAGCGTTTTCTGGCGATCCAGGCCATGGGCAGTGAACACGCCCGGGACGATATCCGTCAGTTGCGCCACTGGCTGGCCGAGCGGCCGGCGCCCGCGTTTGCCGCACTCGAGGCTGGACTGACGCTGTTGGCCGAGATTGATCTGCGCGAACCGCTTCAGGAGCTGGATCTGCCCTGGTTGCGGATCTATGGGCGACTGGATTCATTGGTACCCAAGGCGGCCATTCCCCTGCTGGATGATCTCTACCCTGCCAGCCGCAGCGTGACTCTCAATAAGGCCTCACACGCACCTTTTATCTCCCACCCTGACGAATTCATTGAAATCGTTCGAGATTTTGTTGGCTAAAAAACAGCCTGCAAGCTTCATTAATCCTCTGGTCTGGCGGATAATTAAGCTGTGACCAGAGGAGTAACATCATGCGTATTGATTCTGCTTTCAACAGCGGGGTACAGGGATTTCAGCGAGCCGAGCAGATTGCCGACAAGGCATCCAATCAGATCGCCCGCCTCAACACCCCCAGCGGGGATCAGGTGCAAGTGACCGATGAGCTCGTCAATCTCAAGGTGGCCGAGCAGCAGGCTGGCGCTTCCGCCAAGGTAGTGCAGACTGCCAGCGATATGATGGGAACCCTGATCGACATCCGGGTGTGAGATGAACATCAATGTCAGTCTGCCTCCCCTTATCCCGACACAGCTGCAACCCCAGGTGGAAGCAGCGAGGACGGATAATCGCCGGGCAGAACTGATCCCGCAGGCCCGAGCGGGCCAAGCCTCCGTTGCCGAATCCGAAGTCGGCTCCCAGAAAGAGAAATCCAAAGCCGCTCAGGCCTCCAGCAATCAGACCTCCCAGAACAGCCGTGAAACCGGACAATTAGCGCCGACGACACTGCCAGACAATCGCTTTGTTGAGGCCACCGGTGAGGATGGGCAGCGCAAGCAGCAAGATCCCAAACAGCAGGAGCAGCAACAGCGGCAAGAGCAGCAGGTTCAGGATCTTGTCGAGCGTGACAAGGAGGTGCGTACTCACGAGCAGGCTCACCAGTCTGCGGGTGGAGAGTACGCCAGCTCGCCCACCTATCAGTTTACGCAAGGGCCGGATGGCAAGCGTTATGCTACGGGTGGCGAAGTCCAGATCGATACCAGTGTCGTACCCGGTGACCCTGCGGCTACCATCTCCAAGATGCAGCAGATCCGCTCTGCAGCGCTGGCGCCTGCCGAGCCTTCCGCGCAGGATTTGGCCGTTGCACGCAGCGCCGCCGCGAGTGAAGCCAAGGCGCGCAAAGAGCTGATGGCCGAGCAGAGCGCGAAATCGGGCGGTGTGCTGAGTGCCTATATGGACAAGCGCAACAGCGTCATCGCGAGCCACTATCAACAGGCTGTCAGCCCAGCCTCTACCCAGTCCCTCAGTCTGCATATCTGAATCACCCTCGCCAAACTTTCAGCTGCTTTGCCTGTTTTGCAACTAACCTGAAGATCAGGCCCATTCCAATTTCACAGGAGCTGTCATGCATTTCGATGAAGTCAAAGCGGAAGATTTCACCACCTTCTCCCGTGTACCGCCCCCCCACCTGCAGATGGAGCAGTTTCTGATGCAGCTCGGAGGAGGGGGAACTGAAGGAACCCATTTCAAGAAGAAAGTGATGCTGGCGGCTGGCTGGAGCCACACCGGCGTCGTCTCTTACGGCAAGTATCCGCAAGAGGCCTGCAAGGCATTCAACCGACTGCGGGAGGTGCTGGCCCAGCATGGAGAGCCCGAGAGCATTCTTGCTGCCCTGGCGCAGTAATCCTGAGCTTCGCGTGTAAAAAAGCCCCTTGTGGGGCTTTTTGCATTCAGAGGACTTCTGGAAGGTTTCGCTACTTTTTCGCTTTGGAGAGCGCTGCCGCGAAGGCGTTGCCCATGGCACCACCCATAGGGGGGCTTTGGCGCGGCTCATTTCTTGGTTTGGTGTTGCCAGCACAGCTGTTGCGCGCTTCAGCCGGCTTGCGGGCGGGCTGCCCTGCCTTTTCGTCGAGGCGCATGGTCAGGCTGATCCGCTTGCGCGGGGCGTCCACCTCCAGCACCTTGACCCGCACAATGTCGCCGGCCTTGACCACCTCACGGGGATCCTTGACGAAACGGTCGGTCAGGGAGGAGATGTGCACCAGCCCGTCCTGATGAACACCGATATCGACGAAGGCGCCGAAGTTGGTGACGTTGGTGACCACCCCTTCCAGCACCATCTCGGGCACCAGGTCGCTGATCTGCTCCACCCCTTCCTTGAAGGTCGCTGTTTTGAACTCGGGGCGCGGGTCGCGGCCCGGCTTGTCCAGCTCGCCGATGATGTCGGTGATGGTGGGCACGCCGAATTGCTCATCGGTGTAATCGGCCGGTTTCAGGCTGCGCAGCAGGCTGCTGTTGCCGAGCAGGCTCTCCACGGTCTGCTCCAGCTTGGCGAGGATCCGCTCCACGACCGGATAGGACTCGGGGTGTACAGCCGAGCTGTCGAGGGGATTGCTGCCGCCGCGAATGCGCAGGAAGCCGGCGCACTGTTCGAAGGCTTTTGGGCCGAGTCGGCTCACTTTCAGCAATTGCTGACGGCTCTTGAATGCGCCGTGCTCATCCCGGTAGGCGACGATGTTCTGGGCCAGCGTCTGGGAGAGGCCGGAAACCCGGTTGAGCAGGGCGACCGAGGCGGTATTCACATCCACACCGACCGCGTTCACGCAATCCTCGACCACGGCATCCAGCCGGCGGGCCAGCTGGCTCTGGCCGACGTCGTGCTGATACTGGCCCACCCCGATACTCTTGGGATCGATCTTGACCAGCTCGGCCAGCGGGTCTTGCAGGCGGCGGGCGATGGAGACGGCGCCACGGATCGAGACGTCGAGATCCGGGAACTCCTGAGAGGCAAGCTCGGAGGCGGAGTAGACAGAGGCCCCCGCTTCGCTCACCACTATCTTCTGCGCCTTGGCGGCGGGGTAGCGCTCGAACAGGTCGCTGACCAGCCGGTCGGTCTCCCGCGAAGCGGTACCGTTGCCGATGCTGATGAGCTCGACCTTGTGTTTCTGGCACAGCTCGCTCAGGGTCTTGAGGCTCTGATCAATCTGGCGTTTTGGTTCGAACGGATAGATGGTGGCGTGATCGACCAGTTTGCCGGTGGCATCCACCACGGCAACCTTGACCCCGGTGCGGATGCCCGGATCCAGCCCCATGGTGCAGCGCATGCCCGCTGGGGCCGCCATCAGCAGATCCTTGAGGTTCATGGCGAACACCTTGATCGCCTCCTCCTCTGCCGACTCGCGGATGCGACCGATCAGCTCGGTCTCCATTTGAAGCGACAACTTGATCTTCCAGGTCCAGCTCACTACCCCCTGCAGCCATTTGTCGGCCGGGCGGTTCTGCAGATTGAGCTTGAGGTTGTGGGCAATGATCCCTTCGCAGGGGCTGGCACTCTCGTCGTCACCGGTGACCAGCGCCAGATTGAGGATCCCCTCATTGCGGCCGCGCAGCATGGCCAGCACCCGGTGGGAGGGGGCCTTGTGCAGGGGTTCGTCGTGTTCGAAATAGTCCTTGAACTTGGCCCCTTCCTGCTCCTTGCCTGCCACCACGCGGGCGCGCAGGGTGGCATTTTGCCACAGGTAGTCGCGCAGCTTCTCCAGCAGGTCGGCCTGCTCGGCGAAGCGCTCCATCAGAATATAGCGGGCGCCGTCGAGGGCAGCCTTGCTGTCGGCAATGCCCTGTTCGGGATTGAGGAAGGTGGCTGCAGCTTGCTCGGGATCCTGCATCGGGTCGCTGAGCAGCAGGTTGGCCAGCGGCTCCAACCCGGCTTCGATCGCCATCTGCCCCTTGGTGCGGCGTTTGGGCTTGTAGGGGAGGTAGAGATCTTCCAGCCGGGTCTTGCTGTCGGCACCATTCAATTCGCGCATCAGCTCGGGGGTCAGCTTGCCCTGCTCTTCGATGGAGCGAATGATCACCTGACGGCGATCTTCCAGTTCACGCAGATAGCCGAGGCGGCTCTCTAGGGTGCGCAACTGGCTATCGTCCAGACCGCCGGTCACCTCTTTACGGTAACGGGCGATAAAGGGCACGGTCGAGCCTTCATCCAGCAGGCGCACTGCGGCCTGCACCTGCTCCGGGCGAGCATTGAGCTCACCGGCAATCTGTCTCTCTATGGTTTGCATCATGATGTTGTTGAGGGCCTCTGTGGTCGAGTCCGCGCCATCAGGCGCCAAGTGTGAGCACTATATGGGGTCGTGTTGCGGGATGCCACCCTGCGCCGGGGTCTGCACCCGTCAGACTGATAAGTCGCAGGGGAGAGCGCATATCTTGCCATTGCACCTGTGACTCAGGATGTGCCTGTGGCAAGCAGCTCACCAGTAGTCCGGCTATTTGGGGTAGCTGATCTCGTTGATATACCAGCAGACGTCACCAACTGGCGTACGGACGATGGCTTCATCACCGACCTCTTTCTTGAGCAGGGCGCGGGCCATGGGGGAGTCGATGGAGATGTAATCCTTGCGCTCGAAGATCTCGTCATAGCCGACGATGCGAAAGCGCTTGGTCTCGCCCTCTTCGTTTTCCACCTCGACCCAGGCACCGAAGAAGACTTTGCCCTCCTGCGCGGGGGCATAGTCGACGATCCCCAGCTCTTCGAGACATTTGCGCAGGTAACGCACCCGCCGATCGATCTCCCGCAGTCGCTTCTTGTTGTACTGGTAGTCGGCATTTTCGCTGCGATCCCCCAGGCTGGCGGCCCATGCCACCTTTCTGGTGACCTCGGGGCGCTCCTGACGCCAGAGGAAATCGAGCTCTTCTTTCAGCTTGTTGTAGCCTTCGCGGGTGATCAGCTTTGTCTTCATGGTGATGCGGACCTGGTCAAAGAGGGGTAATCATCGCTAACTGCTCGGGAATATTAGCTTTTGTCCTCCTTCTGTCGAGAGAAATTGCGCCAGCTTGGCGGGAGCCATTCAGCGGTACTGGTCTGGAGGAGGGCTTGACGGCCGTCACGCTCTGATCATGGGTAATAACCGGTAACATATTTATGCTTTTCTCCCGCGATATCCCCCCCTAGTATGGTGGGCAGCGAAAGAATGAAGAGGCAAAGCAATGAGTCAGCAGCAATACAAGGTCCTGGTCGTGGACGATGACCTGAAATTACGTTCCCTGTTGGAACGCTATCTCACCGAGCAGGGATTCGTGGTGCGCGGCGTGGCTAATGGCGAACAGGCCGATCGCCTGCTGACTCGTGAAAACTTCAGCCTGATGGTGCTCGATCTGATGTTGCCGGGGGAGGATGGGCTCTCCATCTGCCGTCGTCTGCGGGAAGCGGGCAACCAGATCCCGGTGCTGATGCTCACCGCCAAGGGGGATGAAGTGGATCGCATCGTCGGACTCGAAATGGGTGCCGATGACTATCTGCCCAAGCCATTTAATCCCCGTGAACTGCTGGCGCGGATCCGAGCTGTGCTGCGCCGCCATACTGTCGAGTTGCCAGGGGCTCCCTCTGCTGCAGAGAAGGTGGTCAACTTCGGAGCCTTCCAACTCAATCTGGCTACCCGTGAGCTTAGCCGGGATGGCGAGCCGATGGCGCTCACCAGCGGTGAATTTGCGGTGCTCAAGGTACTGGTCAGCCATCCGCGCGAGCCGCTTTCCCGCGACAAGTTGATGAATCTGGCACGTGGCCGCGAATATACCGCCACCGAGCGCAGTATCGACGTACAGGTCTCTCGCCTGCGCCGCCTGCTGGAGCAGGACCCGGCCCAGCCCCGCTATCTACAGACCGTCTGGGGTCTGGGGTATGTGTTTGTACCAGATGGTGACGGTGCATGAAAAAGGTCGGCAGCATGTTCTCGCGCATGCTCTGGTTCCTGGCCGCCGTTCTGGTGGTCTATCAAGCGGTCTCCTATGTCACCTTCTACAACTATCTGCTGGCACCCACCGTCAAACAGATCAGTCACCTGCTGGCCAATCAGGTCAAGCTGATCTTTCCGGTCAATACCGAGCAGCTGGCGTTGAGTGAAGATGCCGAGGCGCTGGTCTATGTGACGACCGGTACCGACATCTATACCCAGAGCGAGGCGGTGCAGCATGGCTTCAACGATGCCAAGCCGTACCCCTATCTGGAGGAGAACATAAGCCGCGAACTGGGTGGCCCGGCCAAGGTGCGGGTCGAGATCCAGGATCACTACATCATCTGGATCCAGCCGCCACAGGCCAGCAAAATCTGGGTGCGGATCCCGCTGACCGAGATTGAAGATGACGATATCGAACCCCTCATCATCTATCTGAGCGTGCTGCTGGTGATCACCCTGTTTGCTGCCTGGCGCTTTGCACGCCAGTTGGTTCGTCCGCTCGAGGATCTCGAGGCTGGCGCGGTTGCCGTGGCCAGAGGACATTTCCCCGAGGCGCTGGGGGAGCTGGGGTCACGGGAGGTACGCCGTCTGACCCGCACCTTCAACCATATGTCCCACTCCATCAAGAGCCTGATCGAAGAGCGTAACCTGATGATGGCGGGGGTTTCCCATGACCTGCGAACCCCGCTGACCCGTATCCGGCTGGCTACCGAGATGATGTCCTCCGGTGACGAATATCTCAAGGAGAGCATCAACTCAGATATTGATGAGTCCAATGCCATCATCGATCAGTTCATCGATTACATCCGCCCGGATGAGGGGCAGGCTCCGGTACCTGTCGATCTGACCCAGCTGGTGCACGATACCCTGTTGATCTATTCGGAGCAGGGGCTGGACGTCGATCTGGCGCTGCCACAAGAGGCAGTGCGGGTGGCCTGCAATCCGGTTAGTATCCGGCGGGTGTTGAACAACCTATCAAGCAACTCGCAGCGTTATGGGGCGAGCCGCTTGTATGCCGAGTTGAAGGACGACGGGCACTGGGTGCGCCTGCGCCTATCCGATGATGGCCCCGGTATTCCGGAGCAGGACTACTCCCGGGTGCTCAAGCCGTTTACTCAGGGGAATGTGGCGCGAACTGTTGGCGGCAGTGGCTTGGGGTTGGCCATCGTGGCCAAGATAGTCGCCCAGCACCACGGCACTATCCGGCTGGGAAGCTCGGATCTCGGCGGCCTGCTGGTCGAGATACGGCTGCCGAAACATCAGCCACAGGAGTGGATGGATTGAGAGAAGGGCGTATCCGTGGATACGCCCTTCTGCATGGTCAGCTCTTGGTTTCGACTGATGCACGATAGCGTTTACCGTACTTGAGCTGCTGGATCAGCAGGGCGGCAACGATGAGCGCCAACCCGATGGGGGTGGCCGGATGGATGGTTTCGCCGATCAACAGGTTGAGCAGCACCAGTGAGGCAAACGGCGAGATAAAGATGAGGTTGCTGATGGGGGCCGTGTTGGTGGCATGGCGCAGCGCCATCAGCCAGAGCACGAAACCGAAGCCCATTTCGAACAGTCCCACATAGATGGCACCAGCCCATCCCTGCCAGGCGGTCATGGCAAAATCGGAGAGCAACCAGGTCGCAACGACGATAAAGGGCAGGCTGATCATAAAGCCGAGCAACAGGCTGACGATGGGATCCCCCTGATTGCGGGTGTTGAGGATCCAGTAGCTGGCCCAGATGAGGGTCGAGACCAGTGCCAGCGTCACGCCGAGGGGGTTGTCGAACTGCAGGCCGAATACATCCCCTCTGGTAGCGATCACCAGTGCGCCAAAATATCCCAACACGATGGCGACGCCATCGCGCCGACGCAGCTTCTGGCCGAGAAAGGGGACGGCAAGCAGACTGAGAGTGATAGCCCAAGTGTAGTTGAGGGTCTGTGCCTGCTGGGCAGGCAGCAGGTCATACGCCTTGAACAGCAACAAGTAATAGAGAAAGGGGTTCAGCACACCCAGAGTCAAGTAGTAGAAAGGGCGGGCCTTGATGTAGCTCCCCAGCAGCGGCAGTTTGCCCTGTTTGGCGACGACGGCTGTCAGCGTGAGAGTTGAGGTGAAGGCGGCCACAAGCAACAGTTGCACGGGTTCGAAATAGGCGAGGGAGATCTTGAAGGCTGTGGCGACCGTCGACCAGAGGGCAACGGCGCAAAGGCCATACTGATAGGCTTTCTTTTGATCTTTGAGCATGGGATGTCGTTCCACTGACGGAGGCAAGCGCACAGTCTACCAGTCTGCTTGTAACATTGTCGTTACCTGGGTGTTGGTAGCAGAGTGCGTTGCCGCAGGCGAGATCCATCTGTTACATAAAACTGCGCATAATCTGTTCGCTTTCCCTTGCGCAAATTTGAAAAATCCGTATAATCCCCTCCGCTTACCCATGAGGTAAGCCAGACGATATGTCTGTTGCTGAGTTTCCTGTTTACAGGAGCCAGCCATACAGTCCTCCCGATATGGGGGGAAACGTGAAAAATCACACCTCTGGCGGGAGAAATCTCGGTCGGGCGGTGTTGATTTATGTTCTTTTATCTATTGGAGCTCTGTCAATGCAGAACCAAAGAATCCGTATCCGCCTGAAGGCTTTTGATCATCGCCTGATTGATCAATCCACTGCGGAAATCGTTGAAACTGCTAAGCGCACTGGCGCGCAGGTTCGCGGTCCTATTCCGCTGCCGACTCGCAAAGAGCGCTTCACCGTCCTGATCTCCCCGCACGTCAACAAAGATGCGCGTGATCAGTACGAGATCCGCACTCACAAGCGTCTGGTAGACATCGTTGAGCCGACTGACAAGACCGTAGACGCCCTGATGCGTCTGGATCTGGCAGCTGGTGTAGACGTCCAGATCAGCCTGGGTTAATTACGGAAAGAGGTTGATAACAATGACAATCGGTCTTGTAGGTCGCAAAGTGGGTATGACTCGCATCTTCACTGAAGATGGCGTTTCTATCCCGGTGACTGTTATCGAAGTTGAAGCTAACCGTGTAACTCAGGTCAAATCTGTAGAAACCGACGGCTACAACGCTATTCAGGTTACCACTGGCGCCAAAAAAGCCAGCCGTGTGACCAAGCCGGAAGCTGGCCACTTCGCCAAAGCTGGTGTAGAAGCCGGTCGCGGTCTGTGGGAATTCCGCCTGAACAACGGTGAAACTTTCACTGTTGGTAGCGAGCTGAAAGTAGATCTTCTCGCTGACGTTAAGCTGGTAGACGTTACCGGCACATCCAAAGGTAAGGGCTTTGCTGGTACTGTTAAGCGCCACAACTTCCGCACCCAGGATATGACCCACGGTAACTCCTTGTCTCACCGCGTTCCGGGTTCTATCGGTCAGAACCAGACTCCGGGTCGTGTATTCAAGGGCAAAAAGATGGCTGGTCACATGGGTGCTGAGCGTGTAACGACTCAGAACCTGGAACTGGTTCGTGTTGACGCTGAACGCAACCTGCTGCTCATCAAAGGTGCAGTACCGGGTGCAACCAACGGCAACGTGATCGTCAAACCTGCCGTCAAAGCGTAACGTCTGAGGAGATAGTAATGGAATTGGTAATGAAAGACGCCAAGAGCGCTCTTGAAGTTTCCGAGACTACCTTCGGGCGCGAATTCAACGAAGCTCTGGTTCACCAGGTCGTCGTTGCATATGCCGCTGGTGCCCGTCAGGGTACTCGTGCGCAGCTGACTCGCTCTGAAGTGTCTGGTGGCGGCAAAAAGCCGTGGCGTCAGAAGGGTACTGGTCGTGCCCGTGCTGGCTCCATCCGTTCGCCCATCTGGCGTTCCGGTGGTGTGACTTTTGCTGCTAAGCCGCAAGATCACAGCCAGAAAGTAAACAAGAAGATGTACCGCGGCGCTATCCGTAGCATTCTGTCCGAGCTGGTACGTCAAGAGCGCCTGATCGTTGTTGAGAAGTTCGGCATCGAAGCTCCGAAGACCAAAGAACTGATCGCCAAGCTGAAAGAAATGGAACTGACTGACGTTCTGATCGTGACTGCTGAAGTCGATGAGAACCTGTTCCTGGCTGCTCGCAACCTGTACAAAGTTGACGTGCGTGACGTTGCCGGTATCGACCCGGTCAGCCTGATCGCTTTCGACAAGGTTCTGATGACTGCTGACGCAGTTAAGCAAATCGAGGAGATGCTGGCATGATCCGTGAAGAGCGTCTGCTGAAAGTTCTGAAGGCTCCGCACATCTCTGAAAAGAGCACCATGGTTGCAGAAAAGCAGAACACTATCGTGTTCAAAGTTGCTGTTGATGCTACCAAGGCGGAAGTCAAAGCTGCAGTTGCGAAACTGTTCGAGGTCGAAGTTGAGACCGTCCGTACCCTGAACATGAAGGGTAAGACCAAGCGCGCAGGTGCACGCGTAGGCCGTCGTTCCGATTGGAAAAAGGCTTATGTGACCCTGAAAGCTGGTCAGGACATCGACTTCATGGGCGCAGCCGAGTAAGAGGAGTTCTCAAAAATGGCAATCGTTAAGTGCAAGCCTACTTCTCCGGGCCGCCGCCACGTCGTCAAGATCGTCAATCAAGAGCTGTACAAGGGCAAGCCCTTCGCCGCTCTGCTGGACAGCAAAAGCAAGTCCGGTGGTCGTAACAACAACGGCCGTATCACTACCCGTCATATCGGTGGTGGTCACAAGCAGCACTACCGTATCGTCGACTTCAAGCGCGACAAAGACGGTATCCCGGCTAAAGTAGAGCGCCTGGAATACGATCCGAACCGTACCGCTAACATCGCTCTGGTGTTGTATGCAGACGGTGAGCGTCGTTACATCCTGGCTCCGAAAGGCCTGAAAGCTGGTGACGCGATCGCTTCTGGTGCTGATGCAGCCATCAAGGTAGGTAACGCCCTGCCGATGCGCAACATCCCGGTTGGTTCTACCGTTCACGCTGTAGAGATGAAGCCTGGTAAAGGTGCCCAGCTGGCTCGTTCCGCTGGTACTTTCATCCAGATCCTGGCTCGTGAAGGTAACTATGTAACTCTGCGTCTGCGTTCCGGCGAAGTACGTAAAGTTCTGGCCGAGTGCCGCGCTACCATCGGTGAAGTCGGTAACTCCGAGCACATGTTGCGTCAACTGGGTAAAGCCGGTGCAAACCGCTGGCGTGGTATTCGTCCGACCGTTCGCGGTATGGCGATGAACCCTGTTGACCACCCGCACGGTGGTGGTGAGGGTCGTAACAAGGGCATGCAGCCTGTGTCCCCATGGGGCCAGAAGGCTAAAGGCTTCAAGACCCGTAAGAACAAGCGTACCGACAAGTACATCGTACGTCGTCGTAACAAGTAATTGTTAACATAGAGGAATCACCATGCCACGTTCTCTCAAGAAGGGTCCATTTATTGACCTGCACTTGCTGAAGAAGGTAGAGAAAGCGGTGGAAAGCGGGGATAAAAAGCCGGTTAAAACCTGGTCCCGTCGTTCAATGATCATCCCGAACATGATCGGTTTGACCATCGCTGTCCATAATGGTCGTCAGCACGTTCCGGTTTTCGTTACCGAAGAAATGATCGGTCACAAACTGGGTGAATTCGCACCGACTCGTACTTATCGCGGCCATGCTGCTGATAAGAAGGCTAAGAAGCGCTAAGGGATAAATGATGGAAGCTATCGCTAAACACCGTTATGCCCGTACTTCTGCCCAGAAAGCTCGTCTGGTAGCCGATCAAGTACGTGGTCTGTCCGTAGACAAGGCTCTGAATATCCTGACCTTCAGCCCGAAAAAGGCTGCAGTGCTGGTTAAGAAAGTGCTGGAATCTGCCATTGCAAACGCTGAGCACAACGAAGGCGCCGATATCGACGCGCTGCGTGTTGCTACTATCATGGTCGACGAAGGTCCCTCCATGAAGCGCATCCGTCCGCGTGCCAAAGGTCGTGCGGATCGTATCCTCAAGCGTACCGCTCACATCACTGTAGTGGTATCCGACGCTAAGGCTGGGAGATAAGCAATGGGTCAGAAAGTACATCCTAATGGCATTCGCCTGGGTATTACCAAGCCTTGGAATTCTACCTGGTTCGCGAACACCAAAGACTTCGCTGACAACCTGTACAGCGATTTTCAAGTACGCCAGTTCCTGACCAAGGAACTGAAAAACGCGTCCTTGTCCAAGATCACCATTGAGCGTCCGGCCAAGAGCATCCGTGTGACCATTCACACCGCTCGTCCGGGTGTTGTCATCGGTAAGAAAGGCGAAGACGTTGAGAAGCTGCGCAAAGCTGTAGCCACTATTGCTGGCGTGCCTGCTCAGATCAACATTTCCGAAGTCCGCAAGCCGGAGCTGGATGGCAAACTCGTTGCCGACAGCATCACTTCCCAGCTGGAGCGTCGTGTAATGTTCCGTCGTGCTATGAAGCGCGCCGTACAGAACGCAATGCGCCTGGGTGCCAAGGGCATCAAAGTGGAAGTTTCCGGTCGTCTGGGCGGCGCTGAAATCGCGCGTACCGAATGGTACCGTGAAGGTCGTGTGCCGTTGCACACCCTGCGTGCCGACATCGACTACGCAACTTCTGAAGCCCACACCACTTACGGTGTGATCGGCGTTAAAGTTTGGATCTTCAAGGGCGAAGTTCTGGGCGGTCTGGCTGCTGTTAACGCTGCCGCTGCTCAAGAGCAAGCTCCTGCAAAGCCCAAGCGTGACAACAAGCGCCGCGCTGCTAAGTAAGGAGATTCGGTAAATGTTGCAACCTAAGCGTACTAAATTCCGCAAGACCCACAAGGGTCGTAACCGCGGTCTGGCCACCTCTGGTAACGAAGTATCCTTCGGTACCTTTGGCCTGAAGGCGACATCCCGTGGTCAACTGACTGCTCGTCAAATCGAAGCAGCCCGTCGTGCCATGACCCGTCACGTTAAGCGTCAAGGTAAGATCTGGATCCGTGTGTTCCCGGACAAGCCCATCACCGAAAAGCCCCTTGAAGTTCGTATGGGTAAAGGTAAGGGTAACGTGGAATACTGGGTTTGCCCGATCCAGCCTGGCAAGGTTCTGTACGAGATGGACGGTGTACCTGAGGCTCTGGCGCGTGAAGCGTTTGCCCTGGCCGCAGCTAAGCTGTCTGTTCAGACCACTTTCGTAATTAAGACGGTGATGTGATGAAAGCCCAAGATCTGCGTCAAAAGAGCGTCGAAGAACTGAACCAGGAGCTGCTGGGCCTGCTGCGTGAGCAATTCAACATGCGCATGCAAGCGTCCACCGGCCAGCTGGCTCAGACTCACACTCTGAAACAAGTGCGTCGTGACGTCGCACGTATCAAGACTGTACTGACTGAGAAGGCAGGTGCGTAATGACTGACAAGATCCGTACTCTGCAAGGTCGTGTAATCAGCGACAAGATGGACAAGTCCATCACTGTTGCTATCGAGCGCAAGGTAAAGCACCCGATCTACGGTAAGATCATCAAGCGCACTACCAAGCTGCACGTACATGACGAAAACAACGAGTGCAAAGCTGGCGACCTCGTGGAAATCCGCGAATGCCGCCCGCTGTCCAAGACCAAGTCCTGGACCCTGGTTGCCGTTGTAGAAAAGGCCTAATCGGTACTTTGTAGTCCAAGCGGCCCCTTTCAGGGGCCGTTTGTTTTTTAGGCTACCTTTTCTGAAAATCCTGTGTTATAGTTTCGCGCCTTTTGAAGGCAGCCAGATCCCATTAGGGATAAGAAGTAAACAAAGCGGAGCACTAAGATGATCCAGATGCAAAGTATGCTGGGTGTTGCCGACAACTCCGGCGCTCGCAGTGTAATGTGTATTAAGGTTCTGGGTGGCTCGCACCGCCGTTACGCCGGCATCGGCGACATCATCAAGGTTTCCATCAAGGAAGCCATTCCTCGCGGTAAAGTGAAGAAAGGTGATGTGTATAACGCGGTGGTCGTACGCACCCGTAAAGGCGTTCGTCGTCCGGACGGCTCTGTCATCCGTTTCGACAACAATGCGGCTGTGTTGCTTAACAACAACCAACAGCCAATCGGTACTCGTATTTTTGGCCCGGTGACCCGTGAACTGCGTAATGAGAAGTTCATGAAGATTGTGTCCCTGGCACCCGAAGTACTGTAAGGAGTCGAACGATGGCAGCTAAAATCCGTCGCGAAGACGAAGTGATTGTTCTTACCGGCAAAGACAAGGGCAAGCGTGGCAAAGTCACTCAAGTCCTGATTGCAAAAGGTAAGGTAATCGTGGAAGGCATCAACCAGGTGAAGAAACACCAGAAGCCGGTACCCGCACTGGGTCAGGCTGGCGGTATCGTCACCAAAGAAGCCCCCATCGATGTATCAAACGTAGCGCTGTTCAACTCTGCCACTGGCAAAGCTGACCGCGTTGGTTTCCGGATTGAAGACGGCAAAAAAGTCCGTTTCTTCAAATCCACCGGCGAACTTGTGAAGTAATTGGAGTTTAACGATGGCGAAACTGCATGATTACTACAAATCCGATGTAGTAAATGAACTGTCCAAGCAGTTCGGTTACAAGACTATCATGCAAGTCCCTCGGATCGAGAAAATCACCCTGAACATGGGTGTTGGTGAAGCGATCTCTGACAAGAAATTGCTGGAAAATGCTGCTGCCGATATGGCTGCCATTTCCGGTCAGAAGCCGCTGATCACCAAAGCTCGCAAATCTGTTGCGGGCTTCAAGATTCGTGAAGGCTACCCGATAGGTTGTAAAGTAACCCTGCGTGGCGAGCGTATGTGGGAGTTCCTGGAACGGCTGATCTGCATCTCCGTACCGCGTATCCGTGACTTCCGTGGCCTGAACGCTAAAGCGTTCGACGGTCGTGGTAACTACTCCATGGGCGTGCGTGAGCAGATCATCTTCCCGGAAATCGACTATGACAAAGTCGATCGCGTCCGTGGTCTGGATATCACCATCACCACTTCCGCGAATACCGATGAAGAAGGCCGTGCTCTGCTGGCTGCCTTTAACTTCCCATTCCGCAAGTAAGGTTAGGGTTATGGCTAAAACATCCATGAAAGCGCGCGAAGCAAAGCGTGCCAAGCTGGTAGCCAAGTACGCGACCAAGCGTGCCGAGCTGAAAGCTATCATCGTTGACATGAACGCTTCTGAAGAAGCGCGTTGGGATGCTGTACTGCAACTGCAACAGCTGCCCCGTGATTCCAGTCCGTCCCGCCAGCGTAACCGTTGCAATATTACTGGTCGTCCGCACGGTTTCCTGCGCAAGTTTGGCCTGTCTCGCATCAAGGTGCGTGAGCATGCCATGAAGGGCGAAATTCCGGGCCTGAAGAAGGCTTCTTGGTAACGAATCTCGGGAGTTAGACTTATGAGCATGCAAGATCCGATCGCGGATATGCTGACCCGCATCCGTAACGGTCAGGCGGCGAGCAAAGTTGCGGTTTCCATGCCTTCTTCCAAGCTGAAAGTGGCTATCGCCAAAGTGCTGAAAGAAGAAGGTTACATCGCTGGCTACTCCGTAGCTGGTGACGTGAAGCCGGAACTGGAAATTGAACTGAAATATTTCCAGGGCAAGCCAGTTGTAGAACTGATCCAACGCGTAAGCCGTCCAGGCCTGCGTATTTACAAGCGCACTACTGATCTGCCGAAAGTTATGGGCGGTCTCGGTGTTGCTATCGTGTCCACGTCTAAAGGTGTGATGACTGACCGTGCTGCTCGCAAAGCAAGCATGGGCGGTGAGATCATCTGCTACGTCGCTTAATAGGAGGTAGGAAATGTCTCGTGTTGCTAAGGCACCCGTCACTATTCCTGCTGGCGTAGAGGTGACTCTGAACGGCCAGGAACTGACCATCAAAGGTGGTAAAGGTTCTCTGGTTCGCTCTATTCACGCCGGTGTAGAAGTGACCAAAGAAGACAATGTACTGAAGTTCGCCCCGCGCAGCAGCATCGCTGGTGCTGACGCTCAGGCCGGTACTGCCCGTGCATTGGTCAACAACATGGTAATCGGTGTTACCCAAGGCTTCGAGCGCAAGCTGCAGCTGGTTGGTGTAGGTTATAAAGCCTCCATCAAGGGCAATGCTGTTGCGCTGGCTCTGGGCTTCTCTCACCCGGTAGAGCATGCGCTGCCGGCTGGTGTGACCGCTGAGTGCCCGACTGCTACAGAAATCGTTCTGCGTGGCGTCGACAAGCAGCTGGTTGGCCAAGTCGCCGCCGATATCCGTGCTTACCGCGCTCCGGAGCCCTACAAGGGCAAGGGTGTACGCTATGCCAACGAGCAAGTGCGTACTAAAGAAGCTAAGAAGAAGTAAGGTAACACTATGGACAAGAAAGCAGCTCGTCTCCGTCGTGCTACTCGTGCTCGGAAAAAGATGCAGGAACTGGGAGCTACCCGTCTGGTTGTTCACCGTACCCCGCGTCATATCTATGCGCAGGTTATTGCAGCCAACGGTTCCGAAGTTCTGGCCTCTGCTTCCACAGTAGAGAAAGCCATCAGTGAAGCTCTGAAATACACCGGTAACGCAGATGCTGCTACCGCTGTAGGTAAAGCTATCGCTGAGCGTGCTATTGCCAAAGGCGTTCAGAACGTATCTTTCGATCGTTCCGGTTTCAAGTATCACGGTCGCATCGCTGCCCTGGCAGCTGCCGCACGTGACGCTGGTCTTCAGTTCTAAGCTAGGAGTCGAAGATGGCTAAAGTCGAATCTCAAGCCGGCGAACTGCAAGAAAAGCTCATTGCAGTAAACCGTGTTTCGAAAACTGTTAAAGGTGGTCGTATCATGTCCTTCACCGCGTTGACCGTGGTGGGTGATGGTAACGGCCGTGTAGGTTACGGTTACGGTAAAGCCCGTGAAGTTCCGGCTGCTATTCAAAAAGCAATGGAACAGGCCAAGCGTAACCTGAACAAGGTTGAACTGAACAACGGCACCCTGCACCACCCGGTGAAAGGTGTTCACTCCGGTTCCACCGTGTTCATGAAGCCGGCCTCTCAAGGTACTGGTATCATCGCAGGCGGCGCCATGCGTGCCGTTCTGGAAGTTGCTGGTATCCACAACGTGCTGGCTAAGACCTACGGTTCCACCAACCCAATCAACGTTGTTCGCGCAACTGTAGACGCTCTGGTTCACGGTCAGTCACCGGAACAGATCGCTGCCAAGCGTGGTCTGCGCGTTGAAGAAATTCTGGGGTAATGCGACATGGCTAACACTGTAAAAGTAACTCAAACTCGCAGCTCTATCGGCCGTCTGCCAAAGCACAAGGCGACTCTGCGTGGTCTGGGTCTGCGTCGCATTGGTCACACCGTTGAGCTGGAAGATACTCCTTGCGTACGCGGTATGATCAACCAGGTTTATTACATGGTTAAGGTGGAGGGCTAAGCATGCGTCTGAATACTCTGTCTCCGGCCGCTGGTTCCAAGCGCGTTAAGCACCGTCCGGGCCGTGGTATCGGTTCTGGTCTGGGCAAGACCGGTGGTCGTGGTGTTAAAGGTCAAACCTCTCGTTCCGGTGGCGGTAAAGTCCGCAACGGTTTCGAAGGCGGCCAGATGCCTTTGAAAATCCGTCTGCCGAAGTTCGGTTTCTTCTCTCGCAAATCTTTGGTATCTGCCGAAGTGCGCCTGAACGAAATCGCCCTGGTAGAAGGTGATGTAGTCGACGTGAGCACTCTGAAGCAAGCCGGCGTTCTGACCAAGAACATCGTGTTCGCTAAAGTTGTTCTGTCTGGCAACATTGACCGTGCTGTGACCGTTCGTGGTCTGTCCGTCACCAAAGGTGCACGTGCAGCCATCGAGGCCGCTGGCGGTAAAATCGAGGAATAATCAGTACAATGGCTAAGAAACCAGGATTGGATGTTAAAGCACAGGGTGGTCTGAGTGAACTGAAGAGCCGTCTGCTCTTCGTTCTCGGGGCGATTATCGTTTTCCGTGCAGGCTCTTATGTGCCGATTCCTGGTATTGACGCCGCCGTACTGGCCGAGTTGTTCCAGCAACAGAAGGGCACCATCATTGAGATGTTCAACATGTTCAGTGGTGGTGCACTATCGCGTGCTTCTATTCTTGCGTTGGGGATCATGCCGTACATTTCGGCGTCGATCATTATCCAGCTGCTGACAGTGGTTCATCCTGCTCTTGCTGAACTCAAGAAAGAGGGTGAATCCGGCCGTCGCAAGATTAGCCAATATACCCGTTGGGGCACGCTGGTTTTGGGAACTTTCCAGGCCATTGGTATTGCAACCGGTCTGCCGAATATGATGCAAGGACTCGTGACTCATCCGGGTTTGGGCTTCTATTTCACAGCGGTTGTGAGTCTGGTCACCGGTACCATGTTCTTGATGTGGTTGGGTGAGCAGATTACCGAGCGTGGGATTGGTAATGGTATCTCGTTGATTATTTTCACAGGTATCGTTGCTGGTCTGCCGCATGCCATTGGCGCTACGGCCGAACAGGCACGTCAAGGGGAATTGCACATCCTGCTGTTGTTGTTGCTGGGCTTGATTGTTTTCGCAGTGACTTACTTTGTGGTGTTCGTGGAGCGTGGTCAGCGTCGTATCGTCGTTAACTATGCCAAGCGTCAACAAGGCCGCCAGGTATTTGCCGC
The DNA here is from genome assembly GCF_049172135.1 of Aeromonas sp. 603079. Taxonomy (NCBI): domain Bacteria; kingdom Pseudomonadati; phylum Pseudomonadota; class Gammaproteobacteria; order Aeromonadales; family Aeromonadaceae; genus Aeromonas; species Aeromonas sp. 603079. The sequence goes on along the minus strand of NZ_JAAKPX010000009.1, from coordinate 3,837 downwards.
GCAAAGCACGCACCTGCCGTTGAAAGTGAATATGGCTGGTGTGATTCCTGCGATTTTCGCATCCAGTATCATCCTCTTCCCGGGTACCATTACCTCCTGGTTTGGTCAGGGTGAGGGTAAAGTCGCTGATATCCTGCAACAGGTCTCTATGGTCCTGCAGCCGGGTCAGCCGCTTTACGAGATGCTGTATGCAGCAGCCATTATCTTTTTCTGTTTCTTCTATACCGCGCTGGTGTTCAACCCCCGCGAGACAGCAGATAACCTGAAGAAGAGTGGAGCCTTTATCCCGGGGATCCGCCCGGGCGAGCAGACAGCACGTTATATCGATAAGGTTATGACTCGCCTGACATTGGCAGGTGCGCTCTATATAACCTTTATCTGTCTGGTACCCCAGTTCCTGATGACTGCCTGGAACGTACAGTTCTACTTCGGTGGCACTTCGCTGCTGATTATTGTGGTGGTTATCATGGACTTCATGGCTCAGGTACAAACCCATATGATGTCTCATCAATATGGTGACGTCCTGAGGAAGGCCAACCTGAAGGGCTACGGCCGCTAAAGGTCGGCGTAGTTACGGAGTTAAGCAATGAAAGTTCGTGCTTCCGTTAAGGCAATCTGCCGTAACTGCAAAATCATCAAGCGTCACGGTGTGGTGCGTGTGATTTGCAGCGAGCCAAAGCATAAACAGCGCCAAGGCTAATTTTTTACGGTTAGTACTTGCAACAAATAGTTGTGCTGGCTAATATAGCCAGCCAACTTTTGTTGTGTATTGGTTGACCGCCACGTATCCGCTCACGGGCTTTGTGGTGGTCGTAATCTACTATATGTAGGAGTGAATAGTGGCCCGTATCGCTGGCATTAACATTCCTGACCATAAGCATGCAGTCATTGCTTTGACTGCGATTTATGGCGTCGGTCGTACCCGCTCCAAGGCCATTTGTGCCGCAGCCGGTATCGCTGAGAATGTGAAAATTAAAGACCTGGACGAAGCTCAGATCGAGAGTCTGCGTGAACAAGTAGGTAAATTCACCGTTGAAGGTGACCTGCGTCGTCAGATTTCCATGAACATCAAGCGATTGATGGATCTGGGTTGCTACCGTGGTTTGCGTCACCGTCGTAGCCTGCCTGTTCGTGGTCAACGTACCAAGACCAACGCTCGTACCCGTAAGGGTCCGCGCAAGGCTATCAAGAAGTAACGGGAAGGTAGAAAATGGCTAAAACTCCGACTCGTGCTCGCAAGCGCGTTAAAAAGCAAGTGAGCGACGGTATTGCGCACGTTCATGCATCTTTCAACAACACAATCGTGACCATTACTGACCGTCAGGGCAATGCTCTGTCTTGGGCTACTTCTGGTGGTTCCGGTTTCCGTGGTTCTCGTAAGTCCACCCCGTTCGCTGCTCAGGTAGCTGCCGAGCGCGCTGGTGAGATGGCCAAAGAATATGGCGTCAAGAACCTGGAAGTCATGGTCAAAGGTCCGGGTCCCGGTCGTGAGTCTTCCATCCGCGCCCTGAACGCGGCTGGTTTCCGCATCACTAACATTACTGATGTGACTCCGATCCCGCACAACGGTTGTCGTCCTCCCAAGAAGCGCCGCGTGTAACGCTGTAGCTACTTGGTCTAGGATTGTTGGAGAAAGAAGATGGCAAGATATATCGGTCCTAAGCTTAAGCTTAGCCGTCGTGAGGGCACAGACCTCTTCCTGAAGTCTGGTGTTCGTGCGATTGATTCTAAGTGCAAGATTGACACCGCTCCTGGTCAGCACGGCGCTCGCAAGCCCCGTCTGTCCGATTACGGTGTGCAACTGCGCGAGAAACAAAAAGTTCGTCGTATCTACGGCGTATTGGAAAAACAGTTCCGCAACTACTACCGCGACGCTGCCCGTCAAAAGGGTAACACCGGTGAAAACCTGTTGCAGCTGCTGGAAGGTCGTCTGGACAACGTCGTATACCGCATGGGCTTCGGTGCTACCCGCGCTGAATCTCGTCAGCTGGTGAGCCACAAGGCCATCATGGTAAACGGCCGCGTTGTGAACATTCCTTCTTTCCAGGTTTCCCCTGAGGACGTGATCTGCGTTCGTGAGAAGGCTAAGAAGCAAGCGCGTATCAAAGCTGCCCTTGAGGTTGCTGGTCAGCGCGAGAAGCCGACTTGGGTAGAGGTTGATGCCGCTAAAATGGAAGGTGCCTTCAAGCGCCTGCCAGAGCGTTCCGACCTGTCTGCCGACATTAACGAACAGCTGATCGTCGAGCTTTACTCCAAGTAAAGCTAGCTTCTAAAGAGAGGACACAATGCTGGGTTCTGTAACAGATTTTCTTAAACCGCGGCTAGTTGACATCGAGCAAGTTAGCCCGACTCATGCGAAAGTGACTCTTGAGCCACTCGAGCGTGGCTTTGGTCACACGCTGGGCAACGCCCTGCGTCGTATTTTGCTGTCTTCTATGCCCGGTTGTGCAGTTACTGAAGTCGAAATTGACGGGGTACTGCATGAGTACAGCAGCAAAGAAGGTGTACAGGAAGACATTCTTGAAATCCTGCTCAACCTGAAAGGTATCGCTGTGAAGCTGGAAGGCAAGGACGAGGTAACTCTGTCCCTGACCAAGTCTGGAACAGGCCCCGTTACCGCAGGTGATATCACTCACGGTGATGAAGTCGAGATCGTAAACCCGGAGCACGTAATCTGCCACCTGACTGGTGCCAATGCTGAAATCAGCATGCGCTTGAAAGTTCAGCGCGGTCGTGGTTATGTGCCTGCTTCTGCTCGTGTTCACAACGATGACGAAGAGCGTCCTATCGGTCGCCTGCTGCTGGACTCCGCGTTCAGCCCCATCGTTCGTATTGCCTACAATGTTGAGGCAGCACGTGTGGAACAGCGTACCGACTTGGACAAGCTGGTCATCGACATGGAGACCAATGGTACCCTGGATCCTGAGGAAGCTATCCGTCGTTCTGCCACTATTCTGGCTGAGCAACTGGAAGCCTTCGTGGATCTGCGCGATGTCAGCGTGCCCGAGAAGAAAGAAGAGAAACCCGAGTTTGATCCGATTCTGCTGCGTCCTGTCGATGATTTGGAGCTGACAGTTCGTTCTGCGAACTGTCTGAAGGCAGAAGCTATCCACTATATTGGTGATCTGGTACAGCGTACCGAAGTTGAGTTGCTTAAGACTCCTAACCTCGGTAAGAAGTCCCTGACTGAGATCAAGGACGTGTTGGCCTCCCGTGGTCTGTCTCTTGGCATGCGCCTTGAGAACTGGCCGCCCGCCAGCATCGCTGACGAGTAATCCAGATTACGGGTTTCACAGATTTAGTTAGAAGGATAAGGTCATGCGCCATCGTTTGAGTGGTCGTCAACTGAACCGGAACAGCAGCCATCGTCAGGCTATGTTCCGCAACATGGCCAGCTCCCTGGTTCGTCATGAGATCATCAAGACGACTCTGCCTAAGGCAAAAGAGCTGCGTCGTGTAGTTGAACCGCTGATCACCCTTGCCAAGACTGATAGCGTTGCTAATCGTCGTCTGGCATTTGCCCGCACTCGCGACAACGCGATCGTGGCTAAGCTGTTCAATGAACTGGGCCCGCGCTACCTGGAGCGCGCCGGCGGTTATACTCGCATTCTGAAATGCGGTTTCCGTGCTGGCGACAACGCCCCTATGGCTTATATTGAGCTGGTAGACCGCCCGGCCGCTGCTGAAGCAGCTGCTGAGTGATAAAGAAAAAGCCGGGCTTGTCCCGGCTTTTCTTTTAATCCATTCTGATACTGCCTCAACTGCCTCAACTGCCTCAACTGCCTCAACTGCCTCAACTGCCTCAACTGCCTCAACTGCCTCAACTGCCTCAACTGC